>JBCDKE010000064.1:0-16995 GCA_038747015.1 Pseudomonadota bacterium
GCGCTGGAGATGCAGCGCAAATCGGACAAGACGCCTCTGCGCGCATTGCTTCCGATCCCGCCACAGCTCCGCCGGTTCTGGGCGCTACCGACCAAGGGCGGCACCCGCCGTGTGCTGCCTTCTGAGGAACTCCTCCTCCTCCATTTCGACAGCCTTTTCCCCGGCTACAAGCTCAAGGGCCATTTCGCCTTCCGCATCCTGCGCGACAGCGACCTCGAACTCGAAGAAGAGGCCGAAGACCTCGTGCGCGAATTTGAGACCGCCCTGAAACGCCGCCGCCGGGGCGAGGTCGTGCGCATGAAGCTTTCAGCTGGGGCACCTGCAGGCCTCAAGGCAGAATTCATGGAGGAACTCCACGTCACCGAAGACGAGGTCGTGGAAATCGATGGGCTCATCGGCATGGCCGATCTGGCCGAACTCGTTACCGACAAGCGCCCGGACCTGCTCTGGCCGTCCTTCACGCCCCGCGTCCCGGAGCGCATCCAGGACCACGACGGCGATCTTTTTGCCGCGATCCGGCAAAAGGACATGCTGCTGCATCACCCCTACGAGACATTCGACCTCGTGGTGCGCTTCCTGCGGCAGGCGGCGCGTGATCCCAACGTTGTGGCGATCAAGCAGACGCTCTACCGGACCTCAAAAGACAGCCCCATCGTCGAGGCACTCTGCGAGGCAGCCGAAGACGGGAAATCCGTCACCGCCCTCGTGGAGCTCAAGGCCCGCTTCGACGAGGCCGCCAATATCCGCCAGTCACGTCGACTGGAACGCGCGGGCGCCCATGTGGTCTACGGGTTCATGACCCTCAAAACCCACGCGAAAATCTCGACCGTGGTGCGTCGCGAGGGCAATGAGCTGGTGACTTACACGCATTACGGCACCGGCAACTACCACCCCGGTACGGCGCGCGTTTACACCGATCTGAGCTTTTTCACCTGCGACAAGGCCCTGGGCCGCGACGCCACCAAGGTATTCAACTACCTCTCGGGCTACGCCGAACCTGACGAACTCGAAAACCTCGCGATCTCGCCGCTGAGCCTCAAGGCCCGGCTTCTCGAAATGATCGAGGGCGAAATTGCCCATGCACAGGCCGGCCGTCCGGCGCAGATGTGGGCGAAAATGAACTCGCTCATCGATTCCAAGGTCATCGACGCGCTCTATGCCGCCTCGCAGGCGGGTGTGAAAATCGACCTCGTCGTACGAGGCATCTGTGGGCTCAGACCCGGCGTCGAGGGGCTTAGCGAAAACATCCGCGTCAAATCCATCGTCGGTCGGTTCCTCGAACACTCCCGCATCGTTTGCTTCGGCAATGGGCACGGCCTGCCCTCGGCCAAGGCACGCGTCTTTATCTCCTCCGCCGACTGGATGGGCCGCAACCTGAACCGCCGCGTGGAGACGCTGGTTGAGATCAAGAACAAGACGGTGAAAGCGCAGATAGTGAGCCAGGTCATGGCCGCAAACCTCGCCGATGTGGCGCAAAGCTGGGTGATGAATGCCGACGGCAGCTTTACCCGCGCGCCCCTCGGCGAAGAGTTTGCCTTTAACTGCCACCGCTTTTTCATGGAAAACCCCTCGCTTTCGGGGCGCGGATCGGCGGGTGCGGCGGACGTGCCGAAACTCACGCACACCGACGAACAGCCATGATCGGCAACGTCAATATCGGTGCCGACGACCCGGCTAAATCCCAGCTCTTCTATGACGCGATCCTCTTGCCTTTGGGCTATGAGGTAACGGTTTGGGAGGACGGCGCGGAATACGTCCATGCCAGCGAGCCGCTCGCCGTAGACATCTACATCACCCGCCCGTTCAACAATCAGCCCGCCACCGTGGGCAACGGATCGATGATCGCCTTTCAGGCCCCGCATCAGGCCGATGTGCGCGAACTCCACGCCGCGGCGCTGAACGCGGGCGGCACAGACGAAGGCGCGCCGGGCTTTCGCCCCAAATACAGCCCTGAGTTTTACGTTGGCTACCTCCGCGATCCGCAGGGCAACAAGATCGCAATCTTCTCAGCAAATCCCGACGAACCGGGACGCGACGATTGACCCGAATCTCACCGCTTGGCATCAAACATTAGGGCCACGCTGGGGAGGACCATGGACGGCGAACATCCTGACCCGGAAGACTGGGGCCCTTTCGGCCGACCGCTCTTCGACGACCCATCCATGCGCGCGCTCAGCCGCGTCAGCGTGATCGACGTCGGCTCAAACTCCGTCCGACTGGTGATATTTGACGGCGCCGCGCGCTCACCCGCTTATTTCTACAATGAAAAGATCATGTGCGCGCTGGGGGCTGGGCTGGGCGAAACCGGCCACCTAAATCCCGAAGGCCGCATCCGCGCGCTGGGGGCCATGAAACGCTTTGCCGCCGTCGCCCGTGCGGCCAAGGTCAAAGACATCTCGATTGCCGCCACCGCCGCCGTGCGCGACGCCAAGGACGGGCCGGATTTCCGGGCCGAAGTGGAACGCGAAACCGGGCTCAAGATCTGGGTCGTCGACGGGCGCGAAGAGGCACGCCTCTCCGCTCAGGGCGTCCTACTGGGTTGGCCGGGCTCTTACGGGCTGGTCTGCGATATAGGCGGTTCCTCCATGGAGCTGGCCGAAATCGAGGGCGGCAAGGTCGGCCGCCGCGAGACCTCGGAGCTCGGGCCGCTGAAACTGAAATCCGTCAAAGGCGGCAAAAAGGGGCGCAAGGCCGTCATCGACGAAAATCTCGACCGGATGAAGGCGGCGCTGGGATCGCAACGCAACAGACTCTTTCTCGTGGGCGGCTCGTGGCGGGCCTTCGCACGCATCGACATGGAACGCCGGGGCTATCCGCTCCACGTGCTCCATGAATACAGGATGACCGCCAAGGACATCCGCGCCACCACCGAATTCATAAAAAAGGCTGACCTCGAAGAGCTGCGCCACGCCTGCAACCTGTCCTCGGCGCGGATGTCGCTGGTACCACTGGCCTCCGAAGTCTTGGTCCGGCTCGTCGGCCGCTTCAAACCCTACGACATCGCGATCTCGTCCTACGGCATCCGCGAGGGGCTGCTCTACGAGCAAATGCCCGAACGTCTCCGCGAGCGGGACCCACTGATCGAGGCCTGCCGTTTTGCCGAGGCCAAGGACGCGCGCCTGCCCGGCTTTGGAAAACGGCTCTATAAGTTCCTTGAACCACTTTATCGCAAGGCCCCGCTGGATCAGCGCCGCCTGATTCAGGCCGCCTGCCTGCTCCACGATGTCAGCTGGCGCGCGCATCCCGATTACCGGGCGGAGGTCTGTTTCGACAATGCCACCCGCGCAAATCTGGGCGGGATGAAGCATTCAGAACGTATCTTCCTAGGGTTGGCCCTCCTCCACCGCTACAAGAACAGCCGTGAAGGCAGCCGCATCGACGATCTCGTCCCGATGCTCACAGAGGCAGAACTGCGCCGCGCCGAAGTTCTGGGCAAAGCCATGCGTTTCGGCGCGATGCTCTGGGCCGAGGCAGACGACACGCTCGCCGAACTCAGCTGGGCGCCCAAGAAAAAGGTGCTGGGCTTGAAACTTACCAAGGCGGCGGAACCGCTCTTTGGTGAGGTGGTTCAGGCACGGTTCCAGTCCCTGGCTGACGCCCTCGGGGCGACAACGGAAGTGAAAATCAGGAAGTAGAAGGCATGGACTACAGGTCCACCGCCCCGTCCTCGCCGATCTCGGGCATTTCCGGCAGTTCCGGCGCATCTTCCTTGCGACGCAGGATGATATCGCCATTGGGCAACATTACCGGCGGCTCATAGTTAGCCATGTCGTCAACGCGCTCCAGCAGCTCGGCAAAGGCCGGGCCCATCTCATCGAGCATCTGCGCCATGGCCGGGCCAAACTCCCGCGCCATGGACTCAAACCCCTCGATGGCGGGTTCCATTTCATCCATCAGCCCCTCGAAAAAGAGCTCCATACCCCGTTCCATCAGCCCCAAACCCTCTTCGGCCTCTTCGGCGGCAAGTGGTGCGGGAATGGCGAGGGCGGCGATGAAAAGCGCGTGTTTCATGGCCCCAAGATAGGACATCGCGACCGAAATTGCACGGGATCAGAGGTCGATATCCATCAACACCGGGAAATGATCCGAGGCCGTCAGCAGCGCCTCGCGCAGGGCCGAATTTCGAAAACATTCAGCATCATCAAAGGGATGCCAGATGCGCCAGCTGGGCCTTTTGGCCCTCAGATCGGGCGATACCATGACGTAATCCAAAAGCGCCTGAAGGTAGCGACCTTCGTGCTGCAACCAAAAGCGCGAGGTCGTCGGCGCGGCAAACCGAGAGGTCAAGGCGCGTGCCGCGTGAGGGTCATAAAGACAGTTCTCGCCCGCCTCCCCCAGCACGATCTCGACGCCCGAGCGACCAAAGAGCTTTTCATACTCATCCAGCCCCGGCCCGTCGTTGAAATCGCCCACCACGATCAATGGGTCACCGGCCTCCAGATGCTGCTCCACCCGTCGGCGGAGCCATATGCACTGCGCCAGCTGTTTGCGCCGGTTGGCGATCGAGATCTGCATCACCTCGGCGCGGTTGCGGGCACCATGGGGGGCTTTGGATTTCGCGTGCACTCCGATCAGACGCAGGATCTGGTCGGCAACCTCGATTTCCAGTTCAAGCGGTGGTTTGGACCACACCACAGTGTCGGCTTGCGCGTCGACATCTAGGTCTATCTGCATTTCCGTATCGAAGCGTGGCGCGCGCGGGCTTTCCTGAGGATCGTGGCGCGCGGTGACCACCGAGGGGTCAAAAAGCAGCGCGATTTCCTGCTGGGTGTGGTTGGCAAACCCAGTGATCGCCGTGGTCTGACGCAGCCCGACATGTTCCGCAAAATTCTCCAGCGCCACGCGCGACGACCGCGTCCGGCTGTCATCCGGGGCCTCGATGATCATCCACGCATCGGCGTCAACGGTGCGGAAAACCTCAGCTAGAGCGGCAATCTGGGCGGCGCGCGTCACATCCTGACGCCCCGACCAGCCGTCATCATCGATCAGTTCACCGGCATCGTCGAATAGCTTGTCGAACCACTCCACATTGTAGGTGGCGATGCGCATCAGTGCGGCCTCAGGCTGATCTCTTCCCACGCCTGGTTGATGGCAATCATGCGTTTTTCCGCGATTTTAACCGCCTCTTCGGGGACGCCCCGCGCCATGAGGCGGTCAGGGTGCGTTTCGCGTACCAGCTCGCGCCAACGCGCGCGGGCCTCGTCATAGGTTGCACTGTCTGACAGACCGAGGACATCATAGGGATCAGGCACCGCATCGGGCACGTGGCGCGCGCGCATCGACCGGAACTCCCGCTCCTCTAGACCAAAAATATCCGCGACTTGGTGCAGGAAATCGTCCTCTTGCGGGTGATACTGCCCATCCGCCATGGCGATATGAAAGAGCCCTTCCATCAGCTCGTTGAGCGAATCCATCTGGTCGCCAAACATCGCCTTGATGCGGGTGGCGTAGACGTCAAACCCGGCGACATCAGTGCGCGCGAGATTGAAAACCTTGGCCGCATTGGCCTCTTCGGCCCGGGGAATGTGGAACACCTCGCGAAAGGCCGTCACCTCATCCCGCGTCACATGACCATCGGCCTTGGCCATCTTGGCACCCAACGCGATCACCGCGATGGCAAAGGCCACCGACCGCTCCGGCGGGGTGCGGAGCTTTGCAAATACTTCGCTGAGCCCTTCGCCTTGCGCGAGGGCCGACAGCGCATCACCTATTCGGGACCAAATCGACATGGCCGCACCCTAGCGCTGCGCTGCGGCAATGTCAGGTCAGGAATTTTTGCATCAAAACCAAGTCTAAGTACCGGCCGAACTTGCGCCCCACCTGCGGTAGCGTCGCAACGCGCGTGTACCCCAGTCGCTCATGAAACCGGATTGCACCCTCGTTCTCGCCAGAGATGCCACCGACCAAGGAATGCACACCCTGTGAGCGCGCTTGAGTTTCTAACGCGCTGAGCAATTCACCCCCTTGCCCGCGCCCCTGCGCAACCGGGTCGAGGTACAGCGTGTGCTCCTGCGTGTGTGCATATCCGATGCCGCCGCGAAACGGGCCATAAGTTGCAAAACCAGAGACCTCGCCTGCGTCAAAAACGAGGAAGGCACCCCCTGCTGCGCGCCGCTCTTCCAGCAGCGCCACAAGATCAGCATCGGTTTTTTCCTGGCTGGTAAAAGTGGCCGTGGTGTCGCGGATCACAGCATTCCAAATCCGTCCGATCGCCGGGAGGTCCTCCTCGCGCGCCGGACGGATCATGCCAAAACGCGCTCCCCCGCAGGGGTTGCGATGCGTGCGGTAAGGCCCGGCATGCCAGTCTCGAAACTCAACCGAGCGTCATCAATGAGCGGCGCAAGGGCTTCCGCCAGGGCGGATGCCTTCGGATGCCGGATCGTCAGGGAAGACAGCGTGCAGTCCCGCTGTGTCAGGCGGGCGGCCGGCGGCTCGGTTTCCCATTCGATGACCGCGGGCGCGCAATTGTCATGGGGCAGTAGCCCGCTCTCCGGCACCGCCATGCGCCAGCACAAATCACCCCGGCTCAGTGCCACAGGCTGCCCATAGCCGGGCCCGAGCGTCTCGAGGGCCGCTTCCAGTGACGCTGTCCGAACGATCCAGTTCGTCAGCCGTGGCGGCCCTGAAAACGCATCGAGATGAAACCATCGCTTGTGCGGCAAAGACGGCGCCGCTGGATCAACGGCGATCACCTCCAGATACTCTGCCCCCAACCCCAACAGGCGATTGTGCGTCCCGAAATGCGGATGTTCGCCGCCGGGCTGCAACGGCACACCGAGCGCGCGCTCAGTGACATCCGCCCCCTCGGCGAGACGGCCCGCACTCACGGCGATATGGTCCAGCACCAGCATCCTAGACGCCCCTTTTAGCCCCGTGCCTCGCGGATCAGCTTTAGGACATCCTGCGCAGCGTCGGGGATATTGGTTCCAGGGCCAAAGATCGCCGCAACGCCAGCCTCTTTCAGATAGTCATAATCCTGCTGCGGGATCACGCCCCCGCAAACCACCAGAATATCGCCCGCGCCCTGCTCTTTGAGCGCATCGATCAGCTTCGGCGCCAGGGTCTTGTGCCCCGCCGCTTGCGAGCTGATGCCCACAACGTGCACGTCATTGTCGATGGCGTCCTGCGCGGCCTCTTCCGGCGTCTGGAAGAGAGGCCCCACATCCACGTCGAACCCGATATCGGCAAACGCGGTGGCGATCACCTTTGCGCCGCGGTCATGGCCATCCTGGCCCATCTTGACGACCAACATACGCGGTCGACGGCCCTCATCTTCGGCAAAGCTCTCGACGGCTTTCTGGATCTTCTCGAAACCCTCATCGCCTTCATAGGCGGACCCATATACCCCTGCCAAAGTCTTCACCTCCGCCCTGTGGCGTCCAAAGGTCCCTTCCATGGCGAGGCTTATCTCGCCCACTGTGGCCCGCGCCCGCGCGCATTCAACGGCTGCCTCCAGAAGGTTCCCCCCTTCTTCACAGCGCCGCCCCAGTTCCAGCAGCGCCGCGTCGCAAGCTGCCTGATCGCGTCCCGCGCGGATACGGTCCAGTTTCGCCACCTGCTGTTCGCGCACCGCCACGTTGTCGACGTCGAGGATATCGATATCGTCCTCTTTCTCGAGCCGGTACTTGTTGACCCCCACGATGACCTCGTCACCCCGGTCGATCATCGCCTGACGCCGCGCGGCCGTCTCTTCGATCTTGAGCTTGGGCAGCCCGCTTTCCACGGCCTTGGTCATGCCGCCCATCTCTTCGATCTCTTCGATCAGCTTCCAGGCCTCGTCGGCGAGGTTCTCGGTCAGCGCCTCGACATAATAGGACCCTGCCAGCGGATCGACGACGTTCGTCACGCCGGTCTCTTCCTGCAGAATAAGCTGGGTATTCCTGGCGATCCTTGCTGAAAACTCGGTGGGAAGCGCGATGGCCTCGTCAAAGGAATTGGTGTGCAGCGACTGCGTGCCGCCCAAAACCGCGCTCATCGCCTCGTAAGCCGTGCGCACGATATTGTTCATCGGGTCCTGTTCCTGCAGCGACACGCCCGACGTCTGGCAATGGGTCCGCAGCATCAGGGATTTCGGGTTCTTCGGCTCGAACTCCGACATGATCCGATGCCAGAGCATCCGCGCCGCGCGCAGCTTTGCCGCTTCCATGAAGAAGTTCATGCCAATGGCGAAAAAGAAGGACAGCCGCCCAGCGAATTTGTCGACATCCATGCCCCGCGCCAGCGCGGTTTTCACATATTCGCGTCCATCCGCCAGCGTGTAGGCCAGCTCCTGCACCAGGTTCGCGCCCGCCTCCTGCATGTGGTAGCCAGAGATCGAGATCGAGTTGAATTTCGGCATCTCGTTGGACGTGTATTCAATGATATCCGCAATGATCCGCATCGAGGGCTCAGGCGGATACACATAGGTGTTCCGCACCATGAACTCCTTGAGGATGTCATTCTGGATCGTGCCGCTGAGGAGCGATCGATCCACACCCTGTTCTTCACCCGCCACGATAAAGGACGCTAGAACCGGGATCACCGCCCCGTTCATGGTCATGGAGACCGAGATTTTTTCGAGCGGGATCCCGTCGAAAAGCGTCTTCATGTCCTCGACACTGTCGATGGCCACACCCGCCTTGCCGACATCGCCCACCACGCGCGCGTGGTCGCTGTCATAACCCCGGTGCGTCGCCAGATCGAAGGCCACCGACACGCCCTGCTGCCCGGCGGCGAGCGCCTTGCGGTAGAACGCATTGGATTCCTCCGCCGTCGAAAACCCGGCATATTGCCGGATCGTCCAGGGCCGCCCGGCATACATCGTGGCCTTGACCCCGCGCGTGAACGGTCCCTCGCCCGGCGTGCCGCGATCGATGCCCGCCACATCGTCAGGCCCGTATATCGGCTTAACGTCGATCCCCTCCAACGTTTCCCAAGTCAGATCGTCCAGCGCCCGTCCGCGCAGCTCTTTTTCGGCTAGTTCCTTCCAGCGATCGTTCATCGCGAAACTCCTTCCAAACGCGCCAAAACGCGTGAATGTGACATCGAACGGCCAACTCCCCCTTCGCCAAGGCGCTCCGAGCGCCTATGTATCTGGGGCAAAGGAGAATTGTCCGTGAAAATTCTGTCTGTCCTCGCCTTCAGCCTCGCCGCCACAGCCGTCAGCGCGACCGGTAGCGAGGACACTGTGCTTGCCCAGTGGCAAGCCGATCCGACGCAAGTGTTCGAGGCCAGCGAGGTTGATCTGGACGATTTTCTCTGGGTCGCCCGTCCCGTAGTGGTTTTTGCCGATAGCCCTCTCGATCCAGCGTTCCAGACCCAGTTGGAAAACCTTGAGGACGGGATGGAAGAAGCCGTCGAACGCGACATCGTCATCATTACAGATACCGACCCGAACAGCGGCTCCGACCTGCGCAAAGATCTGCGCCCGAGAGGTTTCCAGATGGTGCTCATCGGCAAAGACGGCGACGTAAAGCTCCGCAAGCCCTTCCCGTGGGATATGCGCGAGCTCTCAGCGACCATCGACAAAATGCCGATGCGGCAACGCGAGATCGAAGAGGCGCGCGGCTCGTAAAGGGAGCCAGGGGAGAGCACTCCGCAGGACAACGCCCTATTCGAACTCCATAATCACGTCGTCCACAGCCAGGCTATCGCCCGCGCCTGCATTGATCTTGGTGACAACCGCGCGCTTTTCTGCCCGCAGGATGTTTTCCATCTTCATGGCCTCCACCGTGCAGAGCGCCTGACCCTCCTGCACCTCGTCGCCCACGGCCACGTCGACCTTCACAATGAGGCCGGGCATCGGACAAAGCAGCATCTTGGACGTATCCGGCGGCAGCTTCTCCGGCATCAGCGCGGCCAGTTCCGCTTGACGTGGGCTGCGCACCTGAACTTTCATGTCCGCCCCGCGGAAACGCACGCGGAACCCGTGCGTGACCTTGTCGACCTTCAGCGCGATGGCCTCTCCATCTACCGTCAGGCGCGCCAGGCTCTGTCCTGGCGTCCAGTCGCTTTCGACGCGCAGCATTGTGCCATCCTCGAACGTGACATCCGCGCCCTCTCGGTCTGCAGCAATGGTTGCAAGCAACGTCTGTCCCTGCAACGTCACCACGCAGTCATCGCCGATGACCCGTGTGTGGTTATCCATGCGCCCCGAAATCCGCGTGCGCCGGATTTCGGCCACCCGGTTCATGGCCGCGCAGGACGCCGCCACCTTTTTCAACGTGTCTTCAGGCAGTTCAACGCCCTCGAACCCGTCTGGATACTCCTCGGCGATAAAGGCCGTGGTCATGTCGCCTGAGATAAATTTCGGGTGGTCCATGACGGCCGCCACGAAGGGCAGGTTGTGCCCGATCCCTTCGACCTCGAACGCATCCAGCGCCCCGCGCATCGCCTCAATGGCCGACGCCCTATCCGGCCCCCAGGTGCAGAGCTTTGCGATCATCGGGTCGTAATACATGGAAATCTCGCCGCCCTCGAAGACGCCGGTATCGTTGCGCACGCCGGTCTCGGCCACGGGGGCCGCCTCGTGCCAGGTGCCCGCCTCGGCCATGGGGCCCGCGGCCACTTCTGCTGGGGGGCGGTACTTCGTCAGACGCCCAATGGACGGCAGGAAGTTCCGATAGGGATCCTCGGCGTAGAGTCGGTTTTCGATGGCCCAGCCCTGCATCTTCAGGTCTTCCTGCTTGATCGAGAGCTTTTCACCATTCGCCACCCGGATCATCTGCTCAACGAGGTCCACACCAGTGATCAGCTCGGTCACCGGGTGCTCCACCTGCAGGCGGGTATTCATTTCGAGGAAGTAGAAATTCTTGTCGCCATCGACGATGAATTCCACAGTGCCGGCCGACGCGTAGCCCACCGCATGGGCCAGCGCGAGCGACTGTTCCCCCATTGCCTTGCGGGTCTCGGGATCGAGGAAGGGCGACGGCGCCTCTTCGACCACCTTCTGGTTCCGGCGCTGGATCGAGCACTCCCGTTCGTGCAGATAAACCCCGTTGCCGTGTTGATCGCAGAGCACCTGAATTTCGATGTGGCGCGGCTGAGTGACGAATTTCTCGATAAAGATGCGGTCGTCGCCAAAGGAATTTGCCGCCTCATTCTTGGACGATTGAAAACCTTCGCGCGCTTCTTCATCGTTCCACGCGATGCGCATGCCTTTGCCACCGCCCCCGGCAGAGGCCTTGATCATCACCGGATAGCCGATCTCGTTGGAAATCTTCACCGCCTCTTCGGCGTCCTCGATGAGCCCCATGTAGCCGGGCACGGTCGAGACGTTGGCGTCCTGGGCGATCTTCTTCGAGGTGATCTTGTCCCCCATGCTCTCAATGGCACCTGCGGGCGGCCCGATAAAGGCCACGCCCGCCTTGTCCAACGCCTCGGCAAAGAGCTTGTTTTCCGACAGGAAGCCATAGCCCGGATGCACGGCTTCTGCGCCCGAAGCCTTGATCGCCTCCATCACCTTGTCGATGACGATGTAGGACTGGTTGGCTGGCGGCGGTCCGATATGGATCGCCTCATCGGCCATCTTTACGTGCAGCGCACCGGCATCCGCGTCAGAGTAGATCGCCACGGTGGCGATACCCATCTTGCGGGCGGTCTTGATCACGCGGCAGGCAATTTCGCCACGGTTCGCGATGAGGATCTTTTTGAACATTCCTGTCCCCCTGGTCGTCAAAGAAAAGACCCTCCCGGCTGAGCAGCCGGAAGGGTCTTTCCAAGATTAGATAGGCCGCGAGCGGCCCCGATGATGTTAGTTACAGACGCCCGCGTCGTCGCAGAACGCGCCTGCTGCCGCGCCAACGACGGCGCCAGCGGCTGCTGAACCGCCAAGGGCGTCCGAGACGATCGCGCCGCCTGCGGCACCGGCAACCGCGCGTTCGGCATCGTTGTCGAGGCAACCTGCCAACAGCGCAATGGCGCAGAGCGCCGCGAATGTTTTCCTGATATCCATGCTCTTCCTGCTTTTTTAGTTGCGAGGGGCAAGCCCCCCTTAACCACAATCTTAGTCGTCACACCGTCACAGGTCACTCGCCTAGAACCGCCTGAGAAGTTGCCAGGCACTGGTCGGCAAGAATACGCCGACCCGCGCGAAACGGGCCGGCGTACCGGGGAAGGGGTACAGGTGTGACAATACGCGAACGGGACTAACTGGGTGTGCCCGCTTGCGTCACCATGCATTACACACACCGACAGGTTGAACGAGGATTCAGTTGGATCGACCAGAAATTGCGCTAGAACACGCCTATTCTCGGGGGAAAGCATCGGCAATTTCACGCCCAATCCCCCGATTCAAAGGCTTCAGGGATGCTGGAACGGGCAACTGCCACATTAATGCGCAGAAGGGCGTCATAGCTTTCCGCGTCAAATGGCTCTTCCGCGGGTATGACCTCGCGGCCGAAAAACCACGACAGTCGACCTGCATCCAGATTGCCGCGCACAAAGGGTTCTTCGCCGAAGTGCTCCCAAAGCGCAGCCAAAAAAGCCGTATCGGCGCGACGATCCGCCGGACGACGATCCGCGAAACGTTCGCGCGCAATCAGCTTTGTTGCCCCCGCCTTGTTGGCGCGGCGCAAGGTGAACTGAAAATCGGTTCCGGCGAGACGCCCCGGGAAGCCGCGGTGCTTTTCCATCACGCGCCTCCCGCAGTCAGGGGCTGGTAGCGAGGGGCCAAATCCACAGGCCCCCCGTGTAACGCATAACGCGAAAGTCTAAAGTTTGCCGGTGAAAGTCGGCTCCACGGTAACGGGTTGAATGACAATGAACTCACCCGATGCGCCATCATCGACTGTGTTGTCACCACATGCCGCCAAAAGGCCGGCAAGGCCCAGCCACGCCAGTACTTTGATGCTCTTAGACATCTTTGTCTCCTGCTCCTATCCACGGGACACAGGACACTCTCGTGCGTGCTGGTCCCTTTGCTCGTGAAAAAAGTCACCTGGGGGTAACTCTGTGGAAGAATACGAAATTTCCGCATCAAATCATATGGTTGGTTGAGACCAGCAGATCCTTGTGACGTCAAAGCCTCAAAACCGCCCCTCCATGAACTTCGACCCGCAAGATATTGTGCAAACATCAAAATTCCTCCCACATGCAGGAAGCATTTTGAGGCTTGAAAGCCTCAAAAAACTGGGTTGCGTCTGGGTTCACAGCACCAAATTCAGTAACGCGGTCCGCTAGCGAAATGACGATCTGTGCCGGAATATCGCGCCCTTGCAACGACGGCAGCGCGTAGCTTTCGCAAAGAACCAGGAAGTCATCGACCACCTGCGAATACCCCACATCCTCGTCGCCGATGGCAGGTACTACAAAACGAAATCGCGCCCATACATCGCCGCCATCCTGACGCTCGTAAAAGCTCTCCTGGAACTCCACAGCAAAGCCGGACGGCACGTCAAATGCGGAAACAGTACTTGCAAGAAAGGCGAATATGCAGCCCCACCCCCCCGATCTGATCAGGGTCCTCCCGGGTGGGGCCGCAAAGCCCGCGGACCTAGTGTCGCGGGAAGCACCCGGGCACTTTTGCACAGTGCCTACCCCAAGGGCAACCATTCGGTTTACGCTCAAAAATACAGCGCGGATATGCACCGAAATCGTCAAGTTCGCCGCGCAATACAATCAATTTCGACAAGTGCCCCTAGCGCCAACGCCGTTACGCCCACCGTCGTTCGCGCCGGACGGCGGTCGACCGGGAAATAGGACTGATAGGTCTCGTTAAAGGCGGCGTAGTCCCGCTCGAACTCCGTCAGGAAGCAGCGACACTGCAAAACATGGCTGAGATCGAGCCCCACACCGTTCAGCACAATCTCAAGGTTCCGCATCACGGCCCGCGTTTGCGCTTCGATCCCTTCAGGGAGCGGGTCGTCGGGTGCCGCTGGGTCCGTAGGCATCTGCCCGGTCAGGATCACCCACCCGTCCGTCTCCACCGCGTGTGAGAACGGCGCGACGGGGCGAGGTCCACCGGGGATCATGTGGAATTGAGTTTCTTCCATGAGCTATCCTATCGCACGGGTCTTCATGACATCGTGCCCTTGGGCGACACCCATGAGTTCGAGGTACGGATGTAATCGGCCAGGAACTCCTGCTGACCGACTTCGAGGTACTGGTGCGATGGCCGTACCTCACGTAACCAGCTCAGCTTGCGGCCAAGCAGCCTTAGCTCTTTGTAGAAACTATCCGAACCTTGGCGTTCTCGAATTTCGTCTATGAAATACGCAAATCTATCCGATGCGCGGATGAGCTGCGTACCCATGACACGGTTCACGATATCGATGTCATAGATACCCATGTTTACGGCAACCGAGATATCTTCGAGATAATCCAGATAGTTCAGCAGGTTGATCTCTTCCTCTTTCGGGGAGGTCTCAAAACAGAAACCACCTTCGGCCAGATGTGCGTAAACCTTGACCGCGCTCTCGTTCACACTGTCGGCCAGACTGTGCAGAGCGCTCAAAGTTGCGCGCGCGTTTTCGAGCCGACGCTGCGCTCTGAACGCCATGAGCGCGATCAGTCCTTGCGCGAGAATCGCGAGCAAAATGAAAATCTGGATGAAGTCTCCGTGAACCATGGCGTCTACAGATCAGAACCTACAAAGGAATATTATCGTGCTTCTTCCACGGGTTCTGCAGCTGCTTCCCGCGAAGCGATGCGAAGGCCCGGCACACCCGGCGGCGGGTGGATTGCGGCATGATCACCTCGTCGATGAAGCCCTTCTCGGCCGCCACGAACGGGTTCGCGAACCGGTCTTCGTAATGCTTGGTTTCTGCTTCGATCTCCTCGGGCGATTTACCGCGATGGATGATCTCCACCGCGCCTTTTGCGCCCATCACCGCGATCTCCGCCGTGGGCCACGCATAGTTGAAGTCCCCGCGCAGATGTTTCGACGCCATCACGTCGTAGGCGCCGCCATAGGCTTTGCGGGTGATCACCGTCACCTTGGGCACCGTCGCCTCGCCATAGGCAAAGAGCAGTTTGGCCCCGTGTTTGATCACGCCGCCATATTCTTGGCTCGTCCCCGGCAAAAAGCCCGGCACATCCACAAAGGTCAGCACAGGAATTTCAAACGCGTCGCAGAACCGGACAAACCGGGCCGCCTTGCGCGATGAATCGATGTCCAGAACACCGGCCAGCACCATGGGCTGGTTCGCCACGACACCCACGGTGGAGCCTTCGAGACGGATAAACCCGGTGATGATGTTTTTGGCGAAATCCTCCTGGATCTCGTAGAAATCACCCTCGTCCGCGACCTTCAGGATTAGCTCCTTCATGTCGTATGGCGTGTTCGGGTTTGACGGGATCAGGGTATCAAGGCTTTCGTCCTGGCGGCTGGGCGCATCAAAGAACGGACGCCGCGGCGGTTTGGCCCGGTTGTTCAGCGGCAGGAAATCCACCAGACGGCGGACCTCGGCCAGCGCCTCTACATCGTTTTCGAACGCCCCATCGGCGACCGAGGATTTCTTGGTGTGGGTCGACGCCCCGCCCAGTTCTTCGGCGGTGACAACCTCGTTGGTTACCGTCTTCACCACGTCGGGGCCGGTGACGAACATGTAGGATGAATCCCGCACCATAAAGATGAAATCGGTCATCGCCGGCGAATAGACCGCCCCGCCCGCGCAGGGGCCCATGATAACAGAAATCTGCGGCACCACGCCCGAGGCCATGATGTTGCGCTGGAATACCTCGGCGTAGCCGGCGAGCGATGCCACGCCCTCCTGAATGCGTGCGCCGCCACTGTCGTTGATCCCGATCACCGGCGCGCCGTTCTGCATGGCCATATCCATGATCTTGCAGATCTTCTGCGCATGGGTTTCGGAGAGCGAACCCCCGAAAACCGTAAAATCCTGACTGAACACATAGACCTGGCGGCCGTTGATGGTGCCCCAGCCGGTGACCACCCCGTCCCCGGGTGGGCGCTGTGCCTCCATCCCGAAATCGGTGCAGCGGTGGGCGACAAACATGTCGAATTCCTCAAAGGAGCCTTCGTCGAGCAACAGGTCAATGCGCTCACGTGCCGTGAGTTTGCCTTTGGAGTGCTGTGCGGCGATGCGCTTTTCTCCCCCGCCCTGGCGGGCCACGTCGCGGCGGGCTTCAAGCTCTTCGAGGATGTTTGTCATAGGTCCCCCTGATCGTTTTTGGGCGCAGACTGCCGGGCAAACAGGCCATCAGTCGCGCATTATTCTTTCGTTATGCTGCATTGCGGCGCAATGAAAGCGAAAACTGCCTGAATTTCGGCCACCAAAGGGCTGCTTGCGCTAACAACGTGGCGGCAAGCAGAGGCTGAGATGGTGCGCTCTGGCCCCCTGACCTGTGCCTGGTTATTCTGGGTGCCCACATTAGATTGCCCCCCATGCCCGACCCTTCCCAAGTCAGATATTTAGATCGCACTACCCCACCGCATCTGTCGACACTGATCATCCTTGCGGGTGTTTCTGCCCTCGGCATGAACATCTTCCTGCCCTCGCTTCCGGGGATGACGGAGTATTTCAGCACTGACTACGGGATCATGCAGCTCTCGGTCGCTCTCTATTTGGGTTTCAATGCGGGACTGCAGCTGATCGTCGGTCCGATCTCCGACCGCTATGGGCGTCGACCGGTGGTGCTCGGTGGGATTATTCTGTTCATGCTTGCGACCTTGGGATGCCTCTGGGCGCCCACGGTTGAGGTCTTTTTGGTGTTCCGCATGGCGCAGGCCGCAATCGTGGTGGGGATGGTCCTCTCGCGCGCCATCGTGCGGGACCTGGTAAGCCAGGACCAAGCAGCCTCGATGCTCGGGTACCTGACCATGGGCATGTCAGTCGTGCCAATGCTCGGTCCCGCCGTGGGTGGGGTCCTCGACCAAGCGTTCGGGTGGCAGGCCAATTTCTGGCTGCTCTTTATTCTCGGGGGCGGTTTGTTCCTGCTGGCCTGGGCGGACCTGGGTGAGACGGCTCCCCTCGCTAACAGCAATTTCCGCGATCAGGTGCGCGACTACCCCGCGCTGCTCACTTCCCCGCGGTTCTGGGGCTACAATCTCGCAGC
>JBCDKE010000065.1:0-16742 GCA_038747015.1 Pseudomonadota bacterium
GCTGGTGATCGAGATGGACCCCACCTACGCCGCCTGTTCCACCGCCCACACCAATAGCTGCATCCGCCAACAATTCTCCAACGAGCTGAACATCCGCATCAGCCAAACCACGGCGCACTTCATCCGCAACATCCGCGAAGAGATGGAGGATGACCGCGTCCCCGACATTCACTTTCAGACCTACGGATACATGTATCTGTCTGATGACCCAGGGTTTTCTGATACGCTTACCGACCTGGCGGCGCTTCAGCGGTCGCTTGGCGCAGAGACCGAAATCCTGTCTCCTGAGGCCATCGCCGAACGCTACCCGTTCTACAATCTCGACGGCATCACTGCGGGCTCAATCAATCTCAAGGACGAAGGCTACTGGGACGGCGGCACAGTGTTCGAATGGTTCCGCCGCCTCGCCCGTGAACGCGGCATCGAATATTGCACGAACCGGGTCACCGGCTTTCGCAAGGACGGCGCTCGCATCACCCATGTCGAGCTTGCCGATGGGTCCGTGGTCGGCTGCGGTCAGGTGGTAAACGCCTCCGGCCCGCGCGGGTCCACCACGGCGGCCATGGCCGGGGTGGCCCTGCCCATAGAGCCCCGCAAACGCTTCACCTGGATATTCTCGGCCGAAGAGCCGCTCGACCGCGACCTGCCGCTCACCATCGATCCTTCAGGCGTGCATTGCCGTCAGGATGGGCCAACGACCTATCTCGCCGGGGCAACCCCGGACGACGACCCCGCCGTGGACCCCACCGATTTCACCATGAACGACGACACTTGGATGGAAAAGGCATGGCCCGCGATCGCCCATCGCATACCCGCATTTGAGAGGATCAAGCTGGTGACTGAATGGGCGGGCCACTACGCCTATAACACCCTCGACCAGAACGCCGTCATGGGCACCCACCCAGACGCCGTGAACTTTGTTTTCCTTAACGGATTCTCCGGACACGGCCTGCAACAGAGCGTCCCCATGGGCCGCGCCACCGCCGACTGGCTGATGCACGGCGAATACCGCGCCCTCGACATGTCGCCCTTCACGATCATGCGGGTCGTCGAGAACAAACCCTACCTGGAAAAGGCCGTCATCTAGGCCGCTACAAGACAGGAAGAAGCTATGCCGCAAAAGATCGCCGTCATCGGCCTCGGCTCAATGGGTTACGGGATCGCGCAATCATGTTTGCGCGCAGGCCACGTCACCCATGGCGTCGACACGCGCCCTGAACAGTCGGAAAAGCTCCGCTCAGAAGGCGGCGCGCCAGGCGACCTGCATCAGATCGCGAAGGACCTCGATGCTGCGGTGATCGTCGTCCTGAACGCGCAGCAAACCGAGGCCGTCCTGACCGACCTACTGCCACGCCTGTCGCCAAGTGCCGCGGTGATCGCCTGTGCCACGATCCCACCCGATGCTGCCCGCGCCATGGCCGCGAAGGCGTCTGAGCATGGCGTTCACTATCTCGATGCGCCGATATCTGGCGGATCGGTAAAGGCCGCTCAAGGCGCGCTGACGATAATGGCGTCCGGCACCCCGCAGGCCTTTGACGCCGCCGTGCAAACGCTCGATGCCATTGCTGAAACCGTGTTCAGGCTGGGCGATGAGCCGGGGGCCGGGTCGGCGATGAAGGCGGTTAACCAGCTCCTCGCCGGGGTGCATATCGCAACCATGGCCGAAGCGATGAGCTTCGGCATTTCGCAAGGAATCTCGCCCGAAACCTTTATGGAGGTAATCCCCAACTGCGCCGGCTCCAGCTGGATGCTCGAAAATCGCGGGCCTCACATCGTCAACGCCGACTATACCCCGCATTCTCAGGTGAATATCTGGCCCAAGGATCTCGGCATCGTTCTTGATATCGCACGCGCAGCGGGCTTTCCCGCCGCGATCACCGAGACCGCGTTGAAACAGTACGAGGCCGCCCAGCAGATGGGATTGGGCGCAGAGGATGACGCCGCCGTCGCCAAAGTATATGCAGCGCGGGCGGGGCTGAACCTGCCTGGAGACGGACAATGACCGAAAGCGCGTTGCGCGAACAAATGTGCGAACTGGCACGCAGCCTATACGACCGGGGGCTGACCCACGGCTCCACCGGAAATATCTCTGCCCGGACTGACGACGGCGGACTGCTCGTTTCCCCCACGGGGTCGAGCTTTGGCCGCCTCGACCCTGGCCGCCTATCGCGCTTTGACGCCTCGGGAGAACTGATCAGCGGGGACCAACCGACAAAAGAAATGCCTCTACACACCGCGTTCTACGATACCCGTGAATCTGCGGGCGCGGTGGTGCATCTGCATTGCTTCCACGCGGTGGCTTGGTCGCTGATGCCCGACCTCGACGAGGATAACTTTCTCCCTCCGCTGACGCCCTACGGCATCATGAAATTGGGAAAGGTGAAACTCTTGCCGTTTTTCGTGCCAGGCGACCCCGCCATGGGCGAGGCGGTGCGCGCGCTAGGCGGAAAGAGGTCAGCGGTTATGCTGGCAAGCCACGGCCCTGTAGTGAGCGGCAAAGACGTCGAATCCGCCTGTACTGCCATAGAAGAGCTGGAAGACACCGCCCGTATGGCAATCACGATGCGAGGCTACGACGCCAAGATGCTCACCCCCGATCAGGTCAATGCCATCGTGACAAAGTTCAACATTGATTGGGACGATTGATCGGCCGACCCTGACACAGCCTAGAACCAGAAATGCCCAGCGCTTTCGGGAACTAACGCGTTCATCTCGGTCAAATGCCTGGGCAGGCAGACTGTCTTGAAGTCGTGGTGTGCGACCACATGGGCACGCGCAGCCTTGCCCAGCGCGGCATAGCTTTTGGGTTTCGCCAACACTTCCACCACACGGTCGGCCAAGGCGTCCGGATCGAAGAAGTCGACCAAAAGGCCAGATTCGCCTTTTGTCATGACTTCGCGAACTGGCGCCACATCCGAGGCAACAATCGTGGCCTCCATGGACATGGCTTCCAGAAGCGACCAGCTCAGTACAAAGGGCATTGTCAGGTATATATGGCATCGGCCGATCTGAATGATGCTCTTAAAGGTGTCATAGGGCACGCGCCCCAAAAAATGCACGCGATCCCAGTCGACGAGATGGCCGACTTCGGCCTCCATTTCGGCCCGGAAACCACCATCTGAAGGCGACCGTTTTCCGTAGCTTACGTCATTACCCCCGACGATCAGTGCACGCGCCTTGGGCCGGGCTTTCAGGATCTTGGGTAACGCGCGCATATAGGTTTGAAAGCCGCGCATGTTCTCCATGTTGCGGGCGACATAAGTGAATATCTCGTCGTCGCGGGTTATTGGCGCAGACACGCGGCCCAAGGATAGCGACACATCCGAGTTGGGCTTCAACTGATCCGTGCGGATGCCGTCATGGCACACGTACATATTCTTGCGAAACAACTCTGGAAAGCGGTCGGCCTGCCATTGTGTCGGGGTCGTGAGTCGGTCCACTTGGTGCAGCGAAGCATAGGGCACGGCGTTGCGCGCTTCCTGGAGGAACGGCGCTTGGGCGTTCTTAGGCTCTGCGGGATCAAAGCCCACCGGACCGCCTTCCACGGCATAAAAATACTCAAAGAACCCTAGCTTGGGCACATCGGGCCATAACTGATTGAGAAACAGCATCTCACCCCAGCCCGTGTGCCCGATGATCAAATCCGGGCGGAACCCGGTATTCTTTTCGTGGTCCTCCAGCGCCAGAACGGCCCCATAGCCGGCGCCCACGGCCTGTTCCCAGATCTTGGACAAACCATAGGCCTTGTCGCCGGCGCTGTGATGAGGACGGTATAGCAACTTGGTGATGCCCTTGGGCGCCTCAAACTTCTTGCGCTGAGTGAGAAACACCACTTCGTGACGCTGCCCCGCACGCAACGCCTCAACGATCCAGCGCATCAGCTCACGATACTGGCCCGGCATGTTCTGGTGAACGATAAGAAGCTTCATCGTGTCCGCGCACGCCGCGTGGAGTACAAGGTTTCGCACTCATAAGAGGTCGTCAAAAGCCACCTGAGGGGTCAAGTTCCTTCGATTTCATAACATCATAGCTGCAAACGCAGGGCCAGGCCTCAAAAGCTGACCACTGCGACGGTCTGGCCTGCTGTCACGAATTTTTCCGAGCCATCCGGTAGTGTCCGAATGATCGACAGCTCCCGCGTTGGCGAACCCGGGATACCCGCCTCCGCTGCAGCACGATCTTCAAACGACACCCGCGTATTTTCGCAATTGTCCTTCTTATTCCAGATCCGGCGCGATATCGGGCCCGCCACTGTGCTGGAGATCACGCGCGGTGCGACGTCATTCTCTTTGACACGATTGTCATCAACCAGCGTCTTGATAGCCTCTGCAATGATGTCGGCGCTTGCCTGGAAGTCCATCCCCTCCATGGTCGCCTCAAGCTCGGTCGGGGTCCCGTCGACATTGCAGAAACGGGCAATGAAAAGCCAATCATGTATCATGTATGCAGGGGCGTATCCCCAAGGTGAAAACCCTTCAAAAAGTTGCGCAGCTTTGGGAATTGAGCCCCCGTCCGTGTACATCATTTCCGGCTGGATAACTTTGTACTCTTCGGTACCGCCGCGCGTGAATGTCAGAGGATCATCCGGGTTTGGGATGTATACAAAAGTGCCGTCACCGAAGCTGCCCCCCTCATCCACCCACATTACGAATAGGGATCCCGAAAAGCTGCCCACCGCCGCCGCATCATAATCCACGCTTCCACAGCCGCCCAATATTGCGGCCAGACCCATCAAATAGATTTTTCTCATGGCAACAGGCTGACGTAAGGTCAGTTTTGATGCAAGCCTTGCGTGTATCGGGGTGGAAATCTCATCCCTAAGGCAACGCGAGCTCATATCCCCAGATACAATGCAGCGTTGACTCCGGGTGCTCAGATCGTGAAAAATCAGGTATTATGTTAGCTACCGTGAGGAAGCGCTCATGTATTTTAAGAACTATTCACTTATCACAATCACCTTCGTCTGGGCCGCCTACGCACCCGCCTCTGTACTAGCCCAGGATCTGACAATGTCAGGTGAACTTGATGGAAAACCAGAGAGATTCGTGCAGTGGTTTGCGGCCACAGATGGCGTTGAAAGCTCGCGCCAGGCCCTGTCAGACCTGTACACATCCCTGGCGGAGTATGGGCAGCTCTCAACAGACACTGTCACAATGGCAAAGGGTGAACGCAACATCACCGACACTATGATTCGCGAAGGATCATGGCCTGGGTTCTACGGAACAGGTGATGCAGATCTAAACATCGCCTTGTGCGAGCTGAACGTCGAGGCCGACAGCTGCCGATTCAACGAGGACGGTACGCCGAGATGGGTTGCCGGACCTGGCGACCAACTGACAATACCAGATTACGACTTCAAGACCGTTTACCGGCCGGACTTTCTCCGGGCAGGGGAATTTACGACTACCTCTGACCTTGTTGTAAAGGACTCAGCCACCGTTCTTTGCGCCCATGGCTTCGCGACGAAATGCGAAGACGTCCCAGGTTTTGGTGTCGAAAAGCCTTTTGCGGAAGCTGCCGCGCCAATCCTCTTGGAGAGTAACATCGCGTATGACAGCCTCGGCGTCGACCAAGCACGACTTGAGCGCTTCGGTGTTCTTCCATCGCAAGGTTCCGAGAGGTTTTTGGCAGCTTATCCGGAACTTCGCCTCGAATTTCCGATTTCCGTTGCCGAGGGCGAGGCGCTTGCCGAAGACGCGAATTTTAATGCGTTTATGCAGCGCAACGAAGGGAATATTTCTTACATCCGTGACGTAGTCTCCGAGTCCAGCGACATGAAAAAACTCATGGAGGAACTAACGCCTGCCATGCAAGTCAGAATGGGTTTTCGCAAGTCCGACGGCGAGAAACTGACGCTCAACGTCAACGATGAGGGGATGAACCGCGAACAGTGGATTTTCCATTTTGACCAGCGCGTGGCCTTTGAACACTGCTACTTTTCAGATCTCCGCCGCCTGGTGAGTTTTCGGTCGGTCGACGGGGAGGCAGCCTACGGCACATGGATAGCTAACCCGATACTACAAGCCAGTGACACTGGCTGTACATTGGACCTCAACGATGGTGTTGAATCGGCGTCCTCGCATGGAACGCAGACCATCGCGGCACTGGCAAGACACATCACGCTCCCAAGTCTTGTTGATGGTCGAGGAACGCCTCCTGAAGACTTGCTAAGCACACGACGTACGATGACGAACATCGTGCATATCCCAATCGAGGTAACTGGCGGCACACTGATCCGCCAAGATATTTTACGTCAAGCCCTTCAAAGCATTGCAACTTTTTCAAAGAATCTGGAAATCCGCCCAGTAATCGTGATTAGCCTAAGCTGGGATTCATTGCACGCGGACGCAGTTGCGAATGTGATTACTGACGACCTGTCAGACGCGCATATCTTTGTCGCCGCGCCGCGCGAAGAGAACTACAACACCTGTTCTAGACATCCTGCAGCAATCAAAAACAAGAACGGAGATCCTCAAAGCAACATTGTTTCCATCGTAGGCTGGGACGCAGGATTGTACGATGGCAAATTAGAGCTGTCCCGCTTCGACGCCGAAGACAAGGGATATGGGGAATGCCATGACCTGGCTGCAATCGGGCGGTTTGTTGGCCCGGTTTTTGATGGCAATATAGTTTCAACAGTAGTGGGATCTTCGCTAGCCACGCCGATCGCCGCGGCTGCCGCAATAAACGTTTTACGCGTCGCGGACGACAATCTCGATCCCAAAGAACTCTATACTCGGATGCTCGCGAACTCGATGCCACCCAGAAAGGAACGTCCGGGCGCAAAGGCTGGCCACATTAACCTCGCAGGCGCAGCGAACTTTGAAAATAGTCGGCTCGACATTGACGGATATGACGGATCTCGGTGCACCTACTTCGGGGAACTCGAAGACATAATTTTAGAAGGCAGCAGCAATGATGTTCCATTCAGAATCGGGAGCGGATCTGGACCGAATGTAAACTTGGGAGATTTGCATCGCATGCACCGCCGCGGACCGGGTGACGAATTTTGGGTCGTCTATGAACAAGGCGATGTCGTCCACGCGCGTGACCTTCGTGTGTTGCAAAGCAACCAATCAACACGTCGCATTGTGATAGACGTCGAAAGCATGTCGCCTGACAACCCAGGCTCCTGCGTTCAAGCCGAAGGCGTTGAGATTAGTTTCGCGCTGACTCAAGTTCTCGACATTATTCACAACGAACATTGAGGGGGGATTTCCCTTGAAAATTACTCTTTTGAGCGCCGCCGCGGCGGCCGCATATTTCTTTTTCTCGTTCACGACTGCCATAGCTCAAGACGCGGATGTCGCCGTACCCTTTGCAGAGGGTGTCGTCGAAGAAATTTCGTTGCCCTACCCGCCAGTTACTGAAACCCAGCTTGGTGGAACCGGGCCTATCGTTTGGAGCAGAACTATACGCCGATTTGGCACACAGATCATGCAGCTTGAAATCACTGATCGTGGTACGGATCCCGGCTCGGACGGCACGGTCGAATTCTGGGACAGCAACGGAGAAGCACGCGATCTGTTCGATGCCGCTACTTTGGCAGGTGAAGGTACAATCTGGACCAACGTTATCGTCGGCAACACAGTTGACGTGGTCGTTCGCGGCGGCCGAAGCGAGGATTTCAAATTTGAAGTTACCGCGGTGTCTTACGAAAAATCGGGGATACGGCTCGAATCTATTACCGGAGACAACAACCTTACGCACATGATCGCCTATACCGGCGACTTCACGCTCGACAACCCCGGAGTGCCGGCTGCAGTTGCTAAACTTTCGATAATCAAGACTGACCCGGACACCGGCCAACGCGGACGCGGGGCTTGCACCGGTTTCATGGTCTCGGAGGATTTGATGATCACTAACGAGCACTGCGTGAACTCGGCGCAGGAGTGCAGAGAGACAAAAATTCTCTTCGGCTTCGAAGAAAACCAGAACGGAAACGCGGTAGCAAAAGATCAGTATGCCTGCGGCGAACTGGTAGCGGTCAGTGCCGAGAAAGACGCTGCACTGCTGCGCGTCAAAGAGCGCTTTCTCGTAAGCCCGCCCGGCTCTGACAACAAGTACGGCCACCTCACCCTGGCGTCCGGGAACGAGGTGACACAGGGCACTAAGATCTTCATCATCCAGCATCCAGGTGGTGAACCCAAACAGATCTCAGACATTGACTGCCTTGTGGATCTAACCCCGGTGAACGGCTACGCAACGGATCTGGACTTCGCTCATACGTGCGACACCATCACCGGATCCTCAGGATCGCCAGTCTTGAATGGCCAAGGCGAAGTCGTAGGGCTGCACCATCTGGGGCACGATTCGTCAGGTCGCTTTGTAGATCTCAACCGCGCTGTGCACATCCGCCACGTGATGAGTGAGTTTGCAGCTCATTTGCCTTAGAACATCAGTCGAGCGGTGTTGGCACTATGTGAGCGCCCCATAGTTTCGGTGATTGAGTGGTGAGCCGTGCAGGGTTCGAACCTGCGACCCACTGATTAAAAGTCAGTTGCTCTACCAACTGAGCTAACGGCCCACTCAGGCCGCCGACATAGAAAGCACGTAAGGAAGGGTCAAGGACAATCTGGTGCTATCTTGGCGTCATCGTTATAGGCTCGCGCCATGGAAACGCCGGTATCCTCCGTTCCGTTCATGAAAATGCACGGCCTAGGCAACGATTTCGTTGTCCTCGACGCGCGTAGCGGCGCGCCGTCACGGCTGCCGACTCAGTTGGTTCAGGCACTGGCGGATCGACATCGCGGGGTGGGATTCGATCAGTTGGCTATCATTGAGGAAAGTCCAGAGGCTGATCTAAACATCACCTTCTACAATGCGGACGGGTCGTTTTCCGCGGCCTGTGGCAACGCCACGCGCTGTATCGCGGACCGTGAAATGGCAGCTACGGACCGTCCAGGCATCGACATCGCAGTTACGGGTCGCGGCATGCTGAGCGCGACGCGGCGTGCGGACGGGCTCGCCAGCGTCAATATGGGCCACCCGCTAACCGATTGGCGCGACATTCCGCTCTCGCAGGAAATGGATACCCTGTCTCTGCCCATAGACGGCGGTCCCACGGCCACGGGCATGGGCAACCCGCACTGTACATTCTTTGTCGAAGACGTGGCTGCGGTCGATCTCGCCGCCATCGGCCCCGAGATTGAGAATCACCCGCTCTTTCCCGAACGCACGAACGTCCAGTTCGCAACGGTGACGGGCGAAAATACCATCCGCATGCGGGTGTGGGAGAGAGGCACGGGCATCACCCTGGCATCCGGATCGTCTTCCTGTGCCACAGCCGTTGCTGCCGCGCGCCGCGGCCTCTCGGGACGGTCGGTAGAAATCGTGCTCGACGGCGGGTCGCTCTATGTCGATTGGCGCGAGGACGGTGTCTGGATGTCGGGAGCGACTGCCCATGTCTTTGACGGAGTGCTCACCCCAGAATATCTGGCCGCGCTATGACCAAGGCCCCGGTATTTTCAAATCACGGCTGCCGCCTGAACGCCTATGAGACGGCGGCGATGACCGAGTTGGCTGAAAAGGCCGGGCTGACCGACGCGGTCGTGGTAAACACCTGCGCCGTGACGCAGGAGGCCATCCGCAAGGCCAAGAAGGACATCCGAAAACGCCGCCGCGACAACCCTAACGCCAAGATCATTGTCACCGGCTGCGGCGCGCAAGTTGACCCCGAGGCTTTCGCCCAGATGGGTGAGGTCGACCATGTCATCGGCAATGATGAAAAAATGAAGGCCTCGACCTGGTCGCTGCTCAGCACTGGAGACAGCGAGCCTGTTCAGGTCAACGACATCATGTCGGTGACCGAGACCGCCGGGCACCTCATCGACGGCTTTGGCACCCGCGCCCGCGCTTATGTGCAAATTCAAAATGGCTGCGATCACCGCTGCACGTTTTGCATCATTCCCTACGGCCGCGGGAATTCACGGTCGGTGCCCGCCGGGGTCGTTGTGGACCAGATCAATCGCCTGGTGGATCGTGGCTTCAATGAGGTGGTTCTGACAGGCGTCGACATGACCTCCTGGGGTGCCGATCAGCCAATGCAGCCGAAACTCGGCGACCTCGTCCGCCGGATCCTGAAACTCGTCCCAGACCTACCCCGCCTCCGGATATCGTCGATAGATTCCATCGAAGTGGACGAGGCATTGATGGAGGCCATCGCCACTGAGCCACGACTGATGCCGCATCTGCACCTCTCTCTGCAGCATGGAGACGACCTGATACTCAAACGGATGAAGCGGCGTCATCTACGCGACGACGCGATCCGGTTCTGCGAGGAGGCGCGCAAGCTGCGGCCCGGCATGACCTTTGGCGCCGACATAATCGCGGGCTTCCCTACGGAAACAGAGGTACATTTCGAAAACTCGATGAAGCTTGTGGAGGATTGTCACCTCACATGGCTCCATGTTTTCCCCTATTCTCAGCGCCCAGGCACGCCTGCAGCGCGGATGCCCCAGGTGGCGGGCCCAGCGATCAAGGAACGCGCTGCCCGACTGCGCAATGTCGGCGATCAAGCCGTCCTGACTCACTTGGCCAACCAGATCGGTGCCAAACGGCATGTACTATTTGAGACCCCGCGCATGGGTCGTACCGAGCACTTTACCGAAGTCACTTTCGAGAGCGACCAACCTGTCGGTAACGTTCGCCCGGTGGTGATCTCTGGCCGCACTGACCGAGCCCTTCTCGCGGCCTGACAGGGCTGACGCACCAGCGGGAAGTATTTTCGAAACAAAGAAGGCGAGAGCGTCGCTGGACAGGTCTTGCTGGCGTGCCTACCTTTGTTTCCGAGGAGGAACTCTTATGGCTTTACCTTTGGCACCGGTGGCGGGATTTGCCTTGCGTTATGGGGCAGTGGCGCTGGCGACTTATGCAGTGGTCAAGGCCGCGCCCAGCTTGCCACGCAGTCAGCGCGTCGAAGACACGCTGGACACGGTTGAAGAAGGTCTGAGCGCCCGCCGCGATAGTGAGCAAGCCAATGCGACAGGTCGCTATCGACGCGTGATCCAATTCGGGAAAAACGGGCCAGCCTTAGAGATCGACGCCGTGGCGCTTACCCGCGTTCGGGTGCGTCGCATCCGATGATGGAGCTGATTCACTCACCCGCCTCGCCCTACGTTCGCATGGCGGTGGTCACGGCCTATGAGGTGGGTTTGATCGAACAAGTCAGGCTGGTCGACGTCGGTACGTCGCCCTTTAACACCGCCCCGGAAGTAGCTGCGGCTAACCCACTCGGTAAAATCCCAGCGCTGATCCGACCAGATGGCGGTACAATTTATGATAGCCGGGTCATATGCCGGTATCTGAACGACCGGGCGGGCGGCAATCTTTATCCGGAAGGCGCGACTTATGACGCACTGACGCTCGAGGCGCTCGGTCAGGGGATCGCAGATTGCACGGTCTCAATGAGCTATGAGATGCGTCTGCGGCCGGACGGAGAACGGTCAGAGGCCTGGGTAGAGGCACAATGGGCCAAGAATTCGCGTGCCCTCGACGCACTGGAAAGCCGCTGGATGGCGCATCTTTATGGCCCGCTCGACATCGGGCACATCGCCGTGGGCTGTGCGCTCGGCTATATCGACCTGCGTCACGACGTTCGGAAGTGGCGCGAAAGCCGTCCCAGCCTGGCGGCCTGGTTTGAGAAGTTCGCGGCGCGCGCATCGATGCAGGCGACCGCCCCGGAGGCGTGATTGTGACCGGCCGCAGGAAGGGCTGAACAAGGCCGTCCAGAAAGCGACTTCACCTGGATTTCGGGGCGCCGTGCATTCGAAGGTGCGGATTGACCGCAGGTCAGTTCTTCAAGGCTGGTACAAACTGCGAAATTAGCACTCCCTGCGCCCGATTGTCCGCTGGACGCCAGCGGTGTGGGCACTAATTATGCCTCAAACGACGCGGGGTACCCTGCGTGGGACGAATCAATCACGCCACGTATCGGTTGTAGAGTACAGCGAGCGCAGCGAAGGAGGGTGACTTGTCTAACCCGGAAGACAACCTGGACGACCACGGAGAAGGTCGCCGGGACTTTATTTACTACGCAACTGCTGGTGCAGGCGCCGTCGGCGTCGGGGCTGCCGTTTGGCCGCTTATCAACCAGATGAACCCTTCCGCGGACGTTCTGGCCCTTGCGTCAATCCGTGTTGATGTCGGCGCTATTGATCCAGGCACACAGATTACCGTGCTGTGGCAGGGCAAGCCGGTATTTATTCGCCGAAGGACGCCTGAAGAGATCGAAGAAGCACGCGCCGTTGCAGTGTCCGAACTTCAGGATCCGATCGCGCGCAACGAGAACATTGATGGCGAGGTCGAAGCAACCGACGCCAACCGCGCTCTCGACGAAGCAGGTGAATGGCTGGTCCAGATGGGCGTGTGCACGCACCTGGGCTGCGTGCCGCTGGGCAATGCAGGTGACTTCGGTGGCTGGTTCTGCCCTTGCCACGGTTCGCACTATGACACAGCTGGTCGCATCCGCCGCGGGCCAGCGCCGGAAAATCTACCCATCCCGCCGGCGGCCTTCGTCGACGAAGCAACAATCGAACTCGGTTAAAGGAGGCCCCGCGAGATGTCCGGAATTCCCCACGACCACTATGAACCAAAGACCAGCTTTGAAAAGGGTATGCACAAACGCTTGCCCGTAATTGCGCTGCTCTATGACACCATCATGATCCCAACACCCAAGAACCTGAATTGGATGTGGATCTGGGGTATCGTTCTCACCTTCACGCTTGCGCTACAGATCATCACCGGCGTTGTGCTGGTTATGCATTACGTGCCGCATGTCGACATGGCGTTCGCGTCGGTCGA
Source organism: Pseudomonadota bacterium (assembly GCA_038747015.1). GTDB lineage: Bacteria > Pseudomonadota > Alphaproteobacteria > Rhodobacterales > Rhodobacteraceae > Shimia_B. The sequence goes on from JBCDKE010000065.1 coordinate 12,802, forward strand.
GCACATCATGCGTGACGTAAACGGCGGTCATATGATCCGCTATCTGCACATGAATGGCGCGTCGCTGTTCTTCATCGCGGTATACGCCCACATCTTCCGCGGTCTGTACTACGGATCGTACAAGGCGCCCCGCGAGGTCACCTGGGTGATCGGGATGCTCATCTATCTCTTGATGATGGGCACCGCGTTCATGGGTTACGTCTTGCCATGGGGCCAGATGTCATTCCACGGCACGGCCGTGATTACCGGGCTCTTTGGTGCCGTTCCGTTCGTCGGCGAAGCGCTTCAGACATGGCTTTTGGGCGCATCGGCTGTCGGGCAGCCCGCGCTGAACCGGTTCTTCTCGCTGCATTATCTACTGCCCTTTGTCATCGCGGGTCTGGTGATCGTCCACATCTGGGCTTTCCACACCACGGGAAACAATAACCCCACCGGCGTTGAAGTACGCCGCACCTCGAAAGAGGAAGCTGAGCGCGACACACTGCCGTTCTGGCCGTACTTCGTTATCAAAGACCTCTACGCGATGGCCGTTATCCTGTTGGTGTTCTTTGCGGTGGTCGGCTTCATGCCGAACTACTTGGGCCACCCGGATAACTACATCGAGGCAAACCCGCTGGCGACGCCTGCGCACATCGTTCCCGAATGGTACTTCTTGCCCTTCTACGCGATCCTACGCGCCTTTACGGCGGATGTGTGGATCGTCATGGGCGCAAGCTGGATCACCGGCGGCATCATCGATGCGAAGTTCTTCGGCGTGCTTGCCATGTTTGGCGCTATTGCTGTCATGGCGATCGCTCCTTGGCTTGACACGTCGACAATCCGCTCCGGCCGGTATCGCCCGATGTTCAAGTGGGCATTCTGGATCCTCGGCGCGGACTTCATGTTCCTGATGTGGTTGGGCGCGATGCCTGCCGAGGAACCGTTCGCATCACTTTCGCTGCTCGGTTCGACCTACTGGTTCGCGTACTTCTTAGTGATCTTGCCGCTACTCGGCATTATCGAGAAGCCGCTCACGCCTCCAGCGACGATCGAGGACGACTTTAACGCCAAGTACTCTAAGGCCAAGAGCGGCACGCCAGATGGCGTCGCCACCCCGGCAGAGTAAGGAAGCCAGAGAGAATGATGCTCAAGCGACTTACACTCACCGCAGCCACCTTGCTGGGCCTTGCATCCGGGGCCTATGCAGCGGGCGGTACTGGCGAAGTCACCGATTACGATTTCTCATTTGAGGGACCGTTCGGTAAATTCGACCAAATGCAGCTACAGCGCGGACTTCAGGTTTACACCGAGGTCTGTTCTGCCTGTCACGGTATGAAGTTCGTAGCGTTTCGGACGCTCGCTGATCCCGGCGGGCCTGAACTTCCCGAAGATCAGGTTCGTGCCTATGCAGAATTCTATGAGATCTGGGATCCAACGCTCTTTGACGGCGAGGGCGATTTTCGTCCCGCTACGCCTGCGGACAAGTTCCCCGAGGGTTTGGTTTCGAATGCGCCGGACCTGTCCTTGATGGCGAAGGCTCGCGCCGGTTTCTCCGGTCCCCTTGGATCGGGCATCAACCAATTTTTCAAAGGCATGGGCGGCCCTGAGTACATCGCGTCGCTCTTGAACGGTTATACGGGCGAAGTGAAGGAGGAAGCGGGTACGCTCCTCTATGAGAACAAAGCCTATTCAGGTGGCTACATCGGGATGTCACAGCCGTTGTATGGCGATGACGTGTTCTACGAAGACGGTACCGAAGCGACCATAGAACAGCAGGCGCAAGATGTTGCCGCGTTCCTGATGTGGACGGCAGAGCCAAAAATGATGGCACGCAAGGAGTCTGGGCTGGCGGCAGTGATCTTCCTCGCCGTGCTCTCGACACTGCTGTACCTAACGAACAAGCGGATTTGGGCGCCGGTTAAGGCGAAGGCCAAGAAGTCAGGCGGCCCGGGAGCACAGACCCCCGCGGAGTAATCGCACCTGAAAAAAACCTGACAAAGCCCCGGCAGCACGTCCGGGGCTTTGTGTTTTTCAAAGCCTCGTTAGCGTTGACCAAGGTAGGCCCTAAGCATCGGCGGTGGGTCGGCAAGAAGTGGCCCAGAAGCGGCTGGAGCAGCGGCGACACCCTCGTCTACCGCGATGATTTGATCCATGCGCGCCGCCTCGGACGGATCATGCGTCACCATGAGTACCGTCGTTTCAGCCACAATCGTCGCCTCGAGCAAACCGAACATTTCATCCTTCAGCGCAGGGCCAAGCGCCGAGAACGCCTCGTCCAACAAGAGCAACGGTCGCGCTCTCAGAAGAACGCGAGCCAGGGCAGTACGCGCGCGCTGACCACCCGATAAAGCGCCGGGTTTGCGCCGTTCGAAATCGACGAGCCCAACCTGACGCAATACCTGCCGCACTTGCGATTTATCCGCTGCGCTTAGCTTTAGGCGTGTATCGAGCCCGAGCCCCACATTCTGCTCCACGGTCAGATGCGGAAAGAGGTTACCTTCTTGGAAGAGGATGGACATCGGCCTTTCTCCGGGCGCCGCGTCCACCTGATCCACACCGTCCATTAATACACGGCCCTCAGTTGGATTATCGAACCCAGCGACAAGAGACAGAAGTGTCGATTTCCCGCCGCCGGATGGTCCAATCACAGCCACACGCGCACCAGGCTCTAGTGCCCAATTTGCGGTCAAAGCAAAACTGCCGCGTTCAAATCGCAGACCCTCAAGCGTCAGCATCAACGCGCCCTCCCCGGTCGAAGAGATAGAAAACACCAAAGCTCAACGCTACGAGCAAAAGCCCCGCTCCGGCAGCGAGGTCGACCCGGTAGGCCGCGACCAAGCGGTACATCGCCAAGGGTAGTGTCTCGGTATCCGGCGCGGAAAAGAGGGCGATGACACCGAGGTCCCCCATGGAAAGCGCTGCGGCCAGCCCGGCCGAAAAGCCCAGCGGTCGACGCAGGCGCGGCAAGATCACAAGCCGCATCCGCGCCCAACTCGTGATCCCCAAGGAGTCGCTGAGCCGCCCATATGCGCCTTCGATATCGGCCACCGCGGGCGCCAGCACCCGCATGGCAAATGGCACGGTAATCGCGGCATTAACGAGCGCTGTCACTGGTAACGCAAGGGTCTGCGGATTGGTCCAGCCAAAGAGCAGGATGAAGAGCCCGGTGCCCATTACCAACGGCGATGCGGTTAACGCGAGCCCGCTGATGACGTCCCCGGATATCCGCGCGCCGCGTCCTCCCTTTGCCACCCAAAGGGCCAGAGCCATTGTGAGGACCATCGCCAGAATCGTCGAGGCGAGAGCAACGATGATCGACGCCCCCGCGGCCTCCCAGACGTTTGGCGGGAGCTGGAACAGGAAGGGCACGCCCCGCAAAAGGACTATGCCCGGTGGCACCAACAGAAAGGTGCAAGCAAGCGCGATGATTGCCGCGTCGAGCCAACGGAGGTGCCGCGCATCCCAGCGCTCCGCAACGGCGTCGAGACTCGCCATGGCGACGCGCGGGACAGTTATGAAACCGGCAAGGATTGCTGCTAGGGCGCACAACGCAAACTGAACCAGCGCCATAAGGGCTGCGTCACCTAACGCGAAATCGAAGCGGAAGAGTTCATAGATGCGTAGTTCGATCGTTGTGGCCCGCGGACCACCACCGACAGCCAAAGCGACGGCGAAAGAGGTCAGACAGATCAGAAATATGGCGAGAAACGCACCCGGCACAACCGCGCGCAGCATGGGCCATTCCAGATTACGCGCCACGGCACCAGGCGTGAAACCTAGGCTACCCGCCAGGCGAAACTGCTCACCCGGGATAGCAAGCCAGCCCTGCAACAGGAAACGCGTGGCAAGCGGCATGTTGAAAAAGACATGAGCCAGGATGACACCCTGCGGGCCATAGATAGCCAGTGGCGGCAGGCCCAAGGCCGCGCCGATTTCGTTGACGACGCCCGTGCGCCCGAAAA
>JBCDKE010000066.1:0-16611 GCA_038747015.1 Pseudomonadota bacterium
CGACGTTCAAGGCACGCGCGGGCTAGCTTCCCAAGATCGCCCTCAGGTCGGTCTTCAGGACCTTCCCGTAATTGTTCTTCGGCAGCGCCTCGACGCGGCGGTATTCCTTTGGCTTCTTGAAGCGCGCGATATGCTCCCGGCAATGGGCATCCAAAACTCCGGGATCGAGCTCGGCCCCCGCCGCGCAAGCGACGAAAGCCACGACAATCTCGCCCCACTCCGCATCGCGCTTGCCCACCACGGCCACCTCGTGGACCGAGGGGTGGGTCAGCAGCACTTCTTCCACCTCGCGCGGATAGACGTTCGAGCCACCCGAGATGATCATGTCCTTGGACCGGTCCACCAACGTCACATAGCCATCGCCGTCCATGTGCCCCATGTCGCCGGTCCAGAGCCATCCGTCTCTCACGGTCTCGGCCGTGGCTACCGGGTTCTCCCAATAGCCCAGCATCACCGGCGTGCCCTTCACGCAGATCTCGCCCACCTCGCCGGGCGGCAGAATGCGCCCATCGGCCCCCCGGATCGCCACCTCGACCACCGACTGCGCCACGCCCACCGAGGCCAGCCGCTGGCGCCAGCGCGGGTGGCTGCGATCGGAGACATCAGCCCGGCTCAGGGCCGTGATCGCCATCGGGCACTCCCCCTGCCCGTAGATCTGCACAAAACGCGGACCCAAGGCCTCCACCGCCTCGGCGATATCGGCCAGATACATCGGCCCACCCGCATAGACGATGGTGCGCAGCCCCTCGCCTTTGAGGCCACCCGCCTTGGCCACATCTACGAGCCTGCGCACCATGGTAGGCGCCGCAAACATGTGAACGGAGCCGAGCTCGGGCGCCAGCGCCAGTATCTCTGCCGGGTCAAACCCGCCAGAGGGCGGCACCACGTGACGCGCGCCCTTCATGACGTGCATGAAGTTGTAGATCCCCGCCGCGTGGCTCATGGGCGCGGCATAGAGCGCCGCGTCCTCGGCCCGCACTTCGTCGCAATCGACGAAGTAGCTCAGCGCCATGGCCTCGATATTGCCCGCACTGATCATTACCCCCTTGGGCCGCCCCGTCGTCCCCGACGTGTAAAACAGCCAACAGAGGTCATCGGGCCCCATGCTCTGGGGTGCCTCCATGGGTGCGTGATCCCTGAGCGACCCCATGGCCCCCGCCTCGATCACTTGCGCGTCGGTTTCCAGCCCCTCGGCAATGTCCTCGCTGACACAGACCACTGAGGCCCGCGCGTTCGCCAAAATCCACGACGCCTCCCGCACGTGCAGCTTGCCATTGATCGGCACCGCCGCCGCGCCGGAAAACCAGATGCCGTAGAACGTTTCGAGGTACTCGACCCGGTTGGTCATAAAAATCGCCACGCGATCCCCCGGCCCGATTCCCTTGGCCCTCAGCGCCCCGCCAATGGCGGCTGCACGCCGCGCAAACCCGCCATAATCGCAAACCACTTCGGTCCCGCGCATCAGCGCCGGTGCTTCAGGCGTGCGCGCCGCGCTCCGTACCAGCCACTCAGCCGGGTTCATGGGCGCGTCACCCGGATCATCAGGGCCTTGGGACCACGCACTGAGAGACCGCGCTTGTAAACCGGCTCCTCAGCCAGCTCGATCTCGGCAAAAAGCCGGTGACACGTGCTGAAAATCACGTCCATATCGAGCCGCGCCAGATGGTTGCCCAGACAGAAATGCGCGCCGCGACCGAAACTCAGATGCGTATTGGTCTGCCGGTCCACCAGAAACTCGTTGGGGCGCTCAAACGCCTCCGGATCACGATTGCCCGCCGCATAGAGCAGCCCAAACCGCGTCCCCGCCGGAAACGCCTGCCCACCAATGACCGCATCCTCGGTCGAAAACCGATGGAAATAGGGCAGCGGCGGCTCGAACCGGAACATCTCTTGCACGGCGTGAGGCATCAGACCTGCGTCTTCGCGCAACCGCCGGTGCTGATCGGGAAAGCGCAAGAGCGCATGCATCCCAGACCCCAGAACGTCGATGGTTGACCCGTGCCCCGCCATGAGGATCAGCATCGCCGTGGCGATCAACTCGTCCTCGGACATCTTGTGGGCGTCCACATGACCGATCATCCGCGTCAGCAGATCGTCCGCCGAGGCTTTGCGGCGCTCTCCGATCAGCCACACGAGATATTCATAGAATTCCTTGGTGGCCGCTTCGGCCCGGCGCTTGTCATCCGGGCCCCGCCCCACGTCAAAGAACCGCACGACTTCTTCGGACCAGACACGCAACTGCGGGCAATCCTCGTCCGGCACGCCAATCACGCGTCCGATAATGTGACCGGGCACATGGGCCGCGAAATCCTCGATGAAATCGAAAACCTCTCGTCCGTCCAGATCGCCCAACAGACGGTCCACATAGGCCTGAATGGTATCCCGCTGGCGCGCCACCATCCCGGCGGAGAAATCGCGCATCACCAGCTTGCGCAGCCGCTTGTGCGTCTCGCCCTCGCTCTCCAGGAGGTTCGTCTGCACGAAACGCTCGTGATAGGGCATGTCATGCCAGCCGATCTTGCGCTGCTCGGCGCGGCGCTCTTCCTCGCCGATCAGGTGGTCCCGCGTCCGCACCATCGCCGGATCCCGCGCCACCTGCTCGATGTCGGCGGCGCGCGACAACATCCATGTCTCTACATCGGCATAGTAGAAAGGCCCGCCCCCTCGCATCGTGTCATAGACCGCGTAGGGGTCCTCTGCGAATCCCGCCGATTGCGGGTCAAAGAAAGCGCTATCGAGCATTCACCTATCTGCCTAACCGGGTGGAGAGCGATGCCTCGCCTATATCAGAGCCCGCCAAGCGACTGTAGTGGCTGCGAAACTTTTCCTTGGCGCCAGAAACCCACTCGCCAAAAAAGGGAATCGTTGCCCTTGCGGCAATCTAAGGCATACTTATCACAGCGCCGTGAGCCGGATTATTTTCTCCGTAGTGCTGCCGCTGCGCCTGTTTTTTGAGACCGAGTGTTTTTTTCGACACTGCCAAATCCGCATTTGAGAGCTGCACATGCATTGGACATTTTTAGACGGAACCTCCCTCACAGGACCCAAGACCACAGTCGAGATACCGCCGGGGCGCGTGGCCGCGCTGGCCGCTGTTCTCGTGCTCCACGCCGGGCGTCCGGTAGAAAGAGAGCGCATTTCAGACATCCTGTGGGAGGGTGAAAGCCCCGACAACGCCCGCGACCGGCTCAACACCCTGCTCTGGCGTCTGCGCCGTTTGATCCGATCTTCAGGCGGCAAGGGTCGGTGCATCGAAAACCGCCGCGCCTATCTCAAATACACACCGCCCCAGGAGTTCTCCGTGGATGCCCTGCGCATCAGCGCCGCTGCCAGGCAGTTGGTGAGCCGCAACGCCGCCAACGCGGATACAGATGAACTTTTTGCCTGCGCCGACGCCTATCACACTGATTTTCTCAGCGGATCCGAGGATCACTGGTCCATTGTCACCCGCGAGGCGCTGCGGTCGGGCATTTTGACGATCCTGGAAGCCCTCCTGGAACGGATGAGCGCCGCCGGCAGCTGGGGCCGCGTCAGTGAGTTGGCGGAACGGATGATGGCCCTCGACCCCACGCTCGAGGCCGGTCATCGCCATATGATCGCGTTGCATGGGCGGCGCGATGACGTGTCAGCGGCCGAACGCCAATATCAGGTCCTCAGCCGTGTGCTGAAAGACAAACTCGACGTTGACCCCGCCCCCGAAACCGCCGCCGCCATTGATGCCCTGCGCATCAATCGCGGGCCTCAACCGGGCAAGCTGACCACGGACGGCAAGCGGCGCACATTGGTGCAGCGTCCCTCTTTCAAAGCGGTCGAAAGCGCGCTCGAACATCTGGACACTGCTCGAGCGCATCTTTTGGGCTAACCCCTCCCAAATCCACAAACCGCTTTAAGCGTCGGCTCCCCAGGTCGGCGCTTTTTTCGTATGCGCCTCGATACGCAAACTCTCACACCCCATGCGAGAGTGGTGTGAGAGTTGTGTGAGTATCGGGTGAGAGGCCCATGCCACACCCGATTCCATGACTGAACGTGCGCATTCCTCCCAACAGTCTTCCGGGCAATCTTCCCGGCGTCGCAACCGGCGTTTTTTGGTCTCCGTCTGGCTGTCTGAATCAGCAGGCGGGGATCAGGCCGGATCAGTGAGCCGCGCCAAACAGCCCCTCGCCGGGCGCGTGTGGGAGGCTCATCCCGCCATGGTCGGTCAGATCAGCGACGGACGTGAATTCAGCAAACTCGCAGACGTCCCGCGCATCCTAGAAGAACTCATCGACGCACAAGATCCGGCGGATACCGACACAACGGACAATGGACCTGCGTCATGAGTTTCTTGCTCAAACCCACGCGGATGTCCGTCACCGATCTACGCCCCTCGCTCAGCTACCGTGTGGGCGTGCCTGCTCGCAGCCGCGCTACACAGCACTGGGTAGAGCTTGCCCTCGCGACCGACGCCGCGCTCTTTGCGACTGCTGGCACAGACCAGCGCACGCCCGCGAACTTTGCAGCCCTGTCCCAGCGCTTCGAAATCTTCGGTGACAGCGCCATCATCCACGTGCCACCCGCCGTCCTCCTTACGCTTTCAGGGGGCGAAAGGCTTTACGCAAGCGCGGCGCTTTTCGACGGCGAAAAAGCCTCGACGCCAATCTCGATCATCACCGCCGACGCCGACGCCGTCTACGTCGCCATCAATGGCTTCTCCGGGGCGGGCATCCAGCAACGCTTCGGCTTTGCAGGCCGCCCCGGCCTCACTGGCGCGGGACAGACCGGCATTAATCAAAATCTCACTTGGGCGGGTGACCAAGCCGTCCCCTCCATGGCCGAGGAGGCCCCCGGCGCGGCCGTCAGCGCAGCGCCAGCGGCTCCTCCCCATCCCACCAAACCAGGTTCACGCGCTCCCGCGCGGGAGCTGCCTATAAAAGGAACCCATTCCATGAATTCGCACAGCTTCATGCACCAGAACCTGCACCATCCGCAGGCCCAGCAGCCCGCGCAGCGACAGATGCACCCGACAGGGCAACTCGACTACGATGACGGTTTCGGCGAAATGGCGGCCCCCGCCATCACCCACGCGCATCATGACCATGGTGGGCAAAGCGGATCGCTACCCTACGGCGGCGCAGGCGGCGCGGCCTCGCAACCGCTCGACTACGTGCTCCCCGTATTCGACAGCTACAAACCCTCGGACGTCTGGTCGAAACTAAAGGAAATGTGGGAGCGTTACGAAAGCTACTCGACCGGCGTCAACGACACCTCGAGCTTTCCGTTTAGCGCGATCTGCCTGCTGCGGCCAAAATTCTACAACGCCGCGGGCACGCTCGTTGCGACTGCAACGGGGACTGGGTTCTACATCGGCCCGAACTTGATCCTGACCTGCGGCCACAACTTCGCCGCCTCCCAGGACGACGAAAACACGTGGCTTCAGGCCCATACCTGCGACATCTTCATCGGCCACAACTCCACGCGCGGCGACACTGTCCACAAAGATGACGCCATCCAGGCCTTCAGCGTGTCGCCCTCCGACTGGTCAGGCCACCCCAACTACGATCTGGACGATATCTCCAAACAGGACCGGCGCTATGACCTCGCTGTCATCCGCACGTCCGTTTCCGCCCCCAACGGCCACTACTTCAACATCGCCAATTTCTCGCCAGCAGCGGACACGAGCATCGCGGTCTGCGGCTATGGCGCCTCCAGCGCTCAGCAAGGTTCGCGCAAGCCGCCAAACTGGCGCAAACTCCTCCCCACTGCGAGCTTCGACGGCAAGCAGCACATGGACACTGACATCATCCGCGGGATCATCGATGGCGGCGAGCGGATTACCTACAATCTGCAAACACTTTCTGGCAACAGCGGCTCGCCGGTGTTTATCGCCCCGCAAATGTCGATGCCGGCCGCCGACGCGATGGAGGAAATGGCCATCGTCGCCGTGCACACTTCGGGCCATGACGACTACGTCAACGCCGGCGTCTGGCTGACCCCAGATAAACGCGATTGGGCCCTCGGGCGCGGCCTCGCCAAATCCAAGGGCTACCAGGCCATGCCCATCGGCACCCCGCAGGGCCAGCCGGTCTACGCCCAAGAGCAGGCGCTCCCGCTCTGGGTCGCAGGCATCACCGCTGCCGAATGGATCGGCATTGGCATCGGCACAGCCGGGCTCGGCCTCTCGGTCTACCAGAACTCTAGCAACACAAATGACATCAAATGGCAGGTTGCCAAGATGGACAGCTGGCTAGAGGTCGGGGCAACCGGACCCAAAGAGCTCAAAGACGCCAATATCAAGAACACGGACACCTACATCGTAACGATGAAGGGCCCTCGCTGGGATCCCATGGCTCCGCAGGGCATGCTCTATGCTGACTTCCAACTCCGCTTTGAAGCGGACGAAAACGGCGGCGTGGGCAAGATCTGGATGTCTGAGAGCCCGCTTCCTGAAAAGGACACAACCACCGGTTCATTGACCATCGTCGCCAAGATCAACCCCAAGGGCGGCAACACCTACAAGTCCATGAAGGACCCATCCAAGGCGGTGGCCCGTGTGGACGTCTACATGGACTACGTCGCCGCCTGGACGATCGAAGACAGCGAACGCATCACCGTCCTCTACAGCCTCTATGGCGATGGTACCGTGGAAAGCCGCGTCGTCACCGGCTCCGAGCATATCGACAACGACTACATCAGCTACGGCAACGTTAAACGCCACGGGCCGAAGTAATGGCAACGCTCCCGCCTCTCTCGCGCCCCGCGGCGCTGGCGCACGACCTGATGCGCGACGGCTCCGGCCCGCGCACAGGTCCCTGCAGGCTGCCCCGGCCCATGGCCCGCGCCCAGGGTACGGGCGTGTGCCACGTGCCGCAGCTCCAAGATCGCGCGCCGATTGCGCCCATGGGTCAGCAGCCGGGTCAACCACGCGCCCCAATGGCGCGGGCGGCGCAACTGCCCCCCATGCTCTCGCGGGCCGAGGCACCTCGTGCCGTGGCCCACGGATCGACCCCCACGCCCGCGGAACCTCCGTTCCCCGCGCCCTCGCCCGGCCCTGACATGACTGCCCCCGACACAGGGGTGCAGGGCCGGGTGCCGTTTTCGGCAGATTCCGCACTGCCGCTCATTGAAATCGTCGCTCGGGGGATCTCCGGCGCCGCAGGATACGCCTTTGTCGGCGAAGACCCCAACGCTGCTGGCGTCCGCTTCGGGATGCTGGGCCTGCGTCAGGACACCGGCGATATGGGCTCACTCTTTGCCCGCGCCGAAGCTCGCGACCCAGCCGCCTTCGCCGCCGCCCTTGGGCCCCAGGCCCAGGCGCTCGCGGCGCATCTGCGCGGAGACGCCCCGAAATCACCTTTCCAGGGCAGCGACCTATGGCTCGCGCCGTGGAAAACTACGCTGATGATGGCCGCCGCCACGCCCGTCTTCACAGCCGCCCAGAACGAACACGCCGTCAAGGCTCTGTTGTTGCCTGCCGCTGAAATCATCCTTGCCAATCCCGCCCTCGCCGACGGCGCGGCGCTGGCAATGGCGCTCGATGTGATGGCGCAATGCGGCGTTGCAAAAGGCCTCACCGTGCTCACCGAGACCATGAAAGGCACCATCGCCGATCGCCCCGCCTTCCAGGCTGCACTGGCCAAGGCCGTGCCCGCCTCCGGGCGCCGCTTTGCGGCTCTCGCCACCAATCAGCGCCTCGTGAACTGGCGCCCTCTGTCCAACGGAACCCCATGAGCACCCGATGAGCCAGCAAGACGCGCATATCGCCGCCCAGGCTCTGGGTCAGGCCTCCGCCGCCCTCGATGCGGCCCCGGCCTTCAGCGCCCTGCCCAGCGCCGAACAGCTGGCCCTGCGCGACCGCATCGACCGCGTTCGCACCGCGCTCACTGCCGAACCGATGAGCTTTGCCCAGCCCGACCCCTACGAGACCGACATCTTCTCGGCCCCCATGGTCGGACCTGTCGGTGGGCCACAGTATGGCTATGGCGCGCCAGCCCCGGCACCCGCCCCCGCACAGCCACCCGCCCCACAAGGCGACGGCCAAACCTCGCTCCTGCGCACCGTCTCGGCCCTGCCCGAGGCGGCAGGCGCCATGAGCGAAGAGCTCGATTTCGCCTCCTTCGTGTCCAGCCTCGTCCACGGCACCTTTGACGCCATCGTCGACAGCTCGATCCGGCAGATGGAAGCGTTTGCCTCCCTCGTCGGCTCGCTCGCCCAGACGGTCGAGGATTTCAGCTCCAGCAATGTCAGTTCCAACCAAGTGCGCGACTGGCTCGTCGAAAAATACCCCGCTGATCTGGAATTGCTCCTGCCCCGCGCGGTGGGCGAACAGCCCCGCGTCCTGCCCCGCGGCGGCGACGATTTCGGCGTCTCCCCGGCATGGCTCGCGGATTACGATCTGGCCGGCGAAACGCTCAACGAAGAGCTGATCGAGACCGCGCTCATCCCCCAGGCCCGCCTGCGCCTCGGTGAGGATCGCATGCGCACGCTGGCGTCCATGGCGCTCATGGGGCTCAAGCGTGTGAACGTCGACAAGGGCGAGATTTCCGCCCGCATCCGGATCCGCGCCAAGGCCGCCGATACCGCGCGCGTGGGCTTTGCCCAGTCCCAGGACCCCGCGCAGCAGCAACAGGGATGGAGCGCGCGGCCCGGTTTTTCCGCGCCCACCGCGCAGGCCATGATCTCGACGGCCGTGAATGCGCAGTCCGACGCCGCCATCGCCGCCGAATTGCAGGGCGAGGTCAAAGTCACCTTCAGCTCGGATTCTGTGCCACTGGAAAGCTTCGTCAGCGATGCGCAGCGCGTGCTTCTGGAACGCACGGCGCGCACCGTGAACGCCGCTGCCCCCCGCGTGCCGAGCCAACCAGCGCCGAGCCAGCCAGCGCCGACGCAGCCGATCCCCCAACAGATCCCGCAGCAAACGCCTGCACCGCAGCAACCACCGCAACAGATCGCCGCCGATCAGCCCACGCAGACGCCCGCTCCGACAACTGACGGGGGGACTGCAACATGACGCGCCAGCCTCTCTCCACGGCCATCGACACGCTTGGCCTCGACGTGATCGACCTGGCCGCCCAGGCCCCCGTGGCCGTCGATCAGGTGGAAATGACATTGCCCATGGAGGTCACGCTCGGCACCCGCGGCACGCTAACTGCCCAGCCGCCCGTTCTGGCCCAGTCCCGTGACCTCGAAGTGCCCATCGGCCACATCTCCGTCACCTTCGAACTGACGGGAGGCAGCCATGAGTGACCTCGGCCAGACCATGCCCCTCGAGGATCTGCTCAACGCGATCTCGACCCAGCTCGGGCGCTCGCAATCGGCGCTGAACTTCCGCGCCCAGACCCAAGGTTTGAACTTCGCGGTCAAGGACTTCGCCCTCGATCTTCAGGCCGTGGTGGAATTCGACGCCGCAGAACTGCGCGTACGCCCCGCGCTACCGGGCGAAACCGGTGCCAGCACGCTCAAAGTGGGCTTCACCACTGTCACCCGCCCGATGCTCGAAGAACACTCCGTGGAATTCGAGGCCGAAGAGCCCGAAATCACCGAGGCCGTCGACGGCCTTTCCGACGAAGAGGCCCGCCGCCTCGAATGGATCGGTGTCCGCAACCTTGCCGACATGCAGCGGGTCGAGGCCAAGGGCGGCCAATCCGCCATGCGCCGCCTCTCGCGCCTGCCGTCGGATCGCCTGAAACAGGCGCTGCAAGTCGCCGGCACCCGTCGCATCAACCGCGTGACCCTCGATCCCATGGCCGCCGACCCCGGCGCGGTCCAGTCCCTCGACCCCGCCGCGCAGCATCGGCTCAAGATCACGGGCCGCAACCTCGCCCGCTTCGGCGCGCCGCGCGTCACGGTCAACGGGGCAACGGCGCAGGTGCTAGACGCCCGCGACGAAGAAGTCACCATCGCCACCGACGATCCAGTGACGGCCGGGGCACTCGCGCTCGAATGGGACGGCGGCGACCAGATCGAAGAACGCTTCACCCTCGGCCCGGCAGAGGGGGACGCGCCATGACGCTGCGCATCGCCACTCCCTGGGCCCCCGAGGCCAAAGGCTACGCCTCGCCGCACCGGCTGATCTTCACGCTGGCCCTAGGCGAAGACGTGGAAACCATCCCGGCGCGGTCTGCCGTGCGCGCCTTTGGGCTCGATGCACCGCACGAAACTGGCCATGGCGCTGTGGACCGCGTGCTGCGCGCACAGGGTGCCAATGTGGGGCTTACCCGCCTCCATGACGCTGCCACTGACGCCCAGGGCTTCGACCTCCTCGAACACGCCTCGGGCCTCTCGCGCACCTATGTGGCGACCTTTTCGGACATCGTGCGGCTTGACGAAACCGTGGACGCACTCCGCCAGCTGGGCGTCGTGACAGCGGCCTCAATGGACTACTTCGTCTCCGCCGCCAACGGCATGGCCCAGCCCGCACAGCCTCAGGCCAGCGACATCTGGCCCTGGCAGATGGTCGGCGCAGACACCGCGCGCGGCCTCGAGGCCGGGGACGCCGCCGTCACCGTAGCCGTACTCGACACCGGCGCGGCCCTCGGCCATGCCGAACTTGCCGGACGCCTCGGCGCAGGCTTTGACGCGGTGAACTTCGCAGGCTCAGAGCTGAGCACCGGCATGGAGCTCGTGGGCGACTACAGCGGCCGCGACACTGATCCGGGCGAGGCCCGCAATCCCCACGGCACCGCCTGCCTGGCAATCATCGGCGGCCAGGGCCGCGCCATGCCTCAGGGCCTCACCCGGCAGGCGACGATGATGCCCGTCCGCGTCCTCGCCAGCGCCGCCTCCCCGGGCCGCAAGGCCAAGGTCGTGGGCCTCGGCGCCCTCTCTGACATCGACTACGCCATCAAACGCTCCGTCGATCTGGGGGCCAAGGTGCTGAACTGTTCCTTCGGGACGTCCGAGGATGTGCTCATGGCCGGGGACCCGAAACCACACGAGGCCACGACGAGTTACGCGCTCGCACGCGGGGCCGTCATGGTCGCCGCCAGCGGCAATTCCGGTCAGGAGGAACGCTACTACCCCGCCGCCGCCGATGACGTCATCGCGGTGGGCAGCCACGGACCCGAGGGCACGCTCAGCGCGTTTTCCACGCGCGGGGGCCACGTGGCGCTCTCGGCCCCGGGCGAACGCATCCTGACACCGTCCATCGACGGCTACCAGCGGGTCACCGGCACCAGCTTTGCCTCGCCCTTCGTGGCGGGCGCTGCGGCACTGCTCGTCTCGCGCGCGCGGGCGGCAGCGCGGCCCATGACCGGCGCGCAGGTCCGCGAGATCCTGACCCAGACCGCCGATCCCTGGCGCGACGCAGGCACAGCCGGTGGCGGCGTCGGCACGCTCAACATCCCGCGCGCGCTCGCCGCGCTCGACCGTTCATTCACCCAAGCCAACGCGCTTTCCCACCCCGCAACCGGCACACCCGTGCCGCAAGCCGCTTAAAGGAGCTTTGACGATGGCCAAAAAGCCAACCTCCTCGACTTCCAAGGCCAAGGCTTCTGACAAGAAACAGCCTGCCGCCAAGGATGAGGCAAAGCCCGTAGCGGCCAAGCCTAAACCCGCAGCTGAAAAGCCCAAGCCCGCTCCCAAGCCTGCGGAGGCCCCCGCTAGCACGACCACCGCAAGCGACGCGAACTCTGCGGCTACGCCCGGAACAAGCAGTTCAGACGCCGACGGATCCTCCGTCGTCTTTAGCTCATCATCAAATGGATCAAACGGACCGGGAGGCACCGGCCACGACAATTCTTCTGAAGGAGACCCCAAAATGCCCACACTCAAGTTCATTGACGCCGCCAACGCGCAGGAGCGGGCGGAGTTCTACCTCGCCAAAACCAAAACCGCTCTCGAAGCCAAGCAGGCAGAGGGCAACCTGACACCTCGCGAAAACGCTCAGCTCGAATTGCTCAACGCCCTCAGCAACGCGGATAGTAAGCCCAGCTACGCGCAAGAAGACCTCTACATCACGCTGCGCCAGGAACTGGAGGCCTTCGTGAAGAACGGTGTGCCGCCGCTCAATGACGGTGTGTTCGGGCCAGACCAGCCGACTGACATCGGCGATCTCTCCAATGACGAAAAACTCACCGCCATGGTCTGGGGCAGGCTGGCGCGTGAAAATCTCTCGGCACCACGTCTGCTCGAGGCGATGGGATACGACGACGGCGAGTTTACCGTCAAAGGCGTCTCAAAGAACCTTTCCAAGGCGCTCACTGACGCGGTGGCCATCTATAACCATCACAAGGAACTCTTTACCGAAGTCCTCGACGTCATGGCCTTTGCAAACGACGTGAACGCGTCGGGCCAGCTCAAGGCCAGCGACTGGGTCTCGGTGACCGAAACGCTGATCAAGAAAGGCCTGGACGCAGAATCTCCTGGTCTTGCCACTCAAATCCGCGCCGCCATCGGTGACCGCCTGGCCCCGTCCAACGACACCGTCACCGCGACGCAAGAGATCTTGCTCCCAAACTTGGAGGCCGAGACGGCCCAGGAAGTTCAGGCCACTAACCTTGAGGCCGCCCAGGCGATCTACTTCGCCGCGATGATGGACGAGGCCCGCCTCTTCGACAGCGTCGACAAGCTGGCAGAACTCTTCCAGATCGGTGCGCTGCCGCTCGAAAAAGGGCTCGCGGGCGAATACCTCTATCGCTACATCCGGGCCACTCCGGACCGCATCAGCCCGTTCGAGCGCCGCAACACCTATGCCCGCGTCTTCGGGGCGGCCACCGGCGACCCGTCAGCCGCCGGCACGATCTTCCGCAACTTCGACGAACTCTGGATCCGGTTCGTGTCCTCGGTGTCTGACTGGTACCGCAAGAACCAGGTGGAAAACCTGTTCTCCACCAACGGCAACTTCGTTCCCTCCCAGGAACAGGTCCGCAAAACCGGCCTCGATCTGGCGGCGAACCTGTCGCTCTACTGCTACGGCGGCACATGGTTTGTGGCCTCCGAGCTGCAAAAGAACATCACCGAATATATCGACCTGCTGTCGAGCCCGGAGATCAAGCAGCTCTATGGTGCCCGCGACATGTGGCAGGTGATCGACCAGATCGCCGTGCTGGAATTCGGGCAGCCTGTGAATACGGTACGCGCCCGGACCAAAGCCAATGCCGGGGCGATGATCATCGGTTGGCTCGAAAAGCACGCGGCCAAGCTTTCCGAACCCGGTACGATGCTGATAAATCGCGCCGAGATCGCAAGCCCGCGCACCTCATCCACGCATTCGGCGATCAACGACCCGTCGGACTACGATCTGGTGACGGCCTGCGAACAGTGGCTCGCCATCGAAGGTGTCGGCAGCGACCTTGTCGAACTAAACGCCTCCGCCTCGCCGTCGGCCGTGCTGTCCACCGCGCCGGTCCGGGTACCCCCCGCCGCGCAGGAGATCCTCGGCGCCTTCGGCTTCGAGCATCAGGGCGGCGCACCCAATGGCGCGCTCAACGGCTCCCAGCGGTTGATCAACTGAAACCCCACCTGCGAAAGGAGACAACGCCATGGCAGAGCATCTTTCCAAGGTGGTGCGCACCCGGCTCGCAACGGCGGCGCACAAGATGGGGACAGCTGACCCCGGCCGCTACATGGGCCGGGCGCTGGACGAGGCCTTCGACCTGCCCGCGGGTGACCCGCGCTACGGCGAAAACGCGCTCTCGCCCGGGGCCGCCCCTCTCGAGCCGTCCTTTTCCGAGGCCGAACCCTACGGGCTGCGCTTCACGATGGAACCGCTGGGCCCCCACGGATCGCCCTCGATCAAGAAACAGGAGGCCAGCCGCATCCTGCGCTCCATGATCGCGCCCTGTTTCGGCCGTGATGCGCTCTACTGGTTCGACCGGGTGAGCGAGGACCATCGCGGCACCGGCGCCGGCGCAGGCGACCGCTTTGGCGCGTGGATCGGCGCGGGCTTTGACCGCGACGGGCTCTACTCGGCCAAGGCCTATTACGAGACCCGCGAAGACCAGCTCGCTGGTCTGCCGCAGCCTCTCAAGGGCTATGTCGAACAGGCCCGCGCGTCGATGCCGCAGCTCAGGCCGGTGTTCTCGACAGTGACCACGCGCATGCGATCGGGTCGCCAGCGGATTACCTTCCGCGTCGGCGGAGCGATCCGGACCGAAGACTTCCAGCCGCTCCTCGACAGCTTTGGCATGGGCGATCTCATGGCCCAGCTGACCCGGCTCTTTGGCCTCGCCCTCGGCGGCAGCTTCGAGGCGCCCGACGGCTCGATCCTCCTCGGCATCGCAGCCGGAGCCGACGGCCCGGAGCTCAAGGTCGAACTGCTGATCGCCGCGATCCCTCAGGTGCCCGACAGCTTTGTCGACCTCTTGCGCCTTGGCCTCTCCGAGAGACCGCGCCACCTGCGCGCGCTGGATAACTGGATGGGGGCCTTCACACCCGAAGGGTCCGATCTGCCCGGCGATTTCTCGGTCATGTCGATCAAACTCACCCGCAGCAATCCTGCGCAGGTGAGCCTCTACCTACGGCCCATGGGTTTTGAAATCGGTGAACCGGCGCTCTGACGCGCCGCACCGCCCTCAAAGAGACCCCTGAGCCACGTGACCCGCGCCTGCGCCACCGTCGTCCCGACCGGTGCAGCGCCGCGCCCCATCGAAGGACAAAACAATGCAGACGTCCCCCTCTGATCAGAGCCACCCCGTCGCCCATACGCCGGGTCCGGAGGACATCACCTCGCTCAACGAGACCCGCGCCAAGGTGCGCAACATGCTCACGCGGTCGAAATCCTTCATGGCCCTGCCGCCGGACCAACGCGCCGAGGTGGCCCATGACACGGTCAAGGTCTTCCACTTCCTCGGCGATCAGGCGCCCGAGCAGATGCTCTCTGCGCCCCACGCAGCGCCGATGGCCGCCGCAGCCCCAGCACGGGCCATGAACGACCGCATCCGAACCAGCGACAGCGAATTCAAGGCCGAGGCCGCCCGCGAAGGCGCTTTCGTCGCCGGAGCCATGCTGAACTCGGTCAAATTCGTCGATTTCGTCGCCGGCCTCATCGAAAATGTCTACGTCGCCATCGTCGACGCCTCGATCAAGCAGATGGAGGCCTACGCTCAGATGGTGTCATCCGTCGCCAAATCCGTGGACGACTTCAAACGCGACAACATCACCACAAATCAGGGCCGCGACCACGTGGTCGATACCTTCCCGGACCTCTTCGAGATTTCTACCGAGGGTGATTTCTTCGGCAACGGGGTGGGCGAACCGCGCGTGGCCCCACGCTCGGGCGTGGACGAAAGCGAGGCCCTCGATCGCGTAGCCAAGGAATACAATCTCCAGGGCGAGGACCGCCCTCGCGATCTGTCCTCAGAGACGCTGGAGTCGATCATCGTCCCCGCCGCCGAAATGCAGCTCGCGCTTTCGCGGCAACGCCTGCTCGCGACCACTCTGGTCATGGGGATCAACAAGATCGTGGTCACCGATGGCCGCATCTCGGCCAAGGTGATGTACAACTTCCGCTCCCAGGACAGCTTTAGCCGCAACCGCAAAGCCACCGATTTCGATTACGGCAAGCAGCGCAACATTTCCCGTTCCGGCGAATGGGACTATGGCCGCGATGCTTCCGAAAGCGAAAGCTCCACCGACGCCGACGGCAATACGACCAGCTCCGAGAAAATCGGCGACCGCTGGTCCAAGGGTAACTACCAATACTCGAACACGCCCGTGATCGAAATGAAGGAGGTCGTCGCCGAGCAAAGCGTCGGCAATCTCGAGGCCAGTGCCGCTCTGGCGGGTTCTGTAGACATCAATTTCAAATCCGAGACAGTCAATCTCGACCAGATCGCCAGCACCTTCCAAATGGGCCAGATCCAGGATGCAGCCGGTATGATGGACGCCGCGCGCGGCTCGCCCGGCACCGCCGCCAGCCAGCCGCCCCAGCAATCGGGCAACCAACAGCAACCGACCAACACCCAGCAAGCGCAGCAACCAGCGCCACAATCCTAAGGAAGGGAGACCCCGATGAACGCTCCCGCCACCGCACAGAGCCACGCGCCACCGGCCCAACCCGCCGACGACACCACGCTTCAGGTCACCCGCGCCAAGGTGCGCGACCTCCTCGACCGCACCGAAGCCTTCGGTCAGTTGCCCCCGGCCGAACGCCGCGAGATCGCCCAGAACATGGTCGAGATCGGCAACTACATGGCCAATCCCGACGGCCTTCTCAGCGAGGCCGCCGCCGAAGCGCCCGACGGCAAGGTCCCCCTCGCGGGCGAGCTTCGCAACACCGACGGGGCCATCTCCGCCACTGCGCGCCGCGCCGGGGCCGATCAGGGCTTTGCCGGCGAAGATTTCGAAGGCGGCGCAATCCGTCAGGGCACCGAACAGTTCGGAGACCTCGTCGAACACGTGGATTTCCCCGAATTCGTCGGCGGGCTCATCGAAAACGTCTTTCAGGCCATCGTCACCAGCTCCATCGACCAGATGCGTGCCTATGCCGAAATGCTCAAAAGCATCTCGCAATCGGTGTCCGATTTCGCCCGCGAGAACATCACCGAAAACAACGCGCGCGACTGGCTGGTCGAAAGCTACCCCGACGACTTCACGCTCAGCAGCGGCGCAGGCGACGATTTCGGTTTCGGCGGCGGCTCGAGCGGCCCGATGCTCACCCCGATCTCCGAGGATCCCGAGGCACGGCTCAAAAGC
>JBCDKE010000067.1:0-16032 GCA_038747015.1 Pseudomonadota bacterium
AGTACTTCCGCGACAACGGCAAGCACGCGCTGATCATCTATGATGACCTGTCCAAGCAGGCCGTGGCCTACCGCCAGATGTCCCTGCTGCTGCGCCGCCCACCGGGCCGTGAAGCCTATCCCGGTGACGTTTTCTACCTTCACTCGCGTCTGCTGGAGCGTTCCTCCAAGCTGAACGAAGACAATGGTTCGGGCTCCCTGACGGCACTGCCGATCATCGAAACCCAGGCGGGCGACATCTCTGCCTTTATTCCGACGAACGTGATCTCGATCACCGACGGTCAGATCTTCCTCGAAACGGAACTGTTCTTCCAGGGTATCCGCCCCGCCGTGAACACCGGTCTGTCGGTTTCGCGCGTGGGCTCTTCGGCCCAGACCAACGCGATGAAGTCGGTGGCAGGTTCGATGAAGCTGGAGCTGGCGCAGTACCGCGAAATGGCGGCTTTTGCACAGTTTGGCTCTGACCTCGATGCTGCAACTCAGAAGCTTCTGAACCGCGGTGCGCGTCTGACCGAGCTGCTCAAGCAGCCGCAATATTCGCCGCTGACGAACGCTGAAATCGTGTGCGTGATCTATGCGGGTACCAACGGGTACCTCGACGACCTGGCGCTGCGCGATGTGGGCCGGTTCGAGCAGGGCCTGATCGCTCACCTGCGTGGTAAGGGCAAAGACCTGCTGGATCACATCACCGCCAACGACCCCAAGGTCAAAGGCGAAGAAGCGGACAAGATCAAAGCCGTCCTAGACGACTACGCGGCGAGCTTCGCGTAAGAGCTTCCGATGCCGAACCTTAAGGACCTCAAAAACCGGATCGAGAGCGTGAAATCCACGCGCAAGATCACCAAGGCCATGCAGATGGTGGCCGCCGCGAAATTGCGGCGGGCACAGGATGCGGCCGAGGCGTCCCGGCCCTATACAGAGCGCTTTAACGCTGTGATGGGTGGCCTGGCCGCGTCGGTGGGTGGCTCTGACTCGGCGCCGCTGCTTTTGCGCGGCACGGGTAAAGACGATGTGCATCTGCTAGTCGTCATGACGGCGGAACGCGGCCTTTGCGGCGGCTTCAACTCGTCGATTGCCAAACTGGCGCGCCTGAAAGCGCAAGAGCTGGTAGCGGCGGGCAAGACGGTCAAAATCCTGACTGTCGGCAAGAAGGGCCGTGACGCGATCAAGCGCGACTTGGGCGACCATTTCGTGGGCCACGTGGACCTGAGCGAAGTTAAGCGCCTGGGTTACAAGGATGCCGCGGGGATCGCGCAGGACGTGCTGGGCCGCTTTGAAGCGGGCGAGTTCGACGTCGCGACCATCTTCTACAACCAGTTCGAATCCGTGATTAGCCAGATCCCGACGGCGCAGCAGATTATTCCTGCGGCCTACGAGGTTGAAGGCGAAGGCGACGAGAGCACGCTTTACGACTACGAGCCCAGCGAAGAGGCAATCCTTGCCGACCTTCTGCCGCGCGGCGTCGCAACGCAGATCTTTGCCGCGCTTCTGGAGAACGGCGCCTCAGAGCAAGGTGCGCGGATGTCCGCCATGGACAACGCGACGCGCAATGCGGGCGACATGATCGATCGTCTGACGATCGAGTATAACCGTTCCCGCCAGGCTGTGATCACAAACGAACTCATCGAAATCATTTCGGGCGCGGAAGCGCTCTAAGGAACCCGGAGAACCGCAATGGCAAATGCAAAAGGCAAAGTCACTCAGGTGATCGGCGCCGTGGTGGACGTCCAGTTCGACGACCACCTGCCCGAAATCCTCAACGCACTGACCACCGACAACAACGGCAAGACACTGACACTGGAAGTCGCGCAGCACCTGGGCGAAAGCACCGTGCGCTGCATCGCGATGGACGCAACCGAAGGTCTCGTTCGCGGCCAGGACGTTTCTGACACCGCCGGCCCGATCTCGGTGCCCGTGGGCGACGCAACGCTCGGCCGCATCATGAATGTGGTTGGCGACCCCGTGGACGAAAAAGGCCCGGTGGAAACCAAAGAGACCCGCTCGATCCACAATGACGCTCCTGAGTTCGCGGAACAGTCGGTGTCCTCTGAGATCCTCGTCACCGGCATCAAGGTGATCGACCTTCTCGCGCCTTACTCCAAGGGCGGTAAGATCGGCCTCTTCGGCGGTGCCGGCGTGGGCAAGACCGTTCTGATCCAGGAACTCATCAACAACATCGCCAAGGTGCACTCCGGATACTCGGTGTTCGCGGGCGTGGGTGAGCGGACCCGTGAAGGGAACGACCTGTACTACGAATTCATCGAATCCGGCGTTATCAACGCCGAAGACCTGACGAAGTCCAAAGTGGCGCTCGTTTACGGTCAGATGAACGAGCCTCCCGGAGCGCGTATGCGTGTGGCACTGTCGGGTCTGACGATGGCTGAACAGTTCCGCGACCAGTCCGGTACCGACGTTCTGTTCTTCGTCGACAACATCTTCCGCTTTACGCAGGCAGGTTCCGAGGTGTCCGCACTTCTGGGCCGTATCCCTTCGGCTGTGGGCTACCAGCCTACGCTGGCGACCGACATGGGCGCGATGCAGGAACGGATTACGTCGACCAAGAACGGATCGATCACCTCGGTGCAGGCGATCTACGTTCCGGCGGACGACCTTACTGACCCTGCACCGGCAACGTCCTTTGCGCACCTCGACGCAACGACCGTTCTGTCGCGCGCGATCTCGGAGCTGGGTATCTACCCGGCTGTTGACCCGCTCGACTCTACCTCGCGTATTCTCGACCCCGCCGTTGTGGGTGAAGAGCATTACGGCGTGGCCCGTGACGTTCAGGGTATCCTCCAGCGCTACAAGTCGCTGCAGGACATCATCGCGATCCTCGGGATGGACGAACTCTCCGAAGAGGACAAGCTGACCGTTGCGCGTGCGCGCAAGATCCAGCGCTTCCTCTCGCAGCCGTTCGACGTGGCCGAAGTGTTCACCGGTTCGCCCGGCGTTCAGGTCCCGCTCGACGACACGATCGCGTCCTTCAAGGCCGTGGTTGCAGGCGAGTACGACCACCTGCCCGAAGGCGCCTTCTACATGGTTGGCGGCATCGACGAGGTGAAGGCCAAAGCCGAGAAGATGGCTGCAGAAGCTGCCTAACGATAAGGCGCGGTGCCGGAACTGATCCGGGACCGCGAACTTCACTCCAGAGGCCTCGGGTCACGATCCGGGGCTGCGAAGGGAAAAAACGATGGCATTTCAATTCGATCTCGTGAGCCCTGAGCGCCGCCTGGCCTCTTTTGAGGCCACTGAGGTGCAGATCCCCGGTGCTGACGGCGACATGACCGCCATGCCGGACCATTCCCCGGTCATCACCACGCTGCGCCCCGGAATTCTGCGTGCGATCGGTGCCGAAGGTACCAAAGAGTTCGCCGTGACCGGTGGATTCGCTGAAGTGACGCCGGCGGGTGCGTCGGTGCTTGCTGAAAAGGCTGTTCCTGTTTCCGCAGAGTCCCGCGCCGAGATCGAAGCGGTCCTTGCAGAGGCCCGGGACACTCATAAGGAAGCTGAGGGCGAGCACAAAGATCACGCCGAGAAGATCATCGCGGACATCGAAGCGCTTTTGATGGCGATGGTCTAGGCTTTAGCCAAACATACGCGTTAATTGAAAAGGCCCCCTTTTGTGGGGCCTTTCTCATTTACGTCTCATTTTTTCCCATGTTTTTTAGTAGATAGTTTTTAGGTTTGGTAAAGCAGTGCAATGAAACGGTTACGTAACCATTTAATTGGAATTGATCAGGGCGAAGAAGTCCTGTTTTCGGATTTCGAAAATGGCGGGCAAATGTGGTCCGGCACCGGGCAACGTGCATCAACGACCTCGGTCCGATTTTCCGAACCCTTCAAAACTCTGCCATCGATCCACATCACTATGTCGATGTGGGATATTGATCATGGGTCAAACCCCCGGATGGATATCAAGGCCGAAGCCATCACCCCTGATGGATTCAACATTGTCTTTCGGACTTGGGGAGATTCCCGAGTGGCGCGCGTTCGTGCCGGATGGATGGCCATAGGAGAGCTAGGCCACGGCGACGAATGGGAGCTCTACTAAGCGCAGATTATTCCCAGTCGTAGAGCCCCTCGTAGATTGGGCCGAGAGTCGCATGGTCAAAGAGGGACGACACAGAAGTGCCGTTCCAGATGTTCAGGATCGCCTGGGCAAAGACTGGGGCGGTCGGAACGATGCGGATGTTCTTGCAATCTTTCACGGCCCGGGTGGCCTCGATCGTGTCGGTGATGACTAGTGACTTCATCACCGAATTGGTGATCCGTTCCACGGCCGGGCCACTTAGCACACCGTGCGAGATGTAGGAGTGTACCTCGGTCGCGCCGTGATCTAGCAGTACCTCTGCCGCCTTACACAGCGTTCCGGCTGTATCGCAGATGTCGTCTACGATGACGCATTTTTTGCCGGTGACGTCCCCGATTACGGTCATCTCGGCCACTTCGCCCGCTTTCTCACGCCGTTTGTCGACGATGGAAAGCGGCGCCTTGATGCGCTGAGCCAGTTCGCGGGCACGGGCGACACCGCCGACATCGGGGCTGACGACCATGACGTCTTCGGTGGAGCCGAAGTGGTTTTTGATGTCGAGCGCGAAGATGGGCGAGGCGTAGAGGTTATCCACGGGGATATCGAAAAAGCCCTGAATCTGCGCGGCGTGGAGATCCATCGTCAGGATCCGTTCGATGCCTGCCTCGACCATCATGTTGGCAACGAGCTTTGCGGAAATCGGCGTGCGGGCCTTGGTGCGTCGGTCTTGGCGGGCGTAACCGAAATAGGGGATCACCGCGGTGATACGCTGCGCCGAAGAGCGTCGCAGCGCGTCGGCGATGATCAGCAGCTCCATCAGGTTGTCATTGGCGGGCCGCGAGGTGGGCTGGATGATGAACATGTCCTCACCGCGGACATTTTCGAAAACCTCAACAAATATCTCGCCGTCATTGAAGCGCTCAACCCGGGCATCCACGAGCCCGTGATTGTGGCCTCGGCTCATACCGACCCGCCGGGCAACGCCCTTGGCAAGTCGCATATTCGCATTTCCGGAAATGAGCTTGGGCTCCGCGGATGTCGGCATCTGGCTACCCCGTATTTGTCCCTGTCCCGGCAACTATCCCCGAGTCGCCGCGTTGACACCGCGTAGCATGACCCTAGGGTCCGACCAACACTAAGAAGGGCGTCCCATGGCACATATCGACTATTATTTCTCCACCATCTCTCCCTACACCTATCTCGCAGGCACGCGGATGGAGGATGTGGCCGCAAAACATGGTGCGACGATTGCTTACAAGCCCCTAGACATCATCGCGCTATTCGGGCGCACCGGGGGAACGCCGCCCAAGGATCGGCACCCGTCGCGCATCGAAATGCGGGCGCAGGAACTGGTGCGGCAGGCCAAGAAATTGGGCATGCCTTTCAATCTGAAACCCGCCCACTGGCCCACCAATCAGGCACCGTCTGCCTACGCGTTCATTGCGGCCTCAAAAGCGGGCGGCGGCGATTTGGGAGCGCTCGTGGCGTCCTTCACCACGGCCTGCTGGGCGGAAGAGAAGGACATCGCCGAAGACGCGGTTATCCGGGAGTGTCTGGAGCGTGCGGGCTTTGATCCTGCGCTGGCCGATAGCGGGCTGCTTGCGGGCGCTGAGGCCTATGCGCAGAACCTTGAGGATGCTGTAAACGCCGGGGCCTTTGGCGCGCCGTTCTACATCACAGATGGCGACGTGCGCTTCTGGGGTCAGGACCGTATTGAGGATCTGGACCTGCACCTCTCCGGCAAACTGTGACGCCCTACATCCACCGTTGGGGCAGCGGTGGGCCGTTGATGGTCCACTGCGCGCTGGCCCATGGCGGGGTTCTTGGCGCTCTGGCCGACGCGATCGGCGGTGGCACGTCTTTTGACATGCCCGGCCATGGCAAAAGCCCGCCTTGGGACGAGGCGCGTGACTACCAAGAGCAGACAGTCGATTGGGCGGCGTCTTTGATGACGGGCCCGGGCCCGGTCTTTGGCCACTCTTTCGGGGGCACCGTTGCGTTGCGCCTGGCGGCGGAGCGGCCCGATCTTGTGACATCGCTCTCACTCTTTGAACCGGTCTTCTTTGCGGCGCTCCGTTTGCATGATCCAGAAGCGTATAGCGCCCATGTCGCGCGCTTTTCGTCGGTTGCGGAGGCCTTTGAGGGCGGAGATTTTCATCTGATGGCGCAGCGGTTTACGGCCATGTGGGGCGGCTCCCCATGGGACCCGCTGCCGCGCCGTTTCAAGGACGGGATCGCAGCGCAAATGCCGCTGATTATTGCTCAGGGCGAGGGCATCAACGCGGATAGCGGAGATGTCTTTGCACCGGGACGGCTGGAGGCGTTGAACGTCCCGGTTACCTTGCTCCGCGGTAGCAAGTCAGAGCCGTCGGTGGCAGCGATCCATAGGGTGCTGTTGCGCCTGCTCCCCAACGCGACGGAACACGTGATTGAGGGGGCCGGGCATATGGCGCCGATGACCCATGCCAAAGAGGTCGCGGCGTTTACCCAGCTTTGAGAAGGCTCACGAAGCGATCGGTGTTCTCTTCGGTCGCGGACCAGTCGCAGACGAGGCGTGCCGTGATGGGCTCATCATCGGGGCCAGTATGCTCGTCTGCGAAGGAATAGAACTGTGCGCCAGCTTCGTGGAGCTTGCGGTGGAGCGCGCGGGGGAATTTGACGAACATCAGGTTGGCGTCGGGGCGGTAGAGGAATGCCACATGATTGCCGAGGCTCTCAGCGAGATGCCGGGCGGCGGTGTTGGCTTTGTGGCCGAGTTCGAGCCACAGGCCATCGGTGGCATAGGCCACCATTTGCGCGCTGAGGATGCGGTGTTTGGAAAACAGATGCCCCCCGCGCATGCGGATGCGCTCAAAATTCTGGGCGTGGGCAGGGTCAAAGAAGATCGCGGCCTCGACGCTCATGCAGCCGTTCTTGGTGCCGCCAAAGCTCACCGCGTGAATGCCGCGTTTCCAGCTGAGTTCCGCAGCAGTGCAACAGAGCGCGGCGCAGGCGTTGGCGAAACGCGCACCGTCGAGGTGAACGGGCAGGCCGTGGTCGCGGGCGATGGCGGTAATCGCGTCGATCTCTGCCAGGCTGTAGGTGCTGCCTACCTCGGTCACGTTGGTGATCGATACCGGCCCGCGGGCGGGCGTGTGGACGTCGCCCGGCGCATAGCGGTCGAGCAGCGCGGTGAGCGCCGCAGGGTCCATCTTGCCGCTTTCGCCCGATACAGGAGCGAGCTTGGCACCGCCCGCGTAAAACTCCGGCCCGTTCGATTCATCGACGAGGATATGCGCGGTTTCGTGGCAGAACACGGTGGCCCAAGGGGCGGTCATCGCGCCAAGGATCATGGAATTTGCGGCGGTGCCGGTGGCGGTAAAGAATATCTCGGCCTCAGGCGCCTCGAACACCTCGCGGACGCGGGCCTTGGCGTCATCGGCCCAGGGGTCGTTGCCATAGGGCATGGCGTGGCCTTCGTTGGCTTTGACGACGGCTTCTAGGATCTTGGGATGGGTGGGGCCGGTGTTGTCGGAGGCGAAATGCATTAGAGCTC
Organism: Pseudomonadota bacterium; assembly: GCA_038747015.1. Lineage (GTDB taxonomy): Bacteria > Pseudomonadota > Alphaproteobacteria > Rhodobacterales > Rhodobacteraceae > Shimia_B. The sequence goes on from JBCDKE010000067.1 coordinate 7,565, forward strand.
TTCTACGATGTGGTCTTCCCACTCCTCCTCGGGGATCTCGAATTCGGGCACGGTCCAGCCCTGAACGGATGCTCCGGCCTTGTGGACGCTGTCGGGATCGCCGGTGATGAGCGGATGCCAGTCCGGGATCGGGTGGCCGTCATGGAGGCGCTTGTAGGCGCAGGTCTTGGGCAGCCAGTAGGCGTGGATCGGGATCGTCGCCGGCGTCATGCGGATGCATTCGGGCACGAAGTGGTGACGGATGTCATATTGCGAACAGCCGCAGGTGTCGTTGTCGAGCAACCGGCACGCCACGCGGGTGAGGGCCACGACGCCCGTATCGGGATCCTCGAGCTTGTTCAGGCAGCATTTACCGCAGCCGTCGCAGAGCGCCTCCCATTCCCGGTCGGTCATGTTTTCGAGGGGCACACGTTCCCAATAGCGGTCACGCAGACCGCGCCGGTTGATACCTTTGGGGGCGTCATCGAGGCTCATAGTGACGGCAGTATAGCGCGTGCGCGAGCGCAGTCTGCGTCCATTTGTGAAATCAACGCTTCAAGACTGTCGAATTTCTCTTCGCCGCGCAGGTAGTCGACGAGGCCGACAGAGAGTGTCGCGCCGTAGAGGTCGCCTTTGAAATCGAAGAGGAAGGTCTCGCAATTGGCGGCGTTGTCACCAAACATCGGGCGCACACCGATGGAGGCCGCGCCGTGGTAGGTGCCCTCGTGAGGGCCGTCGAGCACGTCGACGAGCACGGCGTAAACACCATAGGCCGGGTGGTGGAGATCGCCCAGGGACATGTTCGCGGTGGGGTAGCCCAGATCGCGGCCACGGGCGTCACCGTGGATCACCGGGCCCTCGAGGCGGTGCCAATGGCCCAACATCTCCTGCGCGGTGCGGGGGCGACCCTCGGCCAGCGCTTTGCGGATGTTGGTGGAGCTGACCTCGCGCTCGGATGTGGCGACCATGGTGGCGATGGTGGTGTCGATGCCATGCGTCGAGGCCAAGGCTTTTAGGTCTTGGGCGTTGCCAGCGCGCTCTTTGCCAAAGCAGAAGTCCTCGCCCACGACGATGTGTTTTGCGCCGAGGCCGGCGGCCAGCACATCGGCGACGAAGGCCTCCGGCGTCAGAGCGGCTAGCGCGGCGTTGAAGGGAATCTCATAGGCGAAATCCACGCCCAGCTTTTCCAAACGATGCGCTTTGGCGTCGGCGCTCATCAAACGAAAGGGTTTCACAGGGGCGCCTTTGAGCGCGGTGAAATAGCTTCGCGGATGGGGTTCGAAGGTCATGACGCCCAGGGGCAACTCGTCCCGGCGGGCGAGGTCGATCACCGCCTGATGGCCCAGATGCACGCCGTCAAAATTGCCGATGGCAACGGATGCGCCTCGGGCATGATCAGGGATCGCGGAAAGCTGGCTCAGACGCTCCATGGCGCGGGAGGTAACCCGTGGCGGGGGAGGGGGCAAGGGCGGGATAGGCGTGTGACGGCACGCAATGCGCGCCGTTACAGGTGGTCAGTCGAATTTACGCGATGGGGCGAGTACGATCGCCTCGCCCTTGAGCACCTTTTTGCCATCGATCTCGCACCAGGTGTCCATGGTCACGCGGCGTTTGCTGTAGTCGATGGCGGTGACCTCGACGACGGCGCGGACGCGGTCGCCGGGACGTACGGGAGCGAGGAATTTCAGGCTCTGGCCCAGGTAGACGGTACCGTGACCCGGGAGCTGTTCGCCGATCACGGCGCTGATTAGCCCGGCGGTGAGCATGCCATGGGCGATGCGACCGTCAAAGATGGTGTCCTGTGCGTATTCGTCATCCAGGTGGACCGGATTACGATCCGTCGACACTTCGGCAAAAAGTTCGATGTCGCGGTCGGTCACCACCTTGGTGACATGGCGCGACATGCCGACCTCGAGGTCCTCGATAACGATGGTGCCCCGGGGGAAATTATCGGTGTGCGTCGTGTCCAGCATGGCGATTCTCGCGCGTAATGATCTTCCTTCTGTGGCCGTATAGAAGAAAGATTATTACTTTGCAAACGCAGAATTAGCGCAGGAATCCGATGGAGAACGTCGCCGGGACGCCCTCGCGGGCGAGGTACGCGTCCAGTTTTTCCGCGTCAGGCTGGTAGGTTGTGGCTGTTTCTGCGGCTGCGAGGCCGCCGGTGATGAAGAGACTGTCGATATCTTCGCCCAAAGCGCCCGAGACGTCGGTGTGAATCCCGTCGCCCACAGCGAGGATGCGGGACTGCGGAATGTCGCGGCCAAGCGCCAGAAGACGGCGGCGCGCGAGGTCATAGATCGGCGGATGCGGTTTGCCGAAATAGAGGCTCTCGCCACCCATTTCGGTGTAGATCTGAGCCAGCTTGCCTGCGCACCATTCGCGTGCCTCGCCGCGGTCGACGACGATGTCGGGGTTCGCGCAGAGCAGCTTCATCCCCTTTTGCTTGGCGTAGAGAAAATCGCCGCGCATCTCATCCGGGTCGGCAAGGGGATCAAAGGGCCCGCAGCAAACGATGCCCTCGGCCTCATCGAGGGGCACCTTGGTAATCGCCACCGGATTCTCGATCAGCTTGAGCGGATCGAAGAACGCGTGATCGTGATCCTGACCGATGAAGTAGACCTTTTCGCCCACGGCGCCGGTGAACATCGCCGCCCGGGCGCTGTCACCGGAGGAGGCGATGTCGTCATAGCAGTCTTCGGGTACGCCGATCTGAGCCAGTTGTCCCGCGACAGACCCGCGATGGCGTGGCGCGTTGGTCACCAGCATGACGATGCCGCCCCCGGCGCGGAAGCCGCGGAGCGCCTCGACCGCCTCGGCAAAGGGTTCCACGCCGTTATGCACACAGCCCCACAGGTCACAGTAGAGAGCGTCGTAATTGGCGGAGATTTCGTCGAGGCGTTCGATGATGCGCATGGGTTCAGACCGCGAGGTTGGGGATGATCTGCTTTTTACGGCTCATGACGCCAGGCAGGACGACACTATCGCCGTCCACGGTGGCGTTGAACGATTTTTCGGCCACGGATTTGGTCAGATCGTTGGGGATCAGCATCGTGGCTTCTTCGTTCAGGATGTCCACGACAAAGAGCAGTACCTGATCGACACCGTCCTCTGCGGCCACGGTGGTCATGGTTTCCATGAGCGACGCCTTGCGGTCGAGGACGATCTTGGGCGCGGTGGTTTCAAGCACCGAGACGCGGAACTTGGTGCCGGCCACTTCGTATTCTTTGGAATCCATTCGCAGAAGCTCGGCATCGGAGAAGGCGCTGACGTCTGATTTGGCTTCGAACATCTGGGAGGCGTAGGCGCCCAGATCGATGCCCAGATCGCCGGCCAGCTGTTCTGCCAGCGCGCGGTCGTGGTCGGTCGTCGTGGGGGAGCGGAATTCCAGCGTGTCGGAGAGGATGCAGGACAGCGCCGCTGCCTTGATTTCCTTGGGCATTTTGGCCGCATCGTCGCCCATGAGGTCGATCATCACGGTGGCCGCGCAGGCGAGCGGGCGGATGGTGATGTCGATGGGGCCTTTAGTTTCGATGCCGCCTACCAGTTTGTGGTGGTCGATGATCGCGCGGATGTCTGCGCTGTTGATGCCATCGGGCAATTCTGCCGGGTTGTTGGTGTCCACGATCACGACCGGTTCGTCAGCGGCCACGCCGTCGATGATTTCGGGTTTGTCGAGGTCCCAGTGGCTGAGCACGAAGGCGGCCTCGGTGTTAGGCTCACCCAGCAGTTTCGGCGCTGCGGCCTCGCCCTTTACCTCGTTGAGGTACCAGGACCAGACGATGGCGGAACAGGTACTGTCTGTGTCGGGGGCTTTGTGGCCGAATACTTTGATCATGGGGCGTGTCCTTGAAGGCGCGGGGCAAATTTTGCGGCCTTATAGGAGCCGGTTTTGGGGATGTCACGGGGATGTCACGGGGGGTGTCATTTGACCTCACAGGTCAGCTTCCGCTAATGTGGTGTCATTAGCAAAGGAGCGCACTGACAATGGACAAGCCGGTCTAGACCGCCCACCCGTTCCGCCGCCAGACGCGGCACCCTCGACAGAGGAGTGCGCTTACAATGGACAAGTCCTGACATCCGACCGAGCGAGGCCCTTGAGGCCTTTGAATCTTCATTGTCGAATGAGGCTATCCATGCCCAATACATCCAAACCACCTGCAAAGGGCGGAGCCGATCGGCTTTTGCCCGAAACCCTGCAACGCAAATCCGAGCGCCCGCGATTTGACCCTCGCGAGCTGCCCCACGGCAAAGGCCGGCGCGGCGGCAAGGTGCGCGGTGGACGACCACCGCGTTTTCCGGGGCGCACCGGGGGACGCTGATGCGAGCTGACAGGCGTTGACGAAACGGGGTCGCGCGGGCTTTGCTGGCGCGACCCCACCAATGGACTGACATGCGCGAAGCTGACCTCTATCCCCCGATCAAAGCCTACCTGCAGCGGCAAGGTTATGCCGTGAAGGGCGAGGTCGGCGCGGCGGATGTGGTGGCGCTGCGTGGCGAGGAGCCACCTGTAATTGTTGAACTAAAGTTGGGGTTCTCTTTAGCGCTGTTTCACCAGGCGCTGGCGCGCTTGAAGATGACTGACAGTGTCTATGTCGCCGTACTGCGGCCCAAGGGGAAAAAGGCGCTGAACGAGAACCTGACGCTATGCCGTCGTTTGGGGCTGGGTCTCATGACCGTGCGGCGTGATGGCCTTGTTGAAGTCCACGCGGACCCCGGCCCCTACAGCCCGCGTATATCACCCAAACGCAAGGACCGCCTGCTTCGGGAGTTTCAGCGTCTGGAAGGCGACCCGAATGCGGGTGGGGCAACGCGCCACGGGATCGTGACGGGCTACCGCCAGGACGCCTTGAAATGCGCCGCCTATCTGGCCACGAGCGGCGCGGAGAAGGGCGCAATCATTGCCAAGGCAACGGGGGTCACCAAGGCCACAACCATCATGCGCGACAACTATTATGGGTGGTTCGAGAAGGTGGAAAAGGGCGTTTACGGGCTGACGAATGAAGGTCGGCAAGGTCTCAAAGACTGGGGAGATGCCTTTGGATAGGCCTCTGCGCGTTCAGTTGCTGGAGTACCCGGGCGCGCAGCAATCGGCCCTTTGGGGAATGAAAGACCTGTTGGACACTGCCAGTTCAGAGGCGGCGACCGTTGGCGCGGATGTTTTTAAAACCAAAATTGGTAACGCACCCGGTGGAGACGAGGACATTGTGATTTTGCCGCCTGCGCTGCTGGTGGAACCGCCCGTTCTACAAACCGATTGGAAAGCCATGCTGGTGAGACACCATGCGGCGGGTGGGGTTTTGGCGTCGGTCTGCGCAGGCGCGTTTCTATTAGCGGATGCCGGGGTGCTGGATGGGCGTCGGGTAACGACCCACTGGCGCCACGAGGCTGCGCTGAGAGAGCGCCATCCGAAGGTCATTATCGACACAAGACGGCTCCTAGTGGATCTGGGCGACGTCGTGACGGCTGGCGGTGTGATGGCGTGGACGGATTTGACGCTGCACATGATCCAGCGCTTTGGCGGACGCAAACTGATGCTGAACGTCGCGCGCCTCTTTGTGCTCGACCCGCCCGAGCGCGAGCAGAGCTACTACGCGACCTTTACGCCCAGCAAGGCCCATGGTGATAGCGGTGTCGCAAAGGTTCAAGATCTGATGCTTGAGACCGTCGGCGAGACCCACACGATTGCGTCGTTAGCGGCAGCAGGGGCGATGTCAGAGCGCAGTTTTTTGCGGCGCTTCAAAAACGCCACGGGAGAGACCCCCGTGGCCTATCTTCAGCTTCTGCGAGTGGAGGCAGCGCGATCGCGGTTGGAACTTACGCGCGAGAGTTTCGAGGGGATTAGCTGGGGCGTCGGCTATACAGATGCTGCCGCTTTCCGCCGCATTTTTAAACGCAGAGTCGGATTGACCCCCTCGGAGTATCGCGCGCGTTTTGGCATGGGTGACGCCATCATGCCCGGCGAAGGTAAAGGCCTGTAAGGGTCACCCAGATGGCTGAGATCATCCCGGTCTGTGCCCAGTAAGGCCACGTTGACTGGCCTTCCTCCAGAACTGATGCGAGGGCGTCCGATAGGTTGACAGAGGTCAGTCCGAGCGCCGTCATCGCCAGCACGGCAATGGCAATCGGTACAATGGCGATGTCACGGGAGGCAGCCCAAAACAGCCCCACATAGCTGACAACGGCGAAAGAGATGATCTTGTCCTGATAGGCGTAGTACGGGGTGTCAAAGTAGACAAAGAGTACGGGCACTTTGATCCCAAAGAAGTGCGCAATTGACATGGCGACAAAGTAGGCTGCACAGGCGAGGAGGCCGAGGCGAAGAAGGGGAGGCATTGCGGCGATCCGATCCGTTGATTTGGGGACTGAAATAGCCCATTTGCGCCGCTCCCCTAAGTGGCGATATTGCCAATAAAAAGGCTGATAACGCCAGATCGACCCCTCTTAACGATTTGCGGCGAGGGCCGAATGTAGGTGCCAGAACCGGTACAGAAACTGTACAGAAAGCGTATGGCTCGAGTTCGGGATTTTGGCCTTAACCCTTGATCTCGTTCTCCGCACTTTTTTCAGGATTGCTTAACCGTCTGACGCGCCCGCTTCTGGCAAAGCGCCGAAACCTTGTGCGCTGAACGCCGCACCTAGTGGGGAACCTGCGGTACGCCGGTATTCACACTGCCAAAACTGCTCTACGTTGCCGCAAACCAAGACTGTCGCGGAGCGACCATGGCTGACACACTGCTTGGCGGCATCGCCATCAATGAGATCCTGGCGGACCCAACGGGTACAAACAATTTTGATACCGACGGGAATGGCTTCGCGCGCGGGCGCGATGAATACGTTGAGCTGGTCAACACCTCGTCCTCGGCAATCGATATCTCGGGCGTGGAGTTGTGGGATGCAGTTCGCGACAATTGGTTCACGTTTCCACCGGGAACGGTTCTGCAACCGGGCGCGACAGCAGTGGTGGTTCGGGATGTACAGAACGGTGGCAGCTTACCGCCCGTCGCCGGAGACAACCTCGCTTTTGATGCTGCTTTCGCCAATGGTGTTTTCAACAACAATGGCGACAACATTGTCGTCTACGACCCTGCAAATGATGAGTACATTCAGGCCACCTATAATGGCGACAGCCTTGATGACCCGACGGCAAATCCCCCCAACACCTATCAAGGTTTCTCAACGACAGCGACGCGGGTAGGGGATGGCGAAGACTTTGGGTCGGACCAGGATGGCTTTGCCATTCAGCGGTTTGGCGATGAGTTCTTCAATAACGGGACACCCACACCAGGCGCCGCGAATGTGTGCTTTTCCGCGGGCACCCGCATAGCAACACCAGATGGGTTTCGGTTAGTCGAAAATTTGCGGCCGGGTGATCGGATCTGCACGAGACGCTCGGGACCACAGCCCATCCTCTGGATCTTTTCACGCGAAATCTCGCATGTGGACCTGCTCGCAAACCCCAACCTTCGGCCGGTACGGTTGCCGGGACAGGAAAGGCTGACGGTGTCGCGCCATCATCGGGTGCTGATCACCGGGAAGATTGCCAAGCGTATGTTCGGTGAAGACGAGGTGTTGGTGCCAGCCAAAGACCTCATCGGCTATGACGGTTGCACGATTGATACCGATATTCGCTCACTGAGATATTTTCACATATTGCTGGACGAGCACCATATCCTGAACGCCAATGGCACAGCTGCTGAGAGTCTGTATCTCGGGCGGGAGGGTCTGCACGCCATGAGCGCCTCGGCGCGCAACGAGCTGGAGCAGATTTTTCCCGGCATCGCCAATGCCGAGAGCTTTGTCCCGCCAGAGCTGTGCCGAACGTCGGTTTCGGGAGCTCGCGCACAGAACCTGGCCAGGCGCCACGCGAGTAATCGACGAAGTCTACTGACACCTTTCTGATTGGTCCGGCCGGTGTTATCTGGTTCGCGCGGTTCGAACTCGGCGCAGCGTGGAGTGCGCCGTTATGTGCTCGGTTAAGGTTCGTGCCAGCACCGGCTCATGAATATTCTCAAGAAACCCGATCAAACTGGCCGTTGACTCTGCATCCCAGCTTACCTAAATGCACGCCGTTAGCACTCACTCAAGGGGAGTGCTAAAGGGAGTAACTTTGATCCATCAAGGAGCATCAAAGATGGCATTCAAACCGCTTCATGACCGCGTTCTCGTTGAGCGCGTAGAGAGCGAAGAAAAGACCGCCGGCGGTCTGATCATCCCCGACAGCGCGAAAGAAAAGCCCGCAGAGGGCAAGATCGTGGCGGTCGGCGAAGGCGCACGCAAGGACAGCGGAGAGCTGATCCCGATGGCCGTTTCCGAGGGCGACACCGTTCTCTTCGGCAAGTGGTCCGGCACGGAAGTGACCGTGGACGGCAAAGAGCTGTTGATCATGAAAGAGAGCGACATCCTCGGCATTATCGGCTGAGGCGGTCCGCCGGGCTGAAGCCCGGCCTACATCTGAAATTCTAACTTTAGGGAGCTAAAGAAATGGC
>JBCDKE010000068.1:0-15642 GCA_038747015.1 Pseudomonadota bacterium
AGATACTGGGTGAAGTCCACGCGTCCCACCGCGTAAGCGATTATACCAAGCGTCCCCGCTGCGATCATCACGGGCATAATCGCCAGCCCATCGAGACCGTCCGTGAGGTTCACCGCGTTTGCAGAGCCCACAATCACGATCAAAGCAAACGGGATAAAGAGGAAACCCAGATTGATCAGCGTGTCCTTGAAAACTGGCAGCGCAAGTTGGTTTTGCAACTCTGGGGGGTGCAAAAGATATGCTGCAAAGCCCGCGATCATGGCGATCAAGAACCCGATTCCTAGCCGCAGCCGGCCCGGAACGCCTTTGGTATTTTGCTTGGAGACCTTGGCGTAATCATCTGCAAAGCCCACTGCACCGAAAGCCACCGTCACAAAGAGCACCAGCCAGACAAACCCATTGTCGAGCCGCGCCCAAAGCAAGGTCGACACTATGAGCGCGCCAAGGATCAGCGCGCCGCCCATTGTGGGCGTTCCGGCCTTTGCAAAGTGACCCTCGGGTCCGTCTTCGCGGATCGGCTGACCTTTGCCCTGGCTCTTGCGCAGCAGATTGATCAGCGGGCGTCCGAATATGAATGCAAAGATCAGCGCAGTCAGAAACGCGCCACCGGCACGGAAAGTGATGTAGCGAAAGAGGTTAAAGAAGTCCCCGCCGTCCGAAAGTGCCGTCAGCCAGTACAGCATGTGATGCGTCCCTTCGCGTGCTCTGCTCTTGGGCTTTGCGCCCGGTTGCTCTGCTCGTGGGCTTTTGCCCGGTTATTGTTCCGTTGGGCGCGGATGCCCCAGTTTGCGTATTGCGTCAACGACGAGGCTCACCCGGCTCCCCTTGGAGCCCTTGACCAAAACGACGTCCCCCGCGTCGATGAGCCGATGCGCCTCTTTGGTTGCTTCTTCGGCGGTCTCAAACCAGCGCCCGGCCTGTGCCTGCGGCAGCGCGTCGTAAAGATGTTTCATCCGCGGGCCAACGCAATGAACCAAAGCAGAACCCAGATTGGCATCCTTTGCGAGCTCCGCGTGCTGGACCATCTCAGTCGGGCCGAGCTCCAGCATGTCGCCCAGAATTGCGACCCGCCTGCCTCGCATTACACGCCCAATGTCGTCAGTGGGTTTGGCTGCCGCGAGAACCTCGAACGCGGCGGCCATGGAGGTGGGGTTTGCGTTGAAAGCGTCGTCAATGAGTTCGATGGAGAGGTCAGGATCGGCCGGATCGAGGTCCAGGATCTGCCGTGTTCCGCGCCCTGACGGGGGCCGCCACTGCCCGATATCGAGCGCGGCGCGGCCCGGATCCGCCCCCAGCGCCTGAGCTGTCGCGATGACGCCCAGCGCGTTCATCCCGAAATGACGACCCGCCGAATTGAGCTTCAAGAGCGCCGGTGCGCCATCGATAACGGTTTCAACGACGGTCTTGTCGCCCTGAATGGAAAGTGAGGTGAGCGGTTGCGCCGCCTCCTTGCCGAACCCGATGACCTTTGCACCAACCTCCCGCGCACGCGCCACGAGGATATCCGCATAGTCAGTATCTGCGTTCAGCACAGCGATGCCGCCGGGCTCCAACCCTGTCACGATTGACGCTTTTTCTTCCGCGATTCCGGCCAGGTTCTCAAAAGCCTCCAGATGGGCGGCGGCGATAGTGGTGATCATGATCACATGGGGCCGCGCCATTTGCGCCAAAGGTGCAATTTCACCGGGATGATTCATGCCGATTTCGAGCACCGCGAATTCAGTGTCTGCAGGCATGCGCGCCAACGTAAGCGGCACACCCCAGTGGTTGTTGTAACTCGCCTCGGCGACATGGGTGCGCCCCTGTGGAGTGAGCACGTCGCGCAGCATCTCTTTGGTCGATGTCTTCCCGACAGAGCCGGTGATCGCGGCCACGCGCGCCTCGGTCCGTGCCCGTGCGGCGTGTCCCAGATTTTCAAGCCCGGCAAGCACATCCGCCACGAGAAGGCATTTTGCGGGGTCTACGCCCTCCGGAATACGCGATACTAGCGCTGCGGCGGCACCACTTTCTAACGCCTTCGCCACAAAGTCATGGCCGTCGCGCGCGGCCTTGAGCGCCACAAAGAGGTCGCCAGGTTGCAAAGTGCGCGTGTCGATGCTGACGCCAGTGGCTGCCCAGTCTCCCGTGGCGCCACCTGTGGCAGCGGCGGCCTCAGAGGACGTCCACAAGCTCATGCCAACCCCCCTTCCAGCGCGGCCACGGCGATAGAAGCCTGTTCGACATCGTCAAAAGGCAGCACCGCGTCACCGACGATCTGGCCGGTTTCGTGGCCCTTACCCGCAATGAGCAAAGTGTCCCCGGGGCCGAGTGCATCTACAGCGCGCAAGATTGCTTCGGCACGATCACCTACCTCGGTGGCCTCTGGGCAACCTTCCATGACAGCGCGGCGAATGATCTCTGGATCTTCAGATCGCGGGTTGTCGTCAGTGACAAAAACCACATCGGCATTTTCTGCTGCTGCCTGCCCCATGAGCGGGCGTTTCAACGGATCGCGATCCCCCCCGGCCCCCAGCACGACGATGAGCCGCCCCAAGACGTGGGGCCGGATCGCCTTGAGCGCCGTGGCCACGGCATCGGGTGTGTGGGCGTAATCAACAAAGACCGCCGCGCCGTTTGCGCGGGTGGCAGCGTGTTCCATCCGGCCTCGCACGGTCTTCAAATGGGTCATGGCGGCAAAGGTGTCGCGCACGCTTGCGCCCGTGGCGATGACCAGCCCCGCGGCGACGAGCACATTTTCTGCCTGAAACCCACCGATGAGGTTAAGCCGCGCGGTGAATGAGGCCCCGCCAAAGGTCACGCGGATATCCTGACCGGTGCCGTCAAACCGCTGGGCGGTGAGCTGAAGGTCGGCACTTTCATAGTGGCCCACGGTCAACACCTTGAGACCGCGTTCTTTGGCGATATCGACCATATCTGCGCCGCGCGGGTCGTCGATGTTGATCACCGCCGTGCCTTCCTCGGACACGACCTCATTAAAAAGGCGAGCCTTGGCAGCAAAATAGGCCTCGAACGTCTTGTGGTAATCTAGGTGGTCCTGTGTGAAATTCGTAAAACCCGCAGCAGAGAGAAGGACCCCGTCCAGCCGCCGCTGCTCCAGTCCATGAGAGGACGCTTCCATCGCGCCATGGGTGACGCCGTGACGCTGAACCTCGGCCAGCGCACGATGCAGCGTGATCGGCTCGGGCGTGGTGTGGGCGAGCGGGATCTCATACGCGCCTTCGACGCCAGTCGTGCCCAGATTGACAGCTTCTTTGCCCAGCACTGACCAGAGTTGGCGCGTGAAACTGGAAACGCTGGTTTTGCCATTGGTCCCGGTCACTGCGACCATAGTTTTGGGCTGCGCCCCGAACCAAAGCGCAGCGGCGGCCGAAAGCGCGCCGCGCGGGTCCTCGGTAACGGCCAATGTAGCGGGGTGTTCCTTAAGAGGGTCGGCAGCAATTCTAGCACCCTCGGCATCCGTCAGGATTACTGACGCGCCCTGACGCAGCGCGTATTGCGCAAATTCGGCTCCGTGGACGTTTGATCCCGGCAGCGCCGCAAAGAGAAATCCCGGTTTGACCTCGCGGCTGTCCACGGCGAGGCCGCTCACCGTCGGGTTCTCACCTCCTTGGCCTGTCAGGCCCAGATCGCTCAGCTGTTTCGTGGTCATTGCGGGGCTTTTGCCCCCTTTGTTTTACTCACTCGATGTCAGGGTTATACCCTGCAGGGCGCCGGGTTCAATCTCTGGCCTCAGGCCCAAAAGCGGGCCGACGCGTCGGATCAGCTCGGCCGCAACAGGCACTGCCGTCCAACCAGCTGACCTGCGCGGCTCAGTGCCCGAAGTTTCCACGGCTTCGTCCAAAGTGACAACCAGCACGTATTTGGGATCATGGGCCGGGAACACGCTCGCAAAAGTCGTGATCGTGCGGTCATCGTAGTATCCGCCGTTGGGACGGGGCTTATCCGCGGTACCTGTCTTGCCGCCCACGGCGTAGCCCGCAACATCACCAAAGCTCGCCGTGCCTTCAGTGACCACGCGGCGCAGCATGGTGCGCGCGGCCGCGGAAACCTCGGGGCTAACAATTTGTTCGCCCAACTGAGCGCGGCCCTGCTTCAAAAGCGTAGGCTCGACCTTCCGACCGCCGTTCAGTAGCGACGCGTAGGCCGCCGCCAGATGCATCGGCGACGTGGAAATCCCGTGGCCATAGCTGATCGTCATCGTCGACAGCTCTGACCAATTCGACGGGTAAAGTGGTTTTGCGCCAGCGGCCTCGACCATTTCGAGCGGTGTGGCCTCAAGAAAACCAAGCTCTTCCATAAAGGCCTTTTGGCGCGTGTTGCCGATCTGCTGGGCAAGGCGCGCAGTGCCGACATTTGAAGATTTTTCAATAACTTCCGACACTGTCAGCGTTGGCCCGTAATTCTTGTTGCGGAACTCTCCGATACGGAAACGCCCCCAACGTAGGGGACCGTTCGTATCCACGAGGCTGTCCTCGGAAACCAAACCCAGCTCCATCGCCTGAGCGGCGGTAAAAATCTTGAAGGCCGATCCCAATTCGTAAACGCCCTGCAAAGCACGATTAAATAGCGGGCTGTCCCCCTGATCGCCGTTGGTGAGCGGACGCGGGCGGTCATTTGGGTCAAAATCTGGCAGCGAAACGAGCGAGATCACCTCTCCTGTGTGCACATCCATCAGGACCGACGCGGCACCCTTGGCATTCATTAGCTTCATGCCACCGTCGAGCACGCGCTCTGCCGCAGCCTGCACCGACAGATCGAGCGACAATTGCAGCGGCGCACCTTCATTCGAAGGGTCGCGGAGATATTCATCGAAGTGCTTTTCGACGCCGGCGGTCCCGATCACCTCGGCGTTTGAGACGCCCTCTTTGCCAAAGGAGGCGCCACCTAGAACGTGCGCAGCGATGGCCCCATTTGGGTAAAGTCGCATTTCACGCGGACCGAAAAGCAAGCCGGGCTCGCCTATGTCATGCACCGCCTGCTTTTGCTCAGGACTGATTTTTCGCTTTATCCACAGAAACTTGCGCTCACCTGTAAGATCCTTGGCCAGTCGCTCCTCATCGAGATCCGGGAAGATTTCGGTCAGGGCCACCACGGCGCCGGCCGGGTCCACCAGATCCTGCGGATGGGCATAGAGCGAATGCGTGTCAAAATTCGTCGCCAGCACGCGGCCCTGACGGTCAACGATGTCTGCGCGCTGCGCCACGATACGGGTGATTGTTGCCGTTGTGCGCGGCTCCACCGGGTCAGAAACAGCCAGAAGCGTCATGCGCGCGCCGATCAGCGCAAACCCCGCGATAAAGAGGATGCCCAGCACCAGAAGGCGGCTCTCTGCCATTGCGCGGGACTTTTCACGCATCACGTCGTGTCGTTTGCGGATGTTTTCTCGCTCGATCCAGTCAGGGTTTTCACCGGATTGGCGGGCGTCGAGGATCCGCGCCAGGGGGCGAAGCGGTGTACGGGTCGCAGAGGTCATTGGATGCGCTCCATGATCTCGATCGGGTCGGTGATAGGCAGGTCATCGGACGGGAACGCGATCTGGTCAATGGCGCCGAACTGTTCGGGGGCCAGTGGCAACAGCTCAAGGCTCTTGAAATTCATCTCGGCGAGATCGCGCAGGCGATCCGGGCGGTTCAGGTACGCCCATTCGGCCTTGAGCACCGCTACCCGCGCCCGTGCCGCAGCGATGTCGCGGTGCAGGTCTTCGACCTCGTCGATACTGGCCTGGGTCCGGTAGTTTTCGGAATAGGCCCAGAAGGCCAGTCCCATGACCGCGAGTGCGGCTAGTGTGTACAGAAAGCTCTTCATCGGCGGACCCTCGGCAGTTCAGGGAGCCCCAGAGCCTTGGCCTCGGGGGCGGGCGCATCTTCGTCAGTCCGCTGCGCGATGCGCAGCTTGGCGCTGCGGGCGCGCGGATTTGCTGTGATTTCGGCCTCGGTTGGCTCCACAGCCTTCTTGGTAACCTGCTTGAACGGTGCTGGCGGCGCTTCGGCCATGGGCGCATGGCGACTGCCACCCGGGGCGCGACCGCCGCGCAGCTGCAGGAAACGTTTGACGATGCGGTCTTCCACGGAATGAAAGGTTACGACCGCCAGCAGTCCGCCGGGTTTCAACGCCCGCTCTGCGGCCATCAGCCCCGCAAAGAGCTGGTCATATTCCGCGTTAACTGCAATCCGCAGCGCCTGAAAGCTGCGGGTGGCCGGGTGCGATTGACCGGGCTTTGGCCGCTTCATGACGCTTTCGATGATCTCAGCGAGCCTTAGGGTGCTTGTAATCGGCGCCTCACCCCGGGCGCGGACGATAGCCTTGGCAATCCGGCGGCTGGCGCGCTCTTCCCCATAGTGGAAGAGGATGTTGGCCAGCGCCTCTTCGCTCGTATCGGCAACGATATCTGCAGCAGAGAGGCCCGACTGCGACATGCGCATGTCGAGAGGGCCATCCTTCATGAAGGAAAACCCACGCTCCGCCTGATCGATCTGCATGGAGGACACGCCGAGGTCGAGCACAACGCCATCAAGATCAGCAGCGTGATCCGCCAGATCAGAGAATGTCGCCTCAACCAGTGTCAGCCGATCTGCATATTCACCAGCCCAGCTTGCTGCCATGTCAAAGACCATGGGGTCGCGGTCGATGGCGGTGACATGGTCGGCACCTGCCTCCAGCAATCCGCGCGTGTAACCCCCGGCACCAAAGGTGCCGTCAGCCCAACGGCCGCGGATCGGCGCACACAAGGATAAAATGGGATCAAGGAGGACGGGGATGTGAGCGGCAGCAGACATCCCCCTAGCCTCCGCTCGGCCCGTCTAGGAAGCTGAGCGGGTCAAAGTCATCCGGCAGCTCGTCCAGGTAAGCCTCAGTCTTGGAGAGCTCTTCTTCCTCGTAGGTCTCAGGCTTCCAGATTTGGAAAGTGTCGCCCGCGGCGATAAAGAACGCTTCGTTGTCGAGATCGATCTTGGCGCGCAACTTGGCAGGCAACACCAGGCGACCGGTTTCGTCGACAGTGGTCGGGAAGGACTGACCGTGAAACAGCTGTTGCAGGATTTTGCGCTCGCGAGAGCCACGCGGCAGGGCGTCGATCTTGTCGTCGACCTCTGCGATGGCATCCATCGTGTAGCATTCAAGGAATTTGCGGCGGTGATCGCCGTAGACGATGACGAGTTCCGGATTCAGACCGTCCGTCCAGGCGGGGTCTCCGGTTTCGAGCACACGGCGAAAATGGGCTGGGATCGACACCCTGCCCTTCGTATCCACCTTGTTGTGGCTTTCGCCTCTGAACCTGCGTGCCACGCTGGCCCTCTCCACCATTGCGGACCGTAATTGGCCCTTTCGACCCCCGAAATGGGAAACGGCGGATCAGACTGCTGCCACTGTCTGATCCGCCGCCCTCGTCCCGCTTTGCGGGAAGTCCAGCTGCGCGCGCCACCTGGGGGGATGTCTGCTCGCTCGCGCGCCGGATCTCTTCGTTCCGAATTCGGGGTGCCTGTATGAAACCTGCGTATCTTTTTCCGCTGGTGGGGTTCTTTGTGCCCCGTATTGTGTGCCCGTCGTTCGGTACGGAAAGGGATAGTGCGGGAATTTATGGGAAGCAAGGGAATTTATGGGAAATCAGCACAACACCTTGTTTCTCGGGGTCGTGAAAAACAACATCTTGGGTGCCGAAGAAGGAATATTTGTCAATATATTGGCTTTGGTTGACGTATAGTAACTATATATAGTTGTGAATTCGATCGCCGATGTGGGGCCATGATTTCCCAGATTTTTTCGGTGAACTACTCAAAATCCTGTGAAATAGCGGCGGCCAACGGCGTCAATTCTCGTTAATTCGTCGGTAATTTCCCGTGATTCGTGGGCGCATCGGCAACGCCTCCCATGGTTTCCCATGCTGCATGTGGGGTGCTAGGCCATGCCGCCCTTGATCAGCCGCGTCGCGAGCTGGCGATAGGCCTGGGCCATGGGCCCCTCGCCCGCCGCTACGGGCGTGCCGCTATCCCCGGCAATGCGGGTTTCAAGATCGAGTGGGAGCGCGCCCAGGAACGGGATGCGCAACCTTTCGGCCTCGGCTGCCGCGCCGCCATGGCCGAAAATATGAGCCTCGTAGCCGCATTTTGGGCATTGAAAGCTCGACATATTCTCGATGATCCCCAGAACCGGCGAGCCGAGCGTGTTGAACATATCGATGGCCTTGGCCGCGTCGATTAGCGCGATGTCCTGCGGCGTGCTCACCACCAGCGCCCCGGTCAGTGCGGTGCGCTGGCAAAGGGTCAGCTGTACATCGCCCGTGCCGGGCGGCAGGTCGACGATAAGCACGTCCAGCTCTCCCCAAGCCACCTGAGAGATCATCTGCTGCAACGCGCCCATGAGCATAGGACCACGCCATACGATCGCCCTACCCGGTTCCACCATGAAGCCAATAGACATGACGGTCACGCCATGGGCCGACTTCGGGTCGATAGACTTGCCGTCCTTGCTGTCTACACGACCCTCGATGCCCATCATGCGGGGCTGGGACGGCCCATATATATCGGCGTCCAGTAAACCTACTCGCCGGCCTTCCTTGGCCAGTGCGACGGCGAGGTTGGACGCGACAGTAGACTTGCCGACCCCACCCTTCCCTGACGCCACCGCAAGGATGCGATCCACGCCAGTGGGCTTCATAGGCTGCGAATTTTTGGTTGGGTGGCGTCCAATCTTGAGGTCAGGCGCCTTCTTTTGAGCCGCCTGCGGTGCCGCGTGGGCGGTGAGAACCACCGACACTGTTTCAATCCCCTCAAGTGCACGGATCGCGGCCTCGGCCTTAGCGCGGACATCTGTGAAGGAAGCTGCTTCCTCTGCATTGGCTGCTTCGATCACGAAACGCACAGTGCCACCTTCGACGGCCAAGGCCCGGATCAGATCGCGCGACACAAGCGTCCCGCCAGAAGGCAGGTCGATCTTGCTGAGGGCTTCGAGAACGGTTTCGCGCGTTTGCACTGTGAACATCCTTTCAGGTCCGAGAGTCGCGCGCACCGTGCCGAATAGCAAGACCACAAAATTCTAACGATCCCTGTGCCTTACCCTGGGGAACATATGCAAATGCTGCATAGCGGCATTGACCTTTATCGATCTTTTGCCTGCCGAGTACACGCCTATATCTGGGTCATCAGCGGATAGGCCGCTGGTAACACACCACGAGTTTTAAAATGGCATACGCAACCGCATCGACCAACACCCGCTCCGACCTCTTCGGCCGCATCGGCGCCACTGTTTCTGAGGCGCGTGACGCCTGGGCCCGTTATAGCATGTACCGTTCTACGCTGAACGAGCTGATGGACCTGAGCGACCGCGAGCTTGCAGACCTAGGCGTCAGCCGCTTCAACATTACGGCTGTCGCGCACGAAGCAGCATACGGCAAGTAATCCACCCCGGAATCAAAGCGCCACTCCTCCCAACCAGGCGCTTTGTACAAGGCGGCGGCACCCAACCTCCCAGGGTGCCGCCGTTTTTTGTTTGTGATCCATGCAGCATCTGCCTAAGTCGCTGATATGGAATGGGAACTCTTCATAGCGCTTCTGGGATTTTCCTTTGCCTCGTCGATTACGCCGGGGCCCAACAACATGATGCTCATGGCATCTGGCGCGAATTTCGGGATGGCGCGGAGCGTGCCGCATGTGGCGGGGATCTCCATCGGGTTTGCGGTGATGATCATCCTCGTGGGATTTGGCCTCGCCCAGCTTTTCGAGATTTTTCCCATTCTAAACAACGTGTTGAAGGTCGCAGCCGCGCTCTACATGACGTGGCTCGCGTGGAAGATCGCCACCGCCGCGCCAAAAATCGACGCCCCCGAAGACGTGGGCCAGCCCTTTACGTTCATCCAAGCCGCGCTTTTCCAGTGGGTAAACCCCAAGGCATGGGCCATGGCGCTGACGACGGTATCGGTCTACATGCCTGAAACGCTTGGCTTTTTCGCGCCAGTCATCGTGGCGCTCGCCTTTCAGATCCTGGGCGTGCCCTGCATGGTGGCGTGGAATGTGCTGGGCGTGGCGATGCGTCAATTCCTGACCACGGCGGGACGGTTGCGCATTTTCAACGGCGTCATGGGCGCGCTGCTCGTTCTATCCCTCTGGCCGGTGCTGGTGAATTAACCTTTGGCGATCGGGTCACATCATCGCAGCCAGAACCTGTACAGAAACCGTATGGCACCCGTATGGCTGCGGATTCAAACGAGCGTCCTTAACTCTTAATTCCTTGACAGAGGGGCCGTTTACGACCCGTTCAGAAATGCCTTTGCGCGCGCGGCATTCTCAGAACGGCACATCGTCCGACGCGTCGGCGCTGACCACGAATTTCGAGACCACCTTTTTCGAGCCCGCCTTGTCGAATTCGATCTCGAGCTTGTCGCCCTCGATCTCCATCACTTCGCCATAGCCGAATTTCTGGTGGAACACGCGGTCGCCCACGGTGAAGGCCGAGGTGGCGGACATGTCGATGACGACATTCCGGCTCTCGGAGGGTTGGCTGATGCCGCGCTGGCTGGCGCGGGCCTGCATTCGCCGCCAACCGGGGGAGTTGTAGACATCGGCGCGGGAGGCTTTTTCGAACATGTCGGATTCCGAGGCCGCCATGATCTGGGGCGAGGCCTGCCCCGCCATGCCGTAGCTCGAATTGTGCAAGCTGGCGGAAGCGGTGAGCACCTCGACATGGGCCTCGGGCAATTCGTCAATGAAGCGCGAGGGCAGCGAGCTTTGCCATTGGCCAAAGACCCGGCGGTTCCCTGCAAAGGAGATCGTGCAGACCTCCTCAGCGCGGGTGATGCCGACATAGGCCAGGCGGCGTTCCTCCTCGAGGCCCTTGAGGCCGCTTTCGTCCATGGAGCGCTGCGAGGGGAAGAGGCCGTCCTCCCACCCCGGCAGGAACACCATGGGAAACTCCAGCCCCTTGGCCGCGTGGAGCGTCATGATCGAGACCTTTTCCCCGCCATCATCCTGTTCATTGTCCATGACGAGGCTGACATGTTCGAGGAAGCCTTGCAGATTCTCGAAATTCTCGAGCGCCTTGACCAGTTCCTTGAGGTTTTCCAGACGGCCCGGGGCCTCGGGCGTTTTGTCGTTTTGCCAATGGGCGGTGTAGCCGCTTTCATCCAGGATCATCTGGGCGAGTTCGACATGGGTGTCGGCCTCGTCGCGCACCTGACGGTGCCAGCGGTCGAGACCGTCGATCAGTTCGCGCAGGTTATTGCCGCCCTTGCCCTTGATCGCCTGCGACTGCACCGCGAGGCGCGCGCCCTCGACAAGGCTGACCCCGTTGGAGCGGGCCATGACCTGAATGGTCTGCACGGCCTTGTCGCCGAGACCGCGTTTGGGTGTGTTCACGACACGCTCGAAGGCGAGGTCGTCGTCGAGGCTGACGGCCAGGCGGAAATAGGCCATGGCATCGCGGATCTCCATGCGCTCGTAAAAGCGCGGGCCACCGATGACGCGGTAGGGCAAACCGATGGTCAGAAAGCGGTCCTCGAAGGCGCGCATCTGGTGCGAGGCGCGCACGAGGATGGCCATTTCGTCGAGGCCAAAGGGTCGCTGACCGCGCGTGCCCTTTTGTGCGGCCTCGATTTCGTCGCCGATCCAGCGGGCTTCTTCCTCGCCGTCCCAATGGCCCATGAGGCGGACCTTTTCGCCGTCGGTGGCGTCGGTCCAGAGCGTTTTGCCAAGCCGCCCTTCATTGGCGTCGATGACACCGGAGGCAGCGGCGAGGATGTGGGGCGTGGAGCGGTAGTTTTGTTCCAGACGCACGACCTTGGCCCCCGGAAAATCCTTTTCAAAGCGCAGGATATTGCCCACCTCGGCCCCGCGCCAGCCGTAGATCGACTGGTCGTCATCGCCCACGCAGCAGATGTTTTTATGGGCCGAGGCCAGAAGGCGCAGCCAGAGATACTGGGCGACGTTGGTATCCTGATACTCGTCCACGAGGATGTAGCGGAACCAGCGCTGATACTGTTCGAGGATGTCCTGATGGGTCTGAAAGATCGTCACCGTGTGGAGCAGCAGATCGCCGAAATCGGTGGCATTCAGTTCCTTGAGCCGCGCCTGATACTGGGCGTAGATTTCGGTGCCGCGGTGGTTATAGGCCGAGGCCTCTGACGCGGGCACCTTGTCCGGGGTCCAGGCGCGGTTTTTCCAGCTGTCGATGATGCCGGAGAGCATCCGGGGCGGCCAGCGTTTTTCGTCGATATTCGAGGCCACGATGAGCTGTTTCAGGAGCCGCAGTTGGTCGTCGGTGTCGAGGATCGTGAAGTTCGATTTCAGCCCGACGAGTTCGGCGTGGCGGCGCAGGATCTGGACCGAGATCGAGTGGAACGTGCCCATCCAGCGCATACCTGCGTCTTCGCGGCCAAGAAGGCTGGCGACGCGTTTCTTCATCTCTTTGGCGGCCTTGTTGGTGAAGGTCACCGAGAGGATTTCGTTGGGCTGCGCGCGGCTTGTGGCCAGAAGATGCGCGATGCGCGTGGTGAGCGCCTTGGTTTTCCCCGTCCCTGCGCCCGCGAGCATGAGCACGGGGCCGTCGAGCGCCTCCACTGCTTCGCGTTGGGCGGCGTTGAGGCCGTCCATATAGGCACCCGGAGCCCCCGGTGATCCGGCGGACATGGCGCGCTGAGAGAGGCTGGGTTTCGCGGCTTCTTCGAACGCGTCGAAATCATCGTAACTGCTCATGGAGCGCAATGTAGCGCGCGGGCGGGCCGAGGGGAAGTTCTATGAATGTTCGCCTGCGGGAAATGGCTCTTTTTCTTGGGAATTGCGGTGGCTAGGGTGCCGGGCATGGAGTTCGGATTGATCTTGGCGCTTGTGGCGGGGGCGATGATTCCGCTGGGCGGCGTGCTGGCGGCGCTGGAGGGAAAGACGTGGTGGACATCGACGGCGCGGTTTCACCACGCGGTGACGGCGGTGGCCGGGGGCGCGCTGATTTCGGCGGTGGCGCTGGTTTTGGTCCCTGAGGGGTCGGAGCGGTTGCCGGTCTGGGCGTCGATGGTGTTTTTCGCCCTTGGGGGCGGGCTTTTCGCGTGGATGAACACCGCGATTTCGCGGTCTGGCGGGTCGCGGGGGCAGCTCGTGGCGATGGTGGCGGATTTTCTGCCTGAGGCGGTGGCTTTGGGGGCTCTTTTGGCGTCGGGGTCGAGTGGCGGGATCGTGGTGGCGGCGATCATTGCGCTGCAGAACCTGCCGGAGGGCTACAATGCGTTCTTCGAGGCGGCCCCTGAGGGGCGCGCCGCGCGGCGGCGGTTGCTGATCAGCTATTGCGGGATTGCGCTGCTCGGGCCGGTGGCGACCTATCTGGGGTTCACGGTTTTTGCCGAGGCGGATTTCGCGCTGGGGGCGATGATGATGGTCGCTGCCGGGGGGATTCTCTACCTCGTATTCCAGGTGGTTGCGCCGAAGGCCGCTTTGAATGGCGCGTGGATGCCGCCCTTGGGCGCGGTGCTGGGGTTTGGGCTGGGGCTCATGGGGCATCTTTTGGCAGGTTGACGGCTTGCCCCCGGCAACCCGTTAAGAGTAGGTGCGCCCATGGATATCGATCTTTCTCATCCCGCCGTTAGCGATCTTAGACGAACTGCAAGGCGGCGCATACCGCGGTTTGCTTTTGAGTATCTCGACAGCGGCACCGGTGACCTGGAATTGCTAGTTCAACGCAACAGGGATGCGCTGGATGCGGTTCTGTTCATGCCGGACATTTTGGTGGGCGAAGTTGACCCGTCTTGGGAGACGGAATTCATGGGTGAAACCTACGGTCGCCCCTTTGGTATCGCTCCTGTAGGAATGAGTGGCCTGATGTGGCCTGGTGCGGAGCGGTTGCTCGCCAAGACTGCGGCTGCAAATCGCATACCCTACACGCTAAGCACGGTGGCCACGAAGTTGCCTGAAGAAATCGGCCCGGTGGCCGGTGATATGGGCTGGTTCCAACTATACGTTCCTGCGGCTGACGACATTCGGCAGGATATTCTGGCGCGCGCCAAAGCTGCCGGGTTCAAAAAGCTCATTTTCACCGTAGACCTGCCGGCCGACAGTCGAAGGGAGCGGCAGAGGCGCGCTAACCTGTCGCTTCCGCCCAAGGTCACACCGAGCTTTGTCTGGCAATTGCTGACGCATCCCAGATGGAGCATTGAGACACTACGCGAGGGCAAACCAAGGATTGCTCTGCCGGAAAGCTATACGAAGTCTAAGGACTCGCGCTCGTCGTTGGAGCATGCGGGCCACTTAATCCGCGGGAAACCCGACTGGGAGACCCTGCGCAAAATTCGTGAGGAATGGGACGGTGATCTGATCCTGAAAGGAATTCTCGACCCCGAACTTGCAAGGCGCGTCATGGACGCGGGGGCGGATGGCATCTGGGTGTCAAATCACAGCGGCAGGCAGTTCGAACCTGGTCCAGCGGCCATCGACGCATTGCCCAAGATCCGCGAGGCACTGCCGGATGCGCCGCTGATCTTTGACTCTGGCGTTGCGTCGGGGATGGACGTGATGCGCGCCCTCGCGCTGGGTGCGGATTTCGTGATGTTGGGACGTGCCTGGCATTATGCCGTCGCCGCCATGGGGCAGCGTGGTATCGAGCACCTGATCCACATCCTCACAGACGACATGAAGCTGAACATGGCGCAGATCGGGGCCCATGATCTGGGCGATCTTTCGCGGCGACTGATCCGGTAATCCCGCGCCTTTGTGATCGAAAGCTACTCAAAACCGCGCGTTAGCGGACTGCGCCACCTTTCCACGGCCTCGCAAACCCATTAACTGCGCCCCATGCTGGGACGAAACAGGCACTGAGATGGATCGCGCGCGCATTGTGCTATCGGGCAAAGAGCGGCTCGCATCCGGCAAGGTACGGTCGGTCTACATCCATCCTGATGACCCTGACAAAGTGCTCAAGGTGCTTCACCCCAATGAGGAAGGTGCCACCGGCATGAAAGGGCTGATGCGTCGCATCGCGCCGTTCACCAGATATCGCCACCTTCAGCGCGAAAATGAGGTGTCCTTCCGCGCCTCCATCATGGCCTATGAAAAAGGCGAGCCCTCGCCCGTCGTGGCGCAATATGGCGTGGCCTATACGGATCTGGGTCTTGCGACGATCTGCGAATGTGTCCGGCTGCCCGGTGAAACGCTGGGACGCACGCTGGACGCGATTGCGCGGGCGGGAGAATTGCCAGGGCATCTGGACGAGCTGAATGACTTTGCCCGGCGGCTTTTTGCGTGGGGCATTCGGGCCAATGACTTGCACCCGAACAATATCGTTTTCGGGGAACGCGACGGCCTGCGGCAGTTTGTGATGATCGATGGGCTCGGCGACAGCCACGTGATCCCGCTGCGCAGTATGTCGGATGCCTTTAATGCCCGGTCCCTGAACAAGCGGATGGAACGTAGCGCCAAACAAATTGGGGCGACATGGAACGCGACGGACCATCGTTTCGCGCTGGCGTGATCCGGGACTAGGCCAGGACTAAACCGGGGCTGAACCGGAGCTGAACTGGCCGCTCCCAAAAGGGTCCGGGACCGATCTGCAACGGCGGTGCCGCCTCCCCAGTTCCACTGATTGCGAAATGTCGACTTTTTGCTTAAGCGATGCTGCAACTGCAAAACGGGAGGCCTCATGCCTGAATTCCAGAAGATCCTCATCGCGAACCGG
>JBCDKE010000069.1:0-15155 GCA_038747015.1 Pseudomonadota bacterium
CGAGAACACGTTGTCACCCCGCACCTCGATCATCCCGCGCGCACCTTGCGGCAGCGCTTCGCCCGTGGCGGGGTCGGTGACATGGACCTCAACGCCCGGCAAAGGCATGCCCACGGTCCCCGCACGACGCTCCCCGTCAAAGGGGTTCGATGTGTTCATATTCGTCTCTGTCATGCCGTAACGCTCGAGAATTCGTTGGCCGGTACGGGCCTCGAACTCCACATGGGTCTCGGCCAACAGAGGCGCCGAGCCCGAGATAAAGAGCCGTATCCCCGCCGTCGCCTCCCGCGTCAGCCGCGGATCGGCCAGAAGGCGCGTGTAGAATGTCGGCACGCCCATCATTGAGGTGGCGTTGGGCATGGCGGCGAATACCTTGTCCGGGTCGAACTTGGCCATGAATCGCATGGAACAGCCTGCCGACACGGCCACATTGACCGCCACGAACAGCCCATGGGTGTGAAAGATCGGAAGCGCGTGGATCAGATGATCCTCGGACGTGAACTGCCAAAGATCGCGCAGGGTCAGCGCGTTGGATAGCAGGTTGTCATTGGTCAGCATCGCGCCTTTGGACCGCCCCGTCGGGCCCGACGTGTAGAGGATCGCCGCCAGATCATCGCCGCGCCTCTTTGCGACCGCCGCCATGGGCGCAGCGCTCGCCGCGGCGTCTGAAAGGCTCCCCGCCCCCTCGGCGTCCAAAGTCACCAATTTGGCTGAAACAGAGACTGCAATTGGCGTCAGCGCAGCCTCAGAGCTCGGGTCACAGACCAGCACAGCCGGTGCGGCATCGGTCACGAAATACTCCAGCTCTGCCGGGGTATAGCTCGTGTTCAGCGGCAAAACCGCCGCCCCGATCCGCGCACAGGCGGCTACCAGCGCCAGCGCTTCGGGCGTCTTGGCCACCTGAACCGCCACCCGATCCCCCGGTGCCACCCCTGCATCGGCCAAAACCGTTGCCTGCCGCGCAGCCAATGCCAGAAAATCGCCGTAGCTCAGGCTGCCGTCGTCCAGCTCCAGAAAGGTTCTGTCACTGCCCTCATGGGCCGCAAAAAGCGCGCTGTAGAGTCCCTGATCGGTCAATCGGTCGTTCCTTCTTTCGGCACCTGCGCGGTCCCCTGTCGCGACATCCCCTGCACCTTGCGGGAAACCGAAATCTTCCCATCCTCGGCAAAGGCGTCGCTGTTATCTTCCAGCTTCGATTTCTCGTAGCGGTAATTCACCATGGCCCCGTATGACTGCCTTTTCCCGGCAGGCGACAGATCCGCGCCGCCCAACACGTTATAGAGCTCAGCCCCATTCGACAGATGGAAGCGCGCCACCGGGTCCTTGGGCCGCCCGTCACCACGCTTTTCCAGCGCCAGGTAATGCGCCGCGACCTCGGCGATCTTGTCATCACCCTTGGCAAGGGCCTTTACCTGGTCGGAACTCAGGCTCTTTTCGATCCAACGGCGCAGCGTCGGGATCGGGGATAGCGTCACAAAGGTCGACAGGTTCGGATGATCCTCTGTCAGCGCCGCCACCACGCCCTTGATCAACGCCTCGCCAAACGAAATCCCCATCAGCCCTGGCTGACAGTTGGAAATCGAGTAGAACACCGCCGTGTCCAGCGTCTCAGGGCTGGCAGGCTCGCGCCCCTCGGACAGCACATCCTGGATCGACGTCGGGATATCCTTGGCCAGCGCGATCTCCACAAAGATCAGCGGGTCATGGGGCATTCTCGGGTGAAAATAGGCGTAACAGAGCCTATCCGCAGGCAATGTACGTCGCCGCAAATCGTCCCAATCGTTGATTTCGTGGACGGCCTCATAGGCCATGATCTTTTCCAGAATCTCCGCCGGCGTAGACCAGTCGATGCGCTGCAGGACGAGGAACCCACGGTTGAACCACGAATGGAACAAATGGACGAAATCCAGATCGATCTTGGCAAAGTCCGGGAATTCGTCGATCTCACTCAGCAGATGGTGGCGCATGGTCACCAGTTCTGCCGTGGCGCCCTCTGCGTAGTTCAAACGCCGAAACAGGGTCTGTCGCTTGGGTTCCGCAGCTGATTGCAGCGCACGCAAGGACTGCCAATCACCGTTATCGGCATAGTTCGTTGCCAGATGCGCCACGGCGCTGGCATCCACATCCAGCTCTTCGGCCATGTAGCGAAAGAACGCGCGGCGCTCTTCGATGTCCAAGGTCGGATAAGTCGCCAGTATCGATTGTGCGAGGCGCAGGATCGCGGTGTCCCCGCGCGCCATCATCAGCGCACGCGCCTGATCGACGATCGAACGCCCATCGCGCTGCCGCCGGTCGACCCGCCGCTGATCAAAAACCGAACTGATAAGAGGAAAAAACCCGCTCCGCGCCATCAGCCGAGTGTCACCGAACGCGATGATAGCCCCACGCTTAGCTGCATGTTGCCCTCGTTGATCAACCATCGACGCATTTCATACTCCTTTACGCCTGCTACGTGCATCGGGTCCCCGTCTGCCAGCGCCTTGGCGTCTTCCCAGCTCGCCGCGCGCCAGACCTGAAAACCGATGCCGCTCATCTCGATTCCTGTCTCGTCAGACAGTGGACCGGCCATCATCAACTGACCAGCGGCTTCTGCCTTTCCCAGATATTCCAGATGATCGGGCAAATGCTTGGAAAATTCCTCCGGTCCCACGAGGGGTCGGCTGGTGACCACAAAAACCGAGTAAGCCAGCGCGCCGCGCTCGCGCGCCATTTCCGTGTATTCAGCAAAAGTGGGCATGTTGATCCTCCTGACGTAAGATTAAAAATATCGATATTATTTGACAACTGGAAATATTATCGCCAAAAATCTCCCGAAGCATAGGGGAGTCGATATGCGTTTTCTGGTCGGTGACGGAAAGAATGGTCCTGCGGTTTATGCCGTGGATGGCGACAAGGCATTCAGCCTGACAGCGGTTAATCCTGAGGTTGGCACGGACCTGTCCGGCCTGATCGAGGGCGACATAAGTATCGCAGCCGTGGCTGCAGAGGCCGGGCAAGGCGCGGCAGAGGCTGTCGCCGACATCACGCCGCTTCTGCCGCTCGAAAATCCGGGCAAGCTGATCTGCCTCGGGCTCAACTACGTCGACCACATCAAGGAAGGCGGTTACGATATCCCGGAATACCCGGCGCTCTTTATGCGCGGCCGCAACTCCCTGATGCCCGCCGGCGCGCCCATGATCCGGCCCTCCTGCTCGGAAAAGCTCGACTACGAGGCCGAACTGATGGTCATCATCGGCACCGGCGGCAAGCACATCACCGAGGGCGCGGCGCTGTCTCACGTGTTTGGCTACACAGTCTTCAACGACGGCTCCGTGCGCGACTACCAGCGCAAAACGCACCAGTGGACACCGGGCAAGAACTTCGACGCCACTGGCCCCATTGGCCCCATTGTCGTGACCCCCGATGAGTTGCCCGAAGGCGCCGACGGTCTCAAAATCGAAAGCCGCGTGGGTGACGAAATCCTGCAAAGCGCCAAAACTTCGGACATGCTCTGGTCCGTTGCGCGCACGATCGCCACGATCTCCGAATTCGCGACGCTCGAACCCGGCGACATGATAGCCATGGGCACGCCGCCCGGTGTGGGTCATGCAAAAACACCGCAACGCTGGCTGCGCCCGGGCGAAACCGTCGAGATCGAAATCGAAGGCATCGGCATCTGCGCCAGCCCCATCGTCGCCGAGGAAGACATGCTCTCTGCCGAGGCTGCCCAGTGAACGCGCTAGACGCCGCCCGCGCCGACGCCCAGGCGGGCTTCCGCGCGCTCAAGGAACGTGTCGGCGCGCTGAGTGACGACGCCATCGACCTCATTCTGCGTGACGCGCGCTCGCATTATGCGTGGAAGGACCAACCCGTCGACCGCGAAACGCTCGAAGCGATCTACGAGATCACCGCCTCTGGCCCCACGTCGATGAACACCTGCCCCGCGCGGTTCATCTTCGTGACCTCAGACGAAGGCAAGGAGCGGCTCAAACCCGCCCTGAAACCGGCCAACGTCGCGAAGATGGAGGGCGCACCGGTCACCGCGATCATCGCCCACGACCTCGAATTCTGGCAGGAACTTCCTTTCCTCTTCCCACACGAAGACCGCCGCGGCTTCTTCGAGGGCAAGGAGGGCATGATCCAGGCCACCGCGTTCCGCAATGGCACGCTCCAGGGCGCGTACTTCATGATCGCCGCGCGGGCTCTCGGCCTCGACGTCGGCGCCATGTCCGGCTTCGACAACGCTGCTGTGGATGCCGAATTCTTTGCCGGTACCGCGCTGAAATCCAATTTCCTGTGCAATCTGGGCTACGCCGATGAAAGCGCACTGTTCCAGAAACTGCCGCGGTTCCCCTTTGATAAAGTATGCTCCTTTGCGTGAGGTCTTGCGATGAACGTCAAGATGAAGACGACGGTAACGCTCCGGGCCAAGGCCCAGGGAGTGTCGCATTCGCGCACGGACGTCTCTATCCGCGATCTCAACTTCGCCATCGATGAACCCACCGCGCGCGGCGGCACCAATGCGGGGCCCACGCCCACGGACACGGTACTCGCCGCGCTGGCGGGCTGTACCAACGTCATCGGCAACAAATGCGCCTCGGCGCTAGGCGTCGATATCGGGCATCTCAGCATCGACATCGCCTGCGAATTCGACCGGCGTGGCGTCACCCTCGAAGAAGAGATCGACGTCCCCTTCACCAAAATTGTCCAGACCGTCACAGCAGACGGCACGGCGACAGAAGAAGAGCTGCGTAAAGTGGCCATCGAGACCGAAAAGTTCTGCCCCCTAGCCAAACTCTTCGTGGGCGCAGGAACCGAGGTCACAACCACTTGGCGGAAAGCATAATCGCCACCGCGA
Organism: Pseudomonadota bacterium; assembly: GCA_038747015.1. Classification (GTDB taxonomy): domain Bacteria; phylum Pseudomonadota; class Alphaproteobacteria; order Rhodobacterales; family Rhodobacteraceae; genus Shimia_B. The sequence goes on from JBCDKE010000069.1 coordinate 4,838, forward strand.
TCCTTGGGAGGATATGAAATGTTTGGATCAATCACACGGCGCGCCGCCCTCGGGGCGGTTCTGGCAGCGGCCACCGCGATCCCCGCGGCAGCAACAGAGACGATCAAGGCGGTCGTCATCGACGGCTACCCGGCCCGCGCGCTCTGGGTCAAAGAGTTCACCAACTTCTTTATCCCGGAAGTCGACAAGCGCCTCGCCGAAACCGGCAACTACCAGATGGAATGGCAGGAGAACTACGGCGGCTCCATCGTAAAGCCCCGCGGCGTGCTCGAAGGCATCCAGCTCGGTCTGGGTGACATCGGCATCGTCACAACGATCTTCCACTCCTCGAAACTGCCCAGCCAGGGCATTTCGGGCGCAACGCCCTTCGTGGCCGCTGATGCCCGTGCCGTGGCGCAGGCCGTGGACGAGATCGCCCGCGAATATCCGGCCATGAACAATGAATTCGAGGCCCAGAACCAAGTTTACCTTGCGACTGGCGTGGTCCTCGACACCTATCAGGTGTTCTGCGCGGATCCGGTATCGTCGGTCTCCGACCTTGAGGGTCGCAAGATCGCCGGCGCGGGTCTGAACTTGCGTTATCTCGAGGGCATCCCCGGCGCCGCTGGCGTCCGTGGCGGTCTCACCGACTTCTACAACATGCTCCAGACAGGCCTCGTGGACTGCGGGATGCTGTGGCCAGAGTCCGCGGCGACCTTCAAAATCAACGAAGTGGCACCCTACATGCTACGCGCTGATCTGGGTGCGGTGAACTCCAAGACCATCACGGCCAACGCCGACTACTGGAACTCGCTCCCCGAAGAAGTGCAGAACGTCCTCAAAGAGGTCTCCATCGCCTATCGCGACCACGTCGCCGGTATCGCCATGGACCGCGCTGACGCCTCCCGTACTGCCTTCGTCGACGGTGGCGGCACCATTGTGGAGCTCTCCGAGGATGACCGCCGCGCCTGGGCCGAAGCGATGCCCAACATCGCAGTGGAACTGGCCGAAACGCTCAACTCCAACGGCGAAGACGGCACCGCCATGCTCGCCGCCTACATGGACAAGCTCAAGGCAGCAGGCCACACGCCCATGCGTGACTGGTCCGCTGAGGCGATGAACTAGGCCGACACGGTCCAAGTCCGACCCGGGAGGGGCACCTGATGCTTAATTCTGCAATAGCTGCCCTCTCTCGGGTCGCGAACGGCATAGCGATCGCTGCCAACGCACTCGGCACACTCGTCGTCCTCGCACTGGTCGTGATCCTCAATGTCGATGTCATCGCGCGGGGCCTCTTTTCGGCCCCACTCAAAGGCACCTACGAACTGGTCCAGTTCTCCGTCGTGCTCATCGTTTTCCTGCAGCTTGCCGACGTCGTCCGGGTAGATCGCCTGACGCGTTCGGACGGGGCTCTCAACCTTCTCCACTCACGGAACCCAAGGGCTGCAGCTGGCGCGAGACGGATCATAAACGCCGTCTCCGCCATTTTCATGTTCCTGATCTTCTACGTGACGCTGCCTGAATTCCTGCACATGTGGGAAACGAAAGACTATTTCGGCGTTCCCGGGCTCTTCACGCTGCCCTGGTGGCCGGTCAAACTAGTGATCACCTTCGGTACCGGCCTCGCCTGCCTGATCTTCGTGATCAAAGTCATCACCGGTCAGGACCGCCCCGCCCTTGTACGCACTCCAGAACATGACGGGGTAGACCAGTGACGCCTATCGAAATCGGCCTGATCTCGGTCATCGCAATTGTCTTTCTGATCTATTCCGGGGTCTACATCCCGGTAGCACTGGGCGTGGTCAGCTTTGTCTCCATCTGGTTGATGCGCGACAACTTCCAGCTGGCGTTGAACCTGCTCAAGGTCGCCGTGGGCGACAGCGCGATGGAGTTCACCTTCGCCACGATCCCGCTCTTTACCTTCATGGGGCTCGTCGTCTCAAAGGCCGGGTTAGGCAGGGATGTCTACGAGGTCATGACCATGCGCTTTCGCAAGGTCAAAGGCGGCGTGGGCATGGGCACCGTGGGCGCCAATGCGGTCTTTGCTGCCGTGACTGGATCGTCCATCGCCTCTGCCTCGGTTTTCACCAAGGTCTCGGTGCCGCAGATGCTGGCTCAGCAGTACAATCCCCGCTTCGCGGTGGGCGTGGTGGCGGGGTCGTCGGTCCTCGGCATGATCATCCCGCCCTCGGCGATGCTGATCATCTATTCCTTCGTGGCCGAAATTTCGGTGGGCGACATGTTCCTCGCAGGCATCGTCCCCGGCATCCTCCTCGCCGTCGCCTATATCGGCGCGATCTGGTTCATGGGCCGCTTCACGCCTGATTTTGTTGGCGGTCGCGAGGTCGCCGATACCGAATGGATGTCGCGCGGCGAAGTCGCCTCAAAGACGCTCCCCACCATCGGCCTCATCACCGTCGTTCTCGGCGGGATTTACACAGGCTGGTTCAGCGCCGTGGAGGCCGGAGCCGCAGGCGCTCTCGTTGCCCTCATCATCGCGATCTCACGCGGCACGATGACACTCCGCTCCTTCTGGGACGCACTCCTCGAAACCGGGCACATCACAGCGGCGATCCTGTTCCTGATCACCGCCGCCTCGATCTACAGCCGGATGCTCGGCCTTGCGGGCCTGCCGAACCAACTCGAGTCGATCCTCGCCGACAGCCAGGCGTCGTTCTGGACGGTCATGGCGCTCTACATTGTGCTGATGCTTTTTCTGGGCACGCTCCTCGATACCGCGTCGATCATCCTGATCGTCGTACCGCTCTTCCTGCCGCTGGCCGAGGCCATGGATATGTCGCTCATCTGGTTCGGCATCATCACCGTGGTGGGTGCCGAAATCGGCCTCCTGACACCGCCCCTCGGCATCTCATGTTTCGTCATCAAATCGACGATCAATGACGACAGGATCAGCCTGAAAGACGTGTTCATGGGCGCGCTGCCCTTCGCCTTTGTGATGCTGCTCGTCCTGCTCGTCCTCATCCAATTCCCGGCCTTGAGCCTAGCCATCCTGAGTTAAGGACCGCCACAATGCGCAATGTCACCAAAGACACGATCACTGAGGCATTCGAGGGCTACTTCGGGCCCAAAACCGACCCCCGGTTTCAGGAGATCATGACCTCGCTGGCACGGCACCTCCACGCCTTCGCCAAGGACGTGAACCTCAAGCATGAGGAATGGGACCAAGGCATCCAGTTCCTCGAGCGCATGACCGAATTCACCTCCAAGGAACGCCACGAATTCGTGCTTCTGTCCGACGTGCTCGGCCTGTCGTCGCTGGTGGATATGATCAACATGGTACCAGGCGGGACATCGTCCTCCGTGCTGGGCCCCTTCCACGTGTCAGGATCGCCCACGATCCCCTACGGATTTGACATGAAACGCCACTATCCGGGCCAGGTGCTCATCGCCACCGGTGTAGTGAAAAACATGGATGGGGAGCCAATCCCCAACGCCGAACTCGACATCTGGCAGACCGCGCCCAACGGGCTCTATTCCAGCCAAGACGAGGAACAGGACACCTATTCCTTCCACGGAATCCAGTACACCGACGATCAGGGCCGCTACGGCTTCTCCACCGTCAAACCAGTGAGCTACGAGGTGCCCACCGACGGCCCCGTGGGCGACATCCTCAGCGCCAGCGGACGCCACGCATGGCGCCCGTCACACCTTCACTTCATTGCCAAGGCAGAAGGCTACCGCACCCTCGTGTCCGAGGTCTTCGCCGCCGATGACGACTACCTCGACCAGGACGCCGTGTTCGGTGTGCGCGAGGATCTGGTCATGGGATACAAGGAATGCCCCCCGGAAGAATTCCCGGAGGGTTATGAGCTGAGTGGTACAGTGAACGAGCCCTTCCTCAGGGCCGATTTCGACCTGACGCTGGTGCGCGCGGCCTAGGCCGCCGCCGTCGCCGAAATCTCCGACGTCAGAATGCCATAGAGCGCTGCCGGGCTACGGTTCGAGCGCAGCTTTTCGCACAGTGCTTCCTCGCGCAGCGTCCGCGCCACAAGCGCCAGCGCTTTCAGATGCTCGACCCCAGCCGATTCCGGCGCAAACAGGAAGAACACCAGATCAACGGGCTGTTTATCCACCGCGTCGAAATCCAGCGGTTTTTCCAGACGCACAAAGGCCCCGATCACATCCTCGATCCCGGGCAAGCGGGCGTGGGGCAAGGCAACGCCCTTGCCAACGCCCGTAGGCCCCAAGTTTTCGCGCTCCAAAAGCGCTTCAACCGCTGTGGGTATCGCAATGTCATGACATGCCGCGACCATATCCGCGACGTCATGGAAAAGACGTTTCTTCGAGGTGGTAGAAACCAATAGTTTCACCGCCTCAGGCTTGAGGATTCCGCTGATCTGCATGTCCGCTTCGTCTCTTATCGTGGACCTCTCGCCGCTGATTTCAGCCAGCAGGCGTCGGGTCGATCCAACCGATATTTCCATCATCGCGGCGGTAGACGACGTTTGTCCGCCCCGCAGTTTCATTTGTGAACACCAGCACTGGGGACCCTGCAAGCTCCATCTGCATCACCGCTTCGCCAACCGAGAGAGAGGGGATCTTGGTCTCCATCTCCGCGACGATAACGGGCTGCAGGGACTCGGGCTCAGCCTCGCCACTGTCATCCGTTGAGGCGAGGATATACGAGGCGCCGCCAGAGAGTTCAACTGGTTGCGAACGCTCCTTGTGATGGTCTTTTAGGCGGCGCTTGTACCGCCTTAGTTGTTTATCCAGCTTTTCCGAAGCAGATTCAAAAGCTGCATATATTTCAACCGCTTGCCCCCTGGCCTGCGCGGTCAACCCGGTGGACAGATGCACTGTTGCCTCGCACACATGTTCATGCGCCGACTTTGAAAAGACCACCGAGGCATCCGTTGGCCTGCCCGCATACTTGCCCACAACCTCGCCAAGCGAGTCTTCAACGTGGGTTTGCAGCGCGGTGCCAATGTCGATCTGTTTGCCGGTGATCTGATAGCGCATGGGGCCTCTCTTTCTTCTTTTGGCCGGGCACACATCGCGGATGACGCCAAACGGCGACCGCATAGATGTTTACCCTTGGGATTCCAGCGTGGCTCTTGGTTGAATGAGACCGGCAGGCCCGAGGGACTGCGCTCGTTTCAGACTGCCAAGGTAGCCTTGCATACCTTCAATGTGGGGACTCGATAGCCCTCCTGTCAATCAAAAGAGGTCTAAGATTAGGTGAAGCGGAAATTATTGCCGAGGTAGACCCGGCGCACATTCTCGTCTTCGACGATCTCTTTCGTGGTCCCCGACATCAGCACTTTGCCATCGTGCAAAATGTAGGCACGGTCCACGATGCCCAGCGTTTCTTGGACGTTGTGATCGGTGATTAATACGCCCAAACCGCGAGATTTTAGATCATTTACGAGGGAGCGAATTTCCCCAACAGCGATCGGATCAACCCCGGCGAAAGGTTCGTCCAAAAGCAAGTATTTGGGCTTTGCAGCCAAACACCGCGCGATTTCCACTCGCCGACGTTCGCCCCCAGACAGGGCGAGCGCAGGTGCGCGTCGCAAATGCTCGATGGCGAATTCAGCGAGAAGCTCGTCCAATCGGCGTTTACGCACCTCTCGTGAAGATTCGGAAATTTCCAGAATCGCCAGGATGTTTTCTTCGACGTTCAGGCCTCGAAAGATCGACATTTCCTGCGGAAGATAGCCAATTCCTTCATTGGCGCGCCGATACATCGGCAGCGATGACACATCTCGCCCGTCTACAATCACCTGCCCGGCTTCGGCGTCCACCAAACCCGCGATGGAATAAAAACACGTGGTTTTACCCGATCCGTTCGGCCCCAAAAGCGCGACCACTTCGCCGCGTTTAAGTTCCAGCGACACGTCACGGATCACCAACCGCTTCTTATAGCTTTTGCGCAGATTGTGGACTTGGAGGCCCGCACCCCCGTCCGTCACTGTAAGCTGCGGACCGGTCATTCTGTGGGCTGGAGCACGGTACGCACGCGCCCCTCCAGAAGTGCGGTGCCATCGGTCAGGTCCACGCGCATCGTCTCTGACAAAACCGTGCTACGACCCTGCACCAAAAGAACATCACCGCTCAGAAAAATGCTGTCATCGGCCAGCTTGTACAGCGCGGTGGTCGACTCAACCTCCTCTTCGGGGGTGACAATCACCACGCCGCCCACGGCGAACATCTCCGAAATTCCGCCTTCTTGCGTATAGTCGATCGTTACGCGGCTTGCGGTCATCCGCAAATCACCTTGCCCAATCACCACGTTACCGGTGAGCACTGCGGATCCATCATCCTGATCTATCGCCATAGTGTCCGCAGCGATCTCGATTGGCTGGTCAGTTGTTTGACCAAGCCCGGCAAAGGCCACCTGCAAACCCTGGGCCGAAACCATTGGGGAAACCGCAATCAAGCAAACAACCGCGATAACTCGAACTAGCATTGAATTTCGTCTCTCAATTCTATTACTCAACGTATACCAGTTTCACGTCGCCTGTGAAAACGATCCGATGAGGCCCATTAGAGTTAGGCCGTTTTAAGGACATATGTTGCGCGTTGAGCGTTCCAAAAGGCCCATCCGCGTCCACAGGACCCAAGGACTCGGTGTCCCCCGACCCGGTTTCTGTAATAAGACCTTCTGTTCGCATCGTAATTCCGTCTGACGTCGTAAGCACGGTTCCACCACCCAAGGTGATAGTCCCGGCATCCCCATCGACAGTGCCAAAGGCCGCAACGGCATCCAAAACATTGCTGCTTTGTGACGTAAATTGCGCGTCCACGTCGTCGATGGTGAATATTTCATCGTTGTCAGGGTCCGAAACCACCGCCGTCCCGGTTAAGACGACCGCCGTATCTTCAGAAGTGACTCCCGCGAAATAGGGTGAAGACAGCTGCTCCTCGCGCACAATCTGATCGATGTTCAGCTCCGCATAGGGAATCGACTGCGTTGGATCAACTTCACCCGAGAAAAAGAACAGCGTGGAAAGCAGACCCAGCGCCACCAAAGGCAGCACGACTTTGAGCGTTCTGACGGTCCGGCTATATCCGTCCGCCCGCACCGCCATTAGCCAAGACCTACGCGCAGACAGTCATGGATATGGATCAGCCCGACAGGCTCTGCGCCTTCGGTGACAAAGAGGCAGGTGATCTTGCGATCATTCATCTGTGCCAACGCCTCTTCGGCCAACGAGTCCGGGTCAATGGTTGCAGGGGCGGCGGTCATCACCTCGCCCGCCTTGCGCTCGAGCAGGCCGTCCATGTGACGGCGCAGGTCACCGTCGGTGACGATACCCGTCAGACGACCATCGCTACCGATCACGCCCACGACGCCGAAACCCTTTTGCGAAATCGTCAGAAGCGCCTCGCCCATGTCCGTGTCCGCGGCCACCAACGGAAGGGCCTCGCCCTTGTGCATCAGGTCACCGACCCGCGCCAGCTGCGCACCGAGCTTCCCACCGGGATGGAACTCCCTGAAATTCGCCGGTGTGAACTGGCGATGCTCCATCAGCGCCACGGCCAGCGCATCGCCCAGCGCCAGCGTCATGGTCGTCGTCGATGTCGGCACGATCCCAGTGCCACACGCCTCTTCGACCTTGGGCAGGATCAACGCCACATCCGACTGCCGGATCAGCGAGCTTTCAGGCTTCGACGCCACCCCAATGAGCGGGATCGAGAATCGACGCGTGTAGGCCACCACATCGGCGAGCTCGGGCGTCTCCCCCGAATTCGACAGGATCAGCGCCACATCGCCTGACGCCATCATGCCCAGATCCCCGTGCGAGGCTTCGGCCGGGTGCACGAACTGCGCAGGCGTGCCCGTCGAGGCGAATGTCGCCGCGATCTTCTTGCCCACATGGCCAGACTTGCCCATGCCGCAGACAATGACGCGGCCCTTGCACGCCAAGAGCGTCTCCACCGCCTCGCCAAAGCTTTCGTCCAGCGCATTCGCCAGTGACCCCAACGCGGCCCCTTCGACGCGGATCACCCGCCGTGCGGTCTCTAGAAACTCAGAACGGGTCATGCCCTTCCTTTACGAATGCGCGAAAATGTCAGTGTCCGGCCAGCCAGCCAGGTCCAGCTTCGCACGCGTTGGCAGGAAATCAAAACACGCCTGGGCGATCTGGGTCCGTCCCTCACGCTCCAGCCGCTTGTCCAAAGCTTCACGGAGGCGGTGCAGATAGAGCACATCGGAGGCCGCATATTCCTGTTGCGCCTTCGTCAGCTCCGGCGCGCCCCAGTCCGACATCTGCTGCTGCTTCGAGATATCGACATCGATCAGCTCGGCAGTCAGGTTCTTGAGCCCGTGACGATCCGTGTAGGTCCGCACCAGACGGCTCGCGATCTTGGTGCAGTAGACCGGCGCGGCCAAAGCACCAAACGCATGGTACATCGCCGCAATGTCAAAGCGCCCGAAATGAAACAGCTTCAGCACCGTAGGATCGCGTAGCAAAGCGGCCAGATTAGGCGCCTCGGTCTGACCCTTTTCCACCTGCACCAGATGCGCGTTCCCGTCACCGCCGGACAGCTGCACCAGACACAACCGGTCGCGATGGGGGTTCAGCCCCATGGTTTCGCAATCGATGGCGACAATCGGGCCGAGATCCAGATCATCCGGAAGATCGCGCTGATAGACGGAAATGGTCATGACGTCCCTCATTTAGGTTTGGCGCTGGGTGAACCCAAGGGGGCTATCTGTCAAGCTTGGCTGCGCCTATGGTCGCCCCATGGGCGATAACACCACCGACGACGAACTCATCCGCATCCTGCGCGAAACGCAGGTCATCGCCGTGGTCGGGGCCTCGCTCGATCCTACGCGGCCTTCGAACGACGTGACACGCTTCCTCGTGCAGATGGGCTACCGGGTGATCCCGGTGAACCCCACCGTGGCCGGCGCTACGCTCCACGGGGCAAAAATCGTCGCCTCTCTGGCTGAGGCGGCAGAAGCTGACATGGTCGACATCTTCCGCCGTTCCGAGGCCGTGGGCGAGGTCGTCGAGGACGCGCTCGTCCATCTGCCGCGCCTCAAAACGATCTGGATGCAACTGGGCGTGCGCAACGCCGTCGCCGCCCGCACAGCAGAGGCGCAAGGCGTCACCGTCGTTCAGGACCGCTGCCCAAAGATCGAGTACCCGCGCTTGCGTCTCTAATCGATACCCCTCAGCCATTGCGGGCCAGAGTGGCTGACGCGACGGCCTGTTAGGCAAGACAACACAAAGCGGATCGGATTCAGTTCGACCATCGGTTCCCCTCCACGAATTGACGCCGCATTAGCTGGTTCATGTTTCCGTTATGTGACATCCGCGATAGGGCTGATGACATGGCAGAGAAACTGGACATATTCCTCATCTGCGTACCGGGGCTCGAACCACACCTCGCCAGCGAGGCGGCTGAGCTCGGATTCTCCCCCGCCCGCGCCGTCGCCGGCGGTGTAGAGCTTCGCGGCACGTGGCAGGACGTCTGGCGCGCCAATCTCTGGCTGCGCGGGGCCACACGGGTGCTCGTCCGGATGGGCAGCTTCCGCGCGCTCAATCTCAATCAGCTGGGTAGCGAGGCACAGCGGTTCCCTTGGGCCGACACGCTGATCCCCCGCGAACCGGTGCGCATTGATGTGACCTGCCGCAAATCGCGCATCTCCCACGCCGGGGCCGCGACCCAGCGCCTCGAACGCGCCTTGCGCAGCGCGGCGATCCCGGTCCACCCGCAGGCCCAAGTCACGCTCAAAATCAGGATTGAAAAGGACATCTGCACGCTCAGCGTCGATACCTCCGGAGAACCGCTCCATAAACGCGGCCACAAAGCCGCCGTCAGCAAGGCACCCCTGCGCGAAACCATGGCCTCGCTCATGCTGCGCGCCTGCGGATATGAGCCCGGCGAGTCCGTCATCGACCCCATGTGCGGCTCCGGCACCTTCCCAATCGAGGCCGCGGAGATCGCCGCGAACCTCGCCCCCGGTCGCAGCCGCAGCTTTGCCTTTGAACGGCTTGCCAGCTTCAACGCCGCGAGCTGGGCACAGATGCGCCCCGGCGCAGCACCGGCGGCTCAGGGCGCCTTCTACGGCTTTGACCGCGACGCAGGCGCCATCCGCGCCGCCAGCGACAACGCCAAACGCGCCGGTGTATCCTGCCAGTTCGATGAACGCCCGGTGGCCGCACTCGCCGCGCCCGAAGGCACCCCCGGCCTTGTAATCTGCAACCCGCCCTACGGGGCCCGCATCGGCAACAAGAAATCGCTCTTCGCGCTCTACGGCACGCTCGGTGCACGGCTCAGGGAACCCGGCTTTGCCGGATGGCGCGCAGGCATCCTGACCAGCGATATCGATCTGGCAAAATCCACCGGACTGAATTTCGAACCC
>JBCDKE010000070.1:0-15125 GCA_038747015.1 Pseudomonadota bacterium
CGACGAGCGTGTCCGGGTAGGCGACCATTTCGCCGCTCTGGTCCTGGTCGGTCCAGACGGTTTGGGACAGGTATTCGAGGTTGACCTGATGGCAGATGCCGGTGCCCGGTGGCACGACGCGGAAGTTATTGAACGCGGATTGGCCCCATTTCAGGAACGTGTAGCGTTCCATGTTGCGTTCATATTCGCGGTCCACATTCATCTGGAAGGCGCGGGGATTGCCGAATTCGTCGATCATCACCGAGTGGTCGATGACGAGGTCCACGGGGTTCAGCGGATTGATCTTTTGCGGGTCACCGCCCAGTGCCTTGATCCCGTCGCGCATGGCGGCGAGGTCGACAACGGCGGGGACGCCGGTGAAATCCTGCATCAGCACGCGGGCCGGGCGGTAGGCGATCTCGCGCGGGTTTTTGCCGCCATTGGCGCCCCATTCCGAGAACGCCTTGATGTCGTCGACGCTGACGGTGCGGCCACCGTCTTCGAAGCGGAGCATGTTTTCGAGGACGACCTTGAGCGCGGCGGGAAGCTGGGCGAAGTCGCCGAGGCCAGCGGCCTGAGCGGCGGGGATCGAGTAATAGGCGAGGGTCTGGTCACCGACCGTGAGGTCCCGGCGGGTTTTGGCGGTGTCGGTTCCTACCTGGATCGTCATCTGGCTGCTCCTTGCTGGGTGACTGGCGGGGAGGGTTCCCCAAGAAATGGCGCGAGCGGCGAAATGGATCAAGGGTGTTGCGGAGAATCCCCTGTCTGAACGCACAGTTATGGTGCGTGATCGGAGAGGTGAGCGAGTCCATGGGTGAGTTCTGCGCGCTGAAACGCTGAATTATCACAGCGAATCCGTGTGACGGGGGCAGATTGTCACGGCAATGATGACAACCCATCGCGTTTCCTTGATTGGCCAAACGCCCCGTGGTCCATTACCTCCGGGGTTCACAAGGTAAGGGGTCCGAGTATGCGACGTATCTGGACGATCATCTGCGCGTCATCCATGGCGCTGTCTGCCACGCTGGCGGGAAGCGCGTGGGCGCAGAACACGACCGTTATAGAGCTTTATACCAGTCAGGGATGTTCGTCCTGCCCGCCCGCGGACAAGATGCTCCATGATCTGGCCAAGGATAGCGATGTCATCGCCCTGGCGTTTCACGTGGACTACTGGGATTACATCGGCTGGAAAGACGAATTCGCGGATCCCAGCTTTACCGAGCGCCAAAAGGCCTACGCACGGGCAGCGGGCGCGCGGTCGGTTTACACGCCGCAGATGATCATCGGCGGTCAGGACCACGTCATTGGCACGCGGCCTCAGGAAGTCAGCGCGCATCTGGCGAACCACGGAGCCCTCGAGCCCAAGATCGATGTTGAGACCTCGCTGAGCGGGAACCGCGTGCAGGTACGCGCCGAAGCTCTGGAGCGTCTGCCGAGTGGCATTGAGGTTCAGATCGTCACCTATCGGCCGACATCCACCGTTGCCATCAAGCGCGGTGAGAATGCCGGACGCACGCTTGACTACACGAATGTGGTCACGTCGCTGACGCAGGCCGATACTTGGAACGGGCGTGGAGATTTCTCTATGCAGGCGTCCTTGCCGGGCACCGATCGTGCTGTGGTGTTGTTCCAGGCGCCCGATAGCGGAGCGATCCTGGGGGCCGCGCACCTGCGCTAGGCCGCGCCGGGAACGCCTTTCCAGCGCCGATGAATCCACAGCCATTGGCTGGGATCCTCGTGAATCCGTTCTTCCAGCAAGCGGACGAGTTCGACAGTCATTGTTCGCGCGTCGCTGGCGGGAATTGGATCCAGCAGTTCGATCTTGAAGCTGACGCCGTCAGGTTGGCGTGTGTTGAAATAGGGGATCAGGACCCCGTTGAGTTTCAAGACGAGTTCGGCGGCGGAGACAGCGGTTCTGGCGGGTTTGCCCAAGAAATCGATATGCTGCGCACCGTGGACATAGACATCGTGCAGCAGGAAACCCTGACCGCCTTTTTTCAGGAAACGAAAGAACTGGACGGTACCGGCTTTGCCGAGGGGGAAGACTGGGCCTGATACCACTGCGCCGGTTTCGACATAGTGGGCGTTGAAGTACCGGTTAGACGCGGGTTTGTAGAGCCCGCCCACCTTGAAACCTGCAAGGTCCAGCGCGGTGCGCGTCGCTTCGTGATTTGAATAATGGCCTGAGGTGAAGATGATCGGGCGGCCTTCGGCCTGGGCGGCGCGGGCGGCTTCGAGCCCCGGGCCTTCGATCTTCATTTCCTTGATCTTTTCGCGGAACTCTTTGTGGGAGTAGTTCTCCATGATCCCGCGGCCAAAATTCTCTAAAACCTTGTCGGCGATCTCACCGCGCTCCTCCTGCGGCTTGTCGGGGTAGATCAGCTTTAGGTTTTTGCGCGCGCGCCGCCGATACCCGGAGAGTGGTCCGACCACGTTTTTGCTCGCCCAGCCCATGGCGGCGAGACGCTTTTCGTAGGGCAACCAGCGCAACACGCGGATCATTGAAATGAAAAGCAGATTTTGCAGCCAGTCCACGAACTCAAACTGAGTGTCTGGCGATTCTGCGTTATCATTCATAGGGCGGGGCCTTCCATATCCCGGCCTAGATAGGGGCTTGGCGATCACGCGTAAACCGCCAAGCTATTGTCTCCGCAGCGTCACCGCAGATGATGCGTCATAACTGCGGCAGTCGTTCCTAGTAGGACGAGCTCTTGCCGTCGCGGATCGCCATGGCGAGCGATTTTGCCGGCCAGTTATCGAGCCCGCCGCGGGCGACGATCTCTGTCAATTGAGCCTGTGCCATCTTCATCGCGCCCATCTCGAGATAGGCCTGACCCATATAGGAGCGCACCAGCAGGTTATCGGGGTTCGTCACCAGCGCAGAGTAATAGGCGACCATGGCCTTTTCCATGTTGCCCAATTTGCGGTGGGTGAAGCCCCAATAAGTCTGAACGCGGTCGTCAGAGGGGTCCATGGTGGCAAGGATCAGCTGGGCGTCGGCGTATCGGCCTGCATAGGCCAGTTCGCGCACGGCGTCGTAGCTTTCATCCATGTTCATGGAGCTGTCTTCGATCTTGACGCAAGCCTTTGCGCCTTCGTCGTAGACCTGACCTTCCTCGCACTCGGTAGTTGTGGCCGTCGGCTTTGGCGCTGTCGAAGAACCGCCACCTGCGGCGAACGCCAATGTGGGCGCTGCGGCGAGAGTGAGGGCGAGGATACTGGGGGTAAATCTGTTCATCGTGCGTGCCTCTGCTGTTTGCGTCTCGGACGCGTTTCAGCAGGGCAAACTAGGTGGCGAGGCGCTCTGGGAAAGGGCCCCGCGGTAACTACGTGTCTGCCCCAGTGTCTAACCCCGTGCTCAACCGCAGCAGCCGCAGCCGCTCTCGCAGTTGAGTTCGGAGGCGGGGACGAGGTCGTCTTCCATGAGGGCGAGTTCGCCCGTCAGGACCGGCTGCGGGATATCGAGCGCGGCGGCCAGACGCATGAAGGCAGGGTGGGGCAGCGTCGCCGCGCCTGCGTTGGTTTCCAGACGCGTGATCTGCCGTTCGGTGACCCCAGAGAGTTTCGCGAGCTTGCTGCGGGCGATTTTGCGCGCCTTGCGCACGGTTTTCAGCGTCGCGGTATCTATGGTGATTTCGGTCATCGGGGATCTCTCCTCAGGGACGGGTAGCCTCTAGGTAAGCGATAGCACTAGCTGTCGCCAAACACCCGCGCGAAAATCGTGTCCACGTGTTTCGTGTGGTAGCCGAGATCGAATTTGTCTTCGATGTCCGCCTCGGAGAGCGCTGCGGTAACCTCGGCGTCGGCCTTGAGTTCGGTCATGAAATCGGCGCCCTGTTCCCAGACCTTCATCGCGTTGCGCTGAACGAGGCGGTAGGCGTCTTCGCGGCTGACCCCGGCCTGAGTGAGTGCCAGCAGCACGCGCTGGGAATGCACGAGGCCGCGGAATTTGTTCATGTTGGCGATCATATTGTCGGGGTAGACGACGAGCTTGTCGATGACAGAAGTCAGGCGCGCCAGTGCGAAATCGAGCGTCACGGTGCTGTCTGGGCCGATATTGCGTTCCACGGAGGAGTGCGAAATGTCGCGTTCGTGCCAGAGCGTCACGTTTTCCATGGCGGGCACGACGGCCATGCGCACGAGGCGCGCCAGCCCGGTGAGGTTTTCGGTCAGCACGGGGTTTCGTTTGTGGGGCATCGCGGAAGAGCCTTTTTGGCCCTTGGAGAAGAATTCCTCGGCCTCGAGAACCTCGGTGCGCTGCATGTGGCGGATTTCTGTCGCGATGTTTTCGACCGAGGAGGCGATGACGCCGAGGACGGCGAAGAACATGGCGTGGCGGTCGCGGGGGATCACCTGCGTGCTCACGGGTTCGGGGGAAAGGCCGAGTTTGGCGCAAACATGGGCCTCAACCGCCGGGTCGATATTGGCGAAGGTGCCCACAGCGCCCGAGATTGCACCGGTGGCGATTTCCTCGCGCGCGGCAACGAGGCGAGCGCGGTTGCGGTCCATTTCAGCGTAGAAGCGCGCGAAGGTCAGGCCCATGGTCACCGGTTCGGCGTGGATGCCGTGCGAACGCCCGATGCGCACGGTCATCTTGTGCTCTTCGGCGCGGCGCTTGAGCGCGGCGAGGAGGCCGTCCATGTCGGCGAGCAGGATGTCGGCGGCGCGGGTGAGCTGAATGTTGAAGGTGGTGTCGAGCACGTCCGAGGAGGTCATGCCCTGGTGCACAAAGCGGGCCTCGTCATTGCCGATGATTTCGGCCAGATGGGTCAGGAAGGCGATGACGTCATGTTTGGTGACGGCCTCGATTTCATCGATGCGGGCGACGTCGAATTCCACGTCCTTGGCTTTCCACACGGCCTCGGCATTTTCGCGGGGGATCACGCCCAGATCGGCCTGGGCATCGCAGGCGTGGGCCTCGATTTCGTACCAGATGCGAAACTTTGTCTCGGGGCTCCAGATGGCGACCATGTCGGGACGGGAGTAGCGTGGGATCATCGGGGGACCTTCCGGGTCATGTGCTGCTGGCGATGGCCGCGCTGATAGTCTAGGCCCTGCCTGAGAACAAGGAGCGCAACCATGCGTTTTGCAGCCTTACTCGCGTTTTTGCCAGCGATGGCCGCTGCCCAGGATTTTCAGCCGCTCACCGGGGCTGAGATCGAGGCGGCATTGGACGATGTGACGCTGACCTACGAGGGCGGCGAGGTGCAGACTTTCTACGCCTCGGGGCGCACGCTCTATGACAATGGCCGTCCGTCATGGGGCTATTGGGCGGTGCGCGGGGATCAATATTGCAGCCAGTGGCCACCGGCGGATGGCTGGGACTGCTATGACATGGATGCGGGCGGCGATGTGCTGCGCTTCATCGGCGAGACGGGATTTATCACGGCGGGCACGATCAGTGAGTGACTTTGACCATCACGATTTTAGACGCGTTTGGCTGCTAAAGCGCGATATCGTCCACAAGTCGGAGCCACCCGGTGTATTTGAAGGGCTGGCGCGGATCACGCGGCGCTGGACCTATCTGGAATGGGGCAATCTGGAGGTGCGTGGGCAGGACTTTACCGCCGGGCGCCGGTACTGGTGGAAACCCATGGAGGGCGGGTTTGATATCCATTTCGAGGATGGCAAACCGTTTCACCAGATGCTGTTTGACCGACCCACTGCGCACCATGATTGCGCGCCGGACACATACGATGTGCGATACGATTTCAGCGAGTGGCCCAAGTGGCGATCCACATGGGATGTCAAAGGCCCGCGCAAGGATTACCGCATGACGAGCCTCTACGCACCGTTTGGGGCGCGCAATTCTCTGGCGATGTGAGTTCAGCTGGGCGGGTTCGCCCGGAATCTCGTGATCCAAGCGCGGTTCGTGTGATCCGAAAGCTGCGCCGTTGGTGTTTCAACGCCGTCTAGGGCGTCGACCGGTAGTCCGAGCGCTTTCATGAGCTGTGCAACCTCTTGGTGCGGCCGGGCGGCGAGGGCCTCGTAGGTGAGATGGTAGGGTGTGATGCCTTCGGTCTGGAACCAGTCGGCCCATGCGTCGTTCTGATCCTGGGCCTTGTTGCGCAGGGCAGCGATTTCGGAGGCATCAAAGCGCTGCATGTCGGCAGGAGCTGTGCCCTCGAGCACGGTGCCATCCGCGTTTCGGTGCCAAAGCCCGGACTGTTGCGCGATGCTGAGAGAGACCGCTTGGGCCACTTTGTCGAGCCTTTCCAGATGGATGAAGCGCAGATCACCGAAGGTTGCGCGCAGGCGGTCGGTGTCAGAAGTCCCTTTGGGCTGAACCTTGTTCAGGGCAGACATGAAGAAATCGAAGCTGTCGCGCTGCAAGCGCAGAGCAAAGACCGTGCCGTTGCCACGGCCACGCGCGATGGCGCTGTCGAATACGCGGCGCAGTGCCTGGGCTTCTGACGGGAAATCAACGCCCGTTAGTTCGTAGCTCTTGAGCCATGCATCGAGCGAGGGGCGATGAAAATGCGAGTCGGGTTGGCCTGCAACCCGGGACGCCGCGAGCATTTTGCACAACAGGGTGCTGCCGCTGCGCGGCGTGGTGCAGATGACATAGCCTTGGATTGAGGAGGTCATTTTCAATCCCTAGCAGACGCGGAGGCCCGCTTGTGCGCTAACATGCTTGCAGTTGCAGCATTGGTGGATGTATCTGGCGGTCAAAGAAAACAGGAGGGGCACATGGCCACCACTTATGACAAAGCACTGATGGAGGCCGTGGGGCCCACCGAGGGGACCGCGCGCCTGATCAAGCAGGTGGTTCTGGTCGTTTTGGGCGTCGCCGCGCTGATCTTGGCAGCGAAGACGTCCGTCGCCATCCCGCCGTCGCCGGTGCCGATCACGCTGGGTACCTTTGGCGTTTTGGCGATCGCCGTGGCCTATGGCCCGCGTCTGGGTCTGATGACGATCGGCGCCTACACGCTGCTGGGTGCGCTGGGCTTTAACGTTTTTGCCCGCACGACGGGGTTCTTCAACGGGCCGGTTGAGGGCATCACCTACATGCTCGGCGGCTCTGGCGGTTATATCCTCGGTTACGTGCTCGCCACCGCCTATCTGGGCTGGGTCGCGCGCCGTGGCATGGATCGGCGGGTTGAATCGCTCTTTGGCGGGATCTTCGTGGCCAACGTGCTGATCTATGTGCCTGGCCTCTTGTGGCTGGCCTACTGGATCATGGCCGGTGACCGTCTGGCAGCCGACACGACGCTGATGGCGCAGACCTTTGCCTGGGGCCTGACGCCCTTTGTCATCGGTGACCTGATCAAGCTGGCCGTGGCCGGGATGCTGATCCCTGCGCTCTGGAAGCTGGTGGGCGACGCTCGCGGGTAAGCCATGGTGCGCACTGCGCACCCTACGGATTTGAGAAAGGGCGTCCCGGTGGGGCGCCCTTTTTCTTTTGCTTCGTCTGCAGCAAGCGATAACTTGATGGGGCGACAGGTCAGGCAGGGCACGGCATGGAAAGACGCAGCCTTCTAAAGATATCAGCGGCGTTTTGTGCGGCTCCTGCCATGCTTCAGGCCAAGGCCAAGCTGCCCAGCGTCATCGCCTTCGGGGGCGGTCGTTTTGAAGAGCGGCTTTTGAAGCGTTTGCCCCGTGTCAGTAGAGGACGCACAGCGTTGATCGCGCCTTACGCGGCACGAGATCCGGACGGGGCGCTGGGCTTTGGCCGCGAGCTTTTGAAGAACCTCGGTTACCGCAACGTTTCGGCACTGCCGCTAAGTGGCTCTGCACAAGAGATGATTGCAGAGGCTGACCTCATCCTTTTCAGCGGGGGCGCGCAGAAGCGGCAGGTTTTGACTCTGGGCCAGGTACCCGGCATGCACGATTGGTTGCGCGCGGCGCACAGCGCAGGAACGGTGATGGCCGGAGGCAGCGCGGGCGCGGCTGTGATGTCAAAGCTCATGATATCGGGGGGCACA
Source organism: Pseudomonadota bacterium (assembly GCA_038747015.1). Taxonomy (GTDB): domain Bacteria; phylum Pseudomonadota; class Alphaproteobacteria; order Rhodobacterales; family Rhodobacteraceae; genus Shimia_B. The sequence continues at coordinate 7,905 of JBCDKE010000070.1, forward strand.
GGCGGTAATGCCTATACACGCTCGGGGCTCGGTTTCCTGCCGCGCGTCGTGCTCGATCAACATGTGGGTGAACGGGGCCGGGAGTACCGTTTGCGCAAAGTGATCTCGGCCAATCGCGGCTATATCGGCATCGGTATGGACGAGCAAAGTGGTGTCGAGGTTTCGGCAGATACGGCAAAGGTCTATGCCACCCGCGGCAAGTCGGTGCGGCTCGTTTGGTGGTCAGGCGGTCTGCAAGAACGGATTTTGAAGCGCGGCGAGCAGATCACGCTGCCTAGCTGACAGGCTCGATAAGCTTCGTTTTCACGACGCTGGACGCCTCAAGCGTACGGTGGACCGGGCATTTATCGGCGATCTCGAGCAATCTTTGCCGTTGTTCGTCAGTGAGATCGCCCTCGAGGTGGATGTGGCGCATGAACTTGTCGATCTTTGCGCCCGCATTGGGTTCGGCGTCCTGGCCATGGACCTTGTCATGGGTGACGTCCACGTAGACATGGCTCAGCGGCCAGCCTTTGCGGCGGGCGTACATGCGGATGGTCATCGAGGTGCAGGCCCCGAGCCCGGCGGAGAGGTAGCCGTAGGGAGACATGCCCCGGTTCGTCCCGCCATAGGCGATGGGTTCATCGGCTAGCGCGTGATGTGTCGGGCCGTGAGTGATATCCTGCAGGAAGCCCTTGGGGTCGGCCTCGGCCACCCGGACGACACCCTCGGGCGCGCCGATGGGGGCTGCAAGTTTCGGCAGGTCGAGGTAGCGCGTGGACCACGCGGCGATTACCTCGGCGGCGTATTCCGCGTCCTCGCCATTGGTGATCAGGTGATCGGCGCTGTCGAGGGTCACGAAGCTCTTGGGATGTTTGGCGGCGCGGAAGATCGCCTCGGCGTTTTCGATGCCGACGATGGAGTCGCGTGGCGCATGGAGGATCAGGTGCGCGGCCTTGGTGGCGCGGATCGCGGCGGTGAGGTTTTCGGCATTCACGTCCTCGACGAAATCCTGACCGATGGTGATCGCGCGGCCGCCCAGATTGACCTCAGCTGTGCCATTGGCGGCGATGTCGCTCAGCGCACCTTCGAAATTGTGGGTCACGTGGGCGGGCTCAAAGGGCGCGCCGAGGGTCACGACGGCGCGGATGTCGGGCATGGAGGCGGCGGCCTTGAGCACGGCCGCTCCGCCCAGCGAGTGCCCGATGAGGAGCGTGGGGGGCATTTTGCGAGCCTCCAGCGCTTTGCACGCGGCCAGGATGTCGGCGACGTTGGAGGAAAACGTGGTGTTGCCGAATTCGCCTTCGGAATGGCCAAGGCCGGTGAAATCAAAGCGCAGCACCGCGAGACCGAGTGCGGCAAGCCGCGAAGCGATGCGGCGGGCGGCGGGGATGTCCTTGCCGCAAGTAAAACAATGGGCAAAGAGCGCGGTCCCGAGGAGGGGCCCGTCAGGCAGATCGAGGCGCGCGGCGAGTTGCGAGCCATCATGGCCGGTGAAGGTAAAACGCTCTGTGGGCATGGTCGTCTCCTTTGCCCGACCCAGTGTGGGGGTTCGGAGCGCGTGGGAAAAGGTCTGTGTCAGTCGGATCGCGCGGTGGTGATTTGGATTGCGGCTCGGTGAAGCGTGTCAGCCTTGCCCCATGAGCGCGGCGTCGTGGGGGTAGAGCGTCAGGTTTTCGAAGCCGTCCTCGGTAACGACGACCTGATCCTCGAGTTTGATCGAGAAGTCGCCGCCTTCTTCGCCGATGAGGGCCTCGACGCAGATTGTCATGCCGGGCTGGAGTTCGTAGTCGAACGCCCCTTCGACCATCTGGTCGGGATAGGCCATAAGGGGCCATTCATCGCAAAGGCCCACGCCGTGGGCGAAGCAGCCGTATTTAAGCTTTTGATATTTCTCAGGAAGACGGTGGGAGCCACGGACCCAGTCTTCGATATTCAGGCCGGGGCGGATCATTGCCATGTTGGCCTCGATGTGTTCGACGCCCATGCGGTAGGCCTCGATCATGTCGGGGCGGGGCGGGCGGTCGCCGATCCACCAGGTGCGCGAGATATCGACGCAGATGCCGTAGGAGCCAACGAGGTCGGTGTCGAAGGCGATGATTTCGTTTTGCTGGGTGATGCGGGGGCCGCATTCCTGGAACCAGGGGTTTGAGCGGGGACCGGAGGCCAAGAGCCGGGTTTCGATCCATTCGCCGCCGCGCCGGATGTTTTCGGCGTGGAGCACAGCCCAGATATCGTCCTCGCAGGTTTTGCCGTCGCCGACATTCGCGCGGGCGAATTTCTCCATCTCGTGGACGGCTAATTCGCAGGCGTGGGAGGCGCAGCGCATGGCCTTGAGTTCATCAGGGCCTTTGACGCAGCGGGCCTTTTCGGTGAGCTCTTCGCCGGGGATCACCTCGAAGCCATGGGCCTCGAGCGCGCGGAGGCCGTGTATCATCACCTTGTCCACGCCCAGGCGCATATTGCCGCCGCCATGTTCGCGGATGAGGTCGCGGACTTCTTTGGAGAACTTGTCCGTGGCCGGTTCGATCATGTCGCCCCGGTCGAAATAGAAGAAATCTGCGCCGGAGCGTTGCTCGCGCACGAGCGGGTTGAAGGTGCTCAGGAAGGGCGAGTTCTTGTAGTCCCAGATCACCATGTAGCCGTCCGCGCAGACGAGGAGTGCGCGGAAGGGGTTGTGGGTGTTCCAGAGCTGCATGTTCGTGGAGTCGGTGGCGTAGCGGATGTTAAGCGGGTCAAAGACGAGGAGCCCGCCATAGTCGCGTTCGTGGATTGCATCGACGAGGCGTTTGAGGCGGTAGGCGCGCATGGCCTGGAGATCGGGCAGCTCGAGCCCCGCGGCCTCCCATTCGCGGAAGGCGAGCTGAGTGGGGCCGATTTCGATGCGGTCATTGTCGTTGGGGGTATTGTCCCCCAGACGCGAGCCGCGGTTTGGGTCGATCTTGCGGGTATCTCGGTAGTGCTGGTTCATGGCCGCCTCCCTGGATAGTAAGAAGCGTAACGGTGAAAACCGGGTAATCTGGGCGGAAAGCGAACATAGGGGCGGGGGGAAATGTCGGATTTGGTCCTTCAACGGGCGATACCCTATCCGGCGCTGGAGCTGCGGGCGTTGCCCTCGTTGCAGATCCTGGACCCGCGCGACTGGTTGATTTTCGACGAAGCGGAGGCCGGGCAGCTGGCCTTGCGGCAGCGGTTGCTCAGAGAGCGTCGAGACGAAGTTTTTGCGGCCTGTCCGGGGTCGGAGCCAGCGCAGGCGGAGGCTGTGGCGCTGGTCACCGAGCATCTGGCGCGCGATCACGGGCGCGAGGTGACGTTGCCCGAGGGGGCGGGGATCGACGCGCTGGCGGGGGTCATTCAGGAGGATATCGTGATCCTCGAAAAGCGAGGCGACGCCCATGTGATGGTGGCGGCCTTGTTGTGTTTTCCGGCGTCCTGGATGCTGGCGGAGAAGATCGGGCGGGAGATGGCGGTGATCCACGAGCCGGTCGAAGAGATCGACGCGCGGATGGATCGGCAGATCGAGCGGGTGTTTCAGGCGGTGCGCCCGGATCGGCCCATGTGGCGGTATAACCAGCTCTGGTACCATGACGCGGCGCTGTTTCAGCCGCGATCAGCGAATGATCGGCGGGAGAAGCCGGTGGGCGTGGGGGATTACTTGCGCACGGAGCGGCAGAGCCTTGTGCGGATGCCCGAGACCGGCGGGCTGATCTTTTCGATCCACACTTATGTGGTGCATCGCGGCGATATGTAAGCCGGTGGGACGGCGCTGTTTGCTGCGCAAAGGCGCCCCGCCCACCGTCCCTGGCTGAATCAGACCGTCAGGTTGAGCGGTTCGATGTACTCACCGTCCTTGCTGTCCATGATCTCGAGGATGTGGCCGTGCATGCGGCGTTTGTGTTCGCCGAAGATGGCGCGGCCTTTGGAGAAGGTTTCCGCGAATTCGATGGCACCTGCGAGGGTGGCGTCTGCGTCGGGGAAGGCGGCCTCGATGATGCCGTCCTTGAGCAGTTCGTCGGCGGTGGCGCGGCGGCCGGTCAGTTTCAGTTCGTTGAAGCGATATTCGGGGATCGCTTTGCGGCAGAAGGCCACCATGGAGGGCAGGAACGGGATGTTGATGTCCACCTCGGGGAAACAGAAGTAGCCGCGATCCTGACGCATGACGCGGAAATCGCAACAGCAGGCGAGCATGGCGCCGTTGCCGAAGGCGTGGCCGGTCAGCGCGCCGATGACGGGGACGGGGAGGGTCAGGAGGCCGCCGAAAACCTTGTTCATGGCGTACATGAAGGCACGCACGTCATCCTGTTTGCCGCCGTGGATCGAGGCCATGAGCCAGTTGAGGTCGACGCCCTGGGACCAGTTTTTTTCGTCGTTGGAAGTCAGCACCAGGCTTTTGATGGTCTTGTTTTCCTCGACCTCTTTGAGCGCGGCGAGCATGGCCTCGGCGAATGCCAGGTTTTGCTTGTTGGCACCGTTGGTCATGGTGAGGATCGCGACCTTGCCGCGGATTTCGAGGCTGACGATCTGGTCGGTAGCGGACATGGGTGTGCTCCTTGACGTTCGCGTCACCTTTGCAGGCAGCACGCGGGCGCGGCAAGCAGGACGTCAGGTCACAATTGGCGGTGCACGCGGTCGGGCAGGGCGTGGCATCCGCGCAAAAGAAAAAGGCCCGGGAAAACCGGGCCTCTTACAAAAATGCTTGTCTTACTTACGCTTTTTTGCGGCGGCGCATTGCGGCCAGGCCGCCGAACGCACCAATCATCAACCAGGCGCCCGCCGGGAGCGGCACTGTCGAGATCGTCAGATCATAAAGAGCGTCAAAGTTTTTGGTTGAACGCGGGCTACGTCCATCAACGGTAAGCGTGTAACGCGTGTTTGCCTTGCCGCGGAAGATGAACGGATCATCCCCATCGAGCACATTCGTTTGGAATGTACGCGACTCGCTCGAACCACCCCCGGTAAGTGTGAATTTCACAAACTTGCCATCGGGGTCATCTTGTACGAACGGGTTACCCCCGCGTCCGTCCTGATCGACAAGGCCGGAAAGCTGCTCATAGGAGCTAACCCCATCCGAGCCTATCAGGCCGGCAGCGAGCTCGTACCCGTCGAGATCAAATTCGACCGTGAAACCGGCACCGAATTCGAAGTCAAATGAGAAAGTGTCACGAGCACCTACGATACGACCATGGATCTGAAGTTTGTCGTCAAATGCAAATGCATCGCCACCGTTGGAAAGGTTCAGGTCAAAGCCTGGTGAACCATTGGATGCGTCTTCAAGATCAGTGGAGTCGGCTACCCGCTTGCGGTTTTCGCCATCGCCTTCCGTCCATGTAAAGGTCGTCGCTGCTACTGATGTAGCGGCAAGCATCATGGCTCCAGCTGTAATAAGGGTCTTCAAGTTCATTTCACTCACCAACAAATCGATATAGTTAACATTCGCCTTCCCGCACGTGTATCAAGTTTCTTACGCTTGCGCCAGTGCTTTGGTTAAAAAATGATTAACCCGACACAATGTGTTGCGATACGAGGGCGCTGTCGGTGCAGAATAAGGCAAGCCCGCCGAATTTCGACGGGCTTTGTCCGAAGATTGTGGCAGTCAGTGTTTTTGCGATCAGGCTCCAAACGTGGCGAGCGTTGCTGCCGCTGCCGCATGGCCAAAGGTAGCTGCCGCGGCAGTTACAGCAGCGATACGTGTCAGGTGCTTTACGGTAGTCGCCGTTTTTTGCGACACGGGATCAGTAGCTGAACGCAGGGCCCATTTGCAGATCGCCTCTTCGCCCAGTGCGTGGGTGTCCGGCAACTTAACAAGCCGCGAGCCATTGCTGTAGAGCTTGGCTTTTTGGCCTGTCATGTTGTCCTTGGTGTTAAGGTGCACGGTGCCCAAACGTACGCAGCGATCGCGTCTTTTGCCTGCTTGGGCCGTCACACGGCGTGGCACCACGCGGGTGCCGGGCTTTTGGTCCATCGGAGTTTCGGTAAAGGGGGGGCGAATAGCGGCGGACGAAGTTTGGGTGGCGGTCATGGAGCGCATCTCCTGAAGGGTTGTCGGTGAGAAAGGGGCGTTGAAATCCGCAGTCGAGAGGGTTTCGACTTTGCCTTTTTCAGCCAGCAGCCGCTGGACCGAATAAAGGAAGTCGTCGCGATTGTCCCGCAAGAGGCACGGGCCAGTATCAACGTCGTTTTTACCGAGTGAGAGGGTCAAGCAAGGGACGCCCTCGGGCGCCTTGCTTGCGTCTTCATAAGCGGCGCCGATGCGCGTGCCGCCCACGTCGACGGCACAGACAGTGTCTGAGTGCCAGGTTTGGGTCACCAGACCGTCAATGGAGGTTTCCAGCGACGTAGCGATCTCTTCGACGAAAGCCAAAAAACCAAAGCTGCACTCGTACTCAACACTCATCCGAACCATGCGACTTACCGACATGATGGTTCTCCCTTGTGTCAAGAATGCCGCCACCCAAGGATCACATTTATGACGAATTTTGATCGAAATTTGTACAAATTACGGCATATTTAAGACTTTTGACCTTTTTACGGGAATCTGAAGGCAAAAATTCAACTTAATCGGCTCATCATTGCCGCAGATGAGGCGAGTTGGTCCAATTCGTTAACTGCGTCCTCGCAGGATGAAGCGAGCATTATTCGGAAAAGAAAAGGGGCGCCGCGAGGCGCCCCCAGTCGAGTCCACAGGGAGAAAGTGGATTAGCAGCTGTAATACATGGCGAATTCCATGGGGTGAGGCGTGTGCTCGTAGGCAGTGACCTCTTCCATTTTCAGCTCCATGTAGCCTTCGATCTGATCCTTGGTGAACACGTCGCCTTCGAGGAGGAAGTCCATGTCGGCTTCGAGTTCTTCGAGAGCTTCACGCAGCGAGCCGCAGACCGTTGGGATCTCTGCCAGCTCTTCTGGCGGCAGGTCGTAGAGGTCCTTGTCGGATGCGTCGCCCGGATCGATCTTGTTCTTGATGCCGTCGAGGCCAGCCATGAGCAGGGCCGCGAAGCACAGATACGGGTTGGCGGACGGATCGGGGAAGCGAGCCTCGACGCGCTTGGCCTTGGGGCTCTCGGTCCACGGGATACGCACGCAGCCGGAGCGGTTGCGGGCGGAGTAGGCGCGCAGAACCGGGGCTTCGAAGCCCGGGATCAGGCGCTTGTAGGAGTTCGTGGACGGGTTGGTGAAGGCGTTGAGCGCTTTCGCGTGCTTCAGGATGCCGCCGATGAAGTAGAGAGCTTCTTGGCTGAGGTCTGC
>JBCDKE010000071.1:0-14911 GCA_038747015.1 Pseudomonadota bacterium
TACTCGATCGAGGTGCCCGAAACAAAGCCGCTCTGCCGTTTCATGAAGGCTTCGATCTTGGCCGTGTCGATCTGGGCCTGTTCGGATGTGTCGTCTTTGGTCGGGCGCGTAGCGACCAGCTTGGACAATTCGCGATCCGCGTTAATCAGCTGCTGGGCGACCTTGCGCCGCTCCAATCCGTAGGTGTGCAGCAGCTTTGCATGGCTCTTGCCCTGCAAAACCGACGCCAGCTTCCAGCCCAGGTTGAACGTGTCGGGCAATGACGTGTTCAGCCCCCAACCGCCCTTGGGGCTGTGGGTGTGGCAGGCATCGCCTGCGACGAACGCGCGAGGGATGATTTCCTCGGAACTATCGGTTGGGCGATTGTCGAAGCGCTCGGCCAATCGCTGCCCCACTTCATAGATCGACCACCATGCAACCTCTTTCACATCCAGTGTGTAAGGATGGAAAATCTTTTGGGCCTTTGCGATCAGATCCTGCTCGTTGAGATCCACATCCCGGGCGCGCTTGTCTTTGTCCAAAAGATCGAGCTCGACATAGAAACGGATCAGATATCCGCCCTCGCGCGGGATGGTCATAACCGCGCCGTGATCCTTGGACTGGATAAAGCTCTTAACGCGGATATCCGGGAAATCGGTATTTAGCAGGATGTCCATCACGCCCCAGGCCTTGTTCGCGGAATCGCCCTGCAGCTTGATGTCCATGGCCCGACGAACTTGGCTCCGCGCGCCGTCGCACCCCACGACATATCGTGCTTTGATTGTCTCTAATGTACCCTCAGCGTCCTTGTCGGTCCGCTTGAAAGTCGCCGTGATCGGATGGGCTTCCAGGTCCTGCGTAAGGGCATCATCAATCTCCAGCTCCATCAGCTGGCGGCTGTAGTGTGGCACCAGATTGGTCACGGAATTTTTCATCCCATCGGCCAGCAGTTCATGCAGACGCGCCTGGTTCACAATGCCATGGGTAAATTCTGACAATCCCGCACGTGCATCCGCGATCTTATGCGTGCGCTTGATATTCTGGGGGTTCTCTTCGTCTGGCTCCCAAAAGCTGTTCTGCTTCAACTGATAGGTCTCTTTGACGACCATCTCGCTGCTGTTGAAGGCCTCCATGATTTCGATTGTGCGACACGAAATCCCGTCGGCGCGTCCAAAGACCAGTGGGCCGGGGCCCATATCGACGATGCATGTCGAAATGTCAGAAAATTCTGAGAGTTGCCGGGCCATCGTCAACCCCGCAGGACCCGTTCCTACGATAAGCACGTCCACTTCGCCCGGAAGGTCCACAATTGGAGGATTAGGATATGGCTTCCTTGCTGCATCCGGCACTTGATAGTTTCCGGGTTTGAACCCGTTCAGATGAAACTGCATGACGTGCTCCCGCTGGTTTTTGCTTAGTTATCGTGTTTTGAGAAAATAGTTGCTTTGTTAATTATTATTCTACCAATCATGCTTTAGCAAGCGTAACGTGACTTTAGTTATCAAACCCCGACAGCGGCAGGCGCTGGCCAACAATCACAGACGTTGGCTATCGCATCGTTGAGTTGCGCTCGCGGGGCCGCCCGCTGGAGAAGATGCTGGACTGGCGCAAAAAAAGAACATGTGGGCATTCCTCGGCGCAAAACCCAAGAATGCAAACAGCAGGACATTCACTTAGCCGCAGGCCAAAGGATCGCCCTTTAACTGGTCAATCGTACTTTAGTCTCGGTTTCTCTCGATGGGAGAAATCTTAGCATGAGACCGTCGCATTCTCAGCGTAAACAGGAGTTCAGTACCACATGCCTGCGCGCTTTAAGTGACGGTAAACTGACCCATCATTCCGCAGTCCTCGTGTTCCAGAATATGGCAGTGGTACATGTATGGCGCATTCGCCGGGGCGTCGTAATCGAACCGCACAAGCACCTCTGACCAGCCCTCATTGACATGAACCATGTCCTTCCAACCCTGCGCGTATGCGGGCGGGATTGCCTCGCTCTGGCTGAGGATACGGAACGAGCAACCATGTATGTGGAACGGGTGCAGCTGTTCATCCACTGAAATACGCCAGATCTCGGTATCCCCCTTGCGCACCTCTTCGTCGATCCGCTCCATATTCATAGGCAGACCATTTATCGCCATTGCGCCAGCATCACCGCAGAAATTCTCCCAGTCCAAGGCGAGCGCTGCCAGATCTGCTCCTACATCCATCTGCAGTTCGAAGGAGCGAGTTGTCGTTGCCTCTCCAGGGTCAGGTGGCCCCAGATTTGCCAGCTGAGTGGGCATGGATCCCGTGAATCCTTTTTCACCGTTGTTCATTAGGACCAAAGCGGTCGTCGCTTGGTTCCCGCCGAACAGGTTTGCAAAAAAACCGCCGCCACCGCCCTCAAAATTAACAGTTAGGGCATTGGATTGGACTTCCCCCATATCAACCAGAACTTCATAGCGTTCACCCGGTGACATAAGAATGCTCTCAGCTTCGACCGGTGAGGCTAGAAAACCGCCGTCGGAAGCAATCACCGTGATTGGCCCAGTCTCCATGGCGAGCTCTAAAAATCTTGCGTTGCAGGAGTTGAGCACGCGGAGCCGCACCAGGCCAGACGGCACCGTTTGCGACGCAGGTACAATCGCCCCATTAATGATAACTGTGTCGCCTTGGAAACCGTCTTCGAAAACCTCACCGGTCAACTCGTAGGTCATCTTTCCGTCCGCATCGAATGTCTTGTCCTGAAGGACCAAAACAAAATCATCGACGCCATAAGTCTTGGGTAGATCGGCATCCAGACTCGCCTCGTCCTCAATGAGCAACACGCCAGCCAACCCATTGTAAGTTTGGCGCGCTGTCCGCCCGTGAATGTGGGAATGGAACCAGTTCATAGAAGCGTTTTGGACAATCGGTAGATCCGGCGACCAGACGCCTCCGCTCTCAATCTGTTGATGCGGTCCGCCGTCAACATCCCCGGGTATATGGAGCCCATGCCAATGTATTGTAGAAACATCACCTATGTTGTTTTCAACATCGAAAGGCAGCGTTTGACCCTGTTTCGCCCTAATGACTGGCCCCAAGTAGCTGTGATTGATGCCAAGGGTCTGGCTCGCGGAACCGGTTCCAAAGTCATGCGTCCCGGGGTCCAATGAAAGTGCGACACGACCTTCAATACCGCCGGTCAAATCTGTCATCGGGATCAATCGCAACGGCTGTGGACTACTTTGCGCCCACAAAGTTCCACCACTTGCCAACAAGGCGCCCGCGCCGGCCGTCGCAAGGAATGTTCGTCGGTCCATTGCACCCTCCCTCGTTTATCAACTACGGTTGATAAGTGTACAGCAAGGAAATTTTGTCAATTGTGATTGATAAACGTGATGACAGTTTTCTGGGTCAGAACATCAAAGGCATGATGATGACGCTTATCGCGCGTTGGAACGCCCAAATGGATGACGCCCGAGTCGAAACTGAGTTCGCGGCCGTCCGCCCTGCCGACATACGTGTCTTTGCTCAACTTCGCGGAAGGACCGTCAAACTTTCTGCCATTCACCAGGAAATGGGTTTTTCTCGTCAGGCTGCACAGCAAGCTGTGGAGCGCCTCGCTGCGCATGAAATGGTTTCGGTTCGGCCTGAGCCTGACAGCAAACGAGATAAAATCGTGACGATCACTGAAAAAGGTCAACGCTGGAGATCAATCGCGGCATCGCAGATACGTCAGATCGAAGACCAGATTGCCGGAAACTTGGGCGAGGACACGCGCGAGGCGTTGCGAAACGCACTTAGCGAGCTGGTCAAACAAACAAGGCCATAATTTTACGAACGAAGGTTTTTTGAACTAGCTTCGTACAGCTGATTCATACGTGAGTCCGGTCTTGGCGACATCGGATCGAAGTAGGCTCAGTCAAATGGGTGTGGGCAGCTATTTTGATTAGCATGCCCGATTGGCGAACTAGGCGCCTGTGATCTAGGTGACCAAGGAGAAAACCATTAGCCCGGCCATTGGACGACATCGGCCGGCGCATAGAATATCGCGTCACCCAGCACTCGACCTGCTGCCGAGAAAAAGGCGGCAAGATAGGTCACAGGGTTTTTCAGAAGAATTGCGACGGCAGCCGCGAGCCCTGCGCCCACGACATAACATATTGAATTAGTTGGTCGGAGTGAGAGGATTCGAACCTCCGACCCCTGCCTCCCGAAGACAGTGCTCTACCAGGCTGAGCTACACTCCGACCGTGGCGGGGTGACTAGACATGTGCTGGTGCCTTGGCAAGAGGCATCGAGCCTTGCTTAGTTGCGCCCCGGCAGGCCACGCATTGATGGGCGTTTGGGCTTATTCTGATAGCGCGGCGTCGCAGGCGGCCGTTCTTCGGGCGACCCAGGCGGCACATCTCCCCGAGCACGGATCATTGTGGACACGCGGGGCACTGTCCCGGTGTCAAAGCGCGACCGGGTGCGCAGAACCGGTGCAGTGGTATCGTCGCCCATACTGCTTTCCCTAAGGACGATATAAACGCCAGAAGCGATGATGATCCCTGCGCCCAGCGCGGTGTTCCATTGCGGCAGCTCGTTAAAAAACACAAACCCATATGCTGCCGCCCACAGGATCTGGCTGTACTGCATGGGCGCGACTATCGCCGCCTCGCCATGGGTATAAGCCGCGATGAGGCAGAGCATGGCCGCCATCGCCATCGCAGCAATGGCAAAAAATAGACCCAGATGACCCACAGGCATCGGCACATAAACCAGCGGAAGTAGCGCCCCCATTACCATGAAGTTCGCAACCAGCGGATATAGGATCAACACTATAGAACGTTCTTCCCTCCCGATTTTGCGCACCACAATGGACGCGAATGCCCCAGAAACTGCGCAGGCCAACGCCGCCAGATGACCGAGCTCGAGCTGCGTGGATCCCGGTCGCAGGACAACCAGAACGCCGACCAGCCCAACGAGCACCGCCAAGCCTCGACGCAAACCGACCTTTTCGCCCAACATCGGGACGGAGAGGAGTGTGATCAGCAGCGGTGAGGCAAAAATGATTGCATAGGTCTGCGCCAGCGGAAGGACCGAGAACGCGTAGAATGCGCTTGCACCGGTAACTACCGCAGCAACGGTCCTTGCGGCCACCCACCACGGATGCTGAGGGATCAATGTGCCTGGTGTCTCGTCCCTAAGCAGCAGGATCGTGGCCACCGGAAAGCCAAAAAGCACCGAAAAGAACACGATCTGAAAAGGTGAATAGCTTTCCCCGAGAAACTTTACGACGACGTCGTGGGTCGAAAACAGCGCGAATGCGACGAGCGCCAATAGCACGGCGCGGATGTTAGGTGACATAGCGGGTGTCCTTTGCAGGGGACCATACGCTCACCCCCCAATCTGGCAAGTCTCAGCTCGGGCGATCCTCGATGACACCCCGCGCCTTTTTCGCGAGATCGCGAATCTCGGTCGCGATGAGAGAAAATGCGCGTCCCGCTTTACCGCTGCGCGCGGCCTCAATCGACGCATTGATTGCCACGAACTGGATTGCCCGGCTCAGCCGCGACAGTTCCTCCATCATCGCGCCGGACAGCGCTGCGTGATGGGCCTGACGCTGCAGAACCGCGCTGATGAAGGACCCGCGCACACCATCCAGCGCCTCCGCCGTTGCAGGGTAAACGTCGTTCTGAAAGAGCTGGAGCAGCGCCGCCGGATCACCATCAGGCAGCTGGGCGGCCAGCGCGCGCCAGTGTCGCCCGGCCCGCACAGAGATCTCTGCCGCCTCCGGCTCGAGCGCGAACCCTGCCGGACCCAGGACATCGGCAAAACCTCCTTCCAAAAGCGCGGCAGCCTCCTGCATGTCCGCCACGAGATCGGCTGATCCCTGCGCGCCCTCTTGCCCCAGCGCGCGTTCGCATAGCGCTGCCGGCACCCGCGCGATGAGCGGCACGAGCACGTGTTCAATGATGACGATCGGGTCTTTGCGCCAATCGAGCGGCAATGCCATGGGAGGGTCCTCTTATGAGGACGCTCCTAACGCATCACGGGTGAACGGCGAATTAAGATGCGGCCGCCAGCGCCGCCACTACGGCGTCACCCATCTCGGAGGTCGTTGCCGGTGTCCCGCCATCTGCCTGCATCAGGTCAGGGGTGCGGACCCCGTCGGCCAGCACTTTTTCCACGGCCTTTTCGAGACGCGTCGCTTCTTCGCCCATGTCGAAAGAATAGCGCAGCGCCATGGCAAAGCTGAGGACACAGGCGCAAGGATTGGCCTTGCCCTGACCCGCGATGTCGGGGGCAGAACCGTGCACAGGCTCGTAGAGCGCTTTGGGCCGCCCGTTGGCCATGGGCGCACCGAGCGAGGCCGAGGGAAGCATCCCAAGCGACCCGGTGAGCATAGCGGCCGCATCCGACAGAAGATCCCCGAACAGATTGTCGGTGACGATCACGTCGAACTGTTTGGGCGCGCGCACCAGCTGCATGGCGCCTGCGTCGGCGTACATGTGGGACAGCTCCACATCCGCATACTCGGCCTGATGGACTTCGTTCACCACGTCGCGCCACAGGATGCCGGATTCCATCACATTGGCCTTCTCCATGGAGCAGACCTTGTTGTCGCGACGCCGGGCGAGTTCAAACGCCGAACGCGCCACGCGGGCGATCTCGGACTCGGTGTAGCGCTGGGTGTTGATGCCGACGCGTTCGTTGCCTTCTTCGATGATGCCGCGGGGCTCGCCGAAATAGATGCCGCTGGTCAGTTCGCGCACGATCATGATGTCGAGGCCCGCTACCACTTCGGGTTTCAACGAAGAGAAATCCGCGAGCGCGTCAAAGCACTGCGCCGGGCGCAGGTTGGCAAAGAGGTCCATCTCCTTGCGCAGGCGCAGGAGGCCGCGTTCGGGCTTCACGCTGAAATCGAGCGCGTCGTATTTCGGGCCTCCGACCGCCCCCAAAAGCACCGCGTCGACTTCCTGAGCTTTGGCCATGGTGTCGTCATGGAGCGGCGTGCCGTGGGCGTCATAGGCCGAGCCGCCGACGAGGTCTTCGGAGACGTCGAAGGCGTGGCCTTGCGTGCCCATCCAGTCGATGACCTTGCGCACTTCGGCCATGACTTCTGGCCCGATGCCGTCGCCCGGCAGGATGAGGATCGAGGGATTGGTCATGGCGGCGCTCCTTCTTCTTCACCGCGCGGTATCCGCCGGGGCGCGCATGGTCAAGCGGTGGGGCTTTGTGCGAGCTCTGCAACCATCACGTCCCAGATCGCGCGGATGCGGGGCGTGCGTCGCATGGCTTCTGACGTTGTCAGCCACATGGGCAGGCCCTCGATGTCGAAGGGTAGCGGGATGCGCTCTACCCTCGGGTCCGCATCGCCCTGCAATACCGGCCCGAACCCCAGCCCGCAGCCCATGGCGATGAGCTCCCATTGGACCAGAACATTGTCACACCGCGTGGCGAAATCCGCGCGCGTGGCAGGAAATCCGCGCTGGTTCATGCCGTCCACGAGGCGGGTCAGCGTGTCATACCCCACGAGGTCCCCCTGAAAGAGCGTTTCGGGATCATAGCGATCGTCGCCTGTCAGGAAGCCCTTGGCCGCGTAAAGCCCGACCTCAAAGGTCCCAAGATACTGGGCGATCAGGTCGGGCTGCGTTGGGCGGTACATCCTCACGGCAATATCGCTTTCGCCAAAAAGCAGGTTCTCGCTGTCGTCATTGGCCACGAGATCGAGCTGGATTTCAGGATACCGCGCCCGCGCCTTGGCAAAGACCGGCGGGAGCAAGATATGGGCCACATTGACGGAGGCCGTGAGGCGCACGGTGCCCGTAAGCTCAGTTTCCCGCGCGGCCGCTGCCAGCCGTATGTCGTTCATCGCACGCGCCATGGCCCGCGCCGAGGGCAATAAGGCCTCGCCCATCTCGGTCAGCGCCAGCCCCCGCGCATGGCGGGCAAAGAGGCGCGCATCGAGCGCCTCTTCCATCGCTTTGACCTGCCGCCCGAGGGTAGGCTGGCTCGCGCCCAAACGCCGGGCCGCGCCGCTGAGCGATCCCTCCTCCGCGACGGCGAGGAATGACTGTACCAAGGCCCAGTCGAGGCTTCGCAAACGATCTTCCATTCAAATATGAATATCTAACCGGCGATTTTGGTCAATAGAGACCCGTTAGGCCGTCACCTATGTTCACCTCAACTTTATCGACGCAGGGAATTTTCATGATGGAAAACACAGTTCTCATCCTCGGCGGCAAAGGCCGCTTTGGTCGCCACGCCACGAATGCATTTGCCTATGCGGGCTGGAACGTGCGACAGTTCAACCGCGCCACGGACAGCCTCTGGGACGCCGCATGGGGCGCGCAGGTTATCGTCAACGCGTGGAACATGCCCCCCGGCGCGTGGAAAACCGAGGCGGTAAAAGCACATCAAGAAGTCAGCGAAGTCGCGGCAGCCTCCGGCGCCACGGTGATCCTGCCAGGCAATGTCTACAATTACGGGGCCTCCATGCCGCCGCTTTTGCGCACGGACACGCCCCACGCGGCCCAGACGATCTACGGCAAGGTACGGGTAGAACTGGAGGCCGCCTATCGTGACGCCGGCGCGCGGATCATCGTCCTGCGCGCGGGGGATTTCCTGGATACCGAAGCGTCGGGCAACTGGTTCGACCGGATCATGATAGCCTCGCTCGACAAGGGCGTGCTGACCTATCCCGGGCCGCTGGACCGGCCCCATGCCTGGGCCTTTCTGCCCGATGTGGCGCGCGCCGCCGTGAGGCTGGCCGATATCCGGGACACCCTGCCCGTCTTTGCCGATATCCCCTATGCGGGGCTGACGATGACGGGCACTGAGATGGCCGAGGCCCTGACCCGCGTCACCGGGCGCGAGGTAAAGGCCAAGCCCATGGGATGGGCTGCGCTGCGCCTCTTGTCACCGTTCTGGGACGTGGCGCGCTATGCCAATGACATGCGCTATTTGTGGGAGGTGCCCCATGCCCTCGATCCTGCGCCTCTCAAGGCGCTGCTCCCGGATCACCGCGACAGCGATGCGAGCACCGCCCTAGCCGCCGCCCTCGAGCTCGACATCGACCCAGACCGGGTGATGCCGGGTAAAGCGGGTGTCTCCGTCTGACGGCGGCGGGTCGGACCAGGCGACGCCCGCGTCCAGAACCTTGAGACCGGCTGAGGGCAGCGCATAGCTCACGCGCAGCTTACCCGCGCTGTCTGCGCCGAAATCCACCGTGGGCAGCCCCGGCACCGGGTCCGCCCAGCGCGGGTCTTTCAGAAACCCTGCCATAACCTCGCGCAGCCCCTCGCCCGCCTGCGGGTCGAGGTTAAAATCTCCGATGACGACGAAAGCGCCCTCGACGTCGTCGGCCATGCGCGCGAGCAGCCGCAGTTCGTCGGCGTTGCGCAACCCATTGCGATCCTCGGGCCCGTCAAAAACCGGCGCGGTGGCATAAGACGTCAGGAGGGTAACTGGCCCCTCGGGCGCGGCAATCGTCACCGACCAATGGGCGGTGGTCGACAGGCGCTGGACCTCTTTCGCCCCCGCGCTTGGGAAGGGGCGACCATCGGGATAGGTGGGCAGCGTTGCCCACGGGAGCTCCGCCCAGATCAGCGCGCTGTAGTCGCGCGTTGCGTCCTCCAGGACCGGATAGCGCGACAGGATAGCCATGGCGCCTGCGCCTGAAAAACGTCCATAGCCCTGAGCGTCACGCGGTGTGTCCAGGCGGCCATCGCCGTCCAGATCCGCGCCACTGGCAAGGCCAGAGTTAGGCGCGAGGGCAAATCCATGGGCAAAACCCGCGCGCTCGGCCAAGAGAGCGAGCGCCAGACCGCCCGCGTCATAGTCGACGCCCTGAAGGACCCAGATATCCGCGTCGATCTCTGCCATCCGGGCGAGCACGTACTCGATATCCGCCGCCTCGCGCCCGAGATCACGCAGCAAAAGGCCCGGGCCCCGGCGGCTAAGTTCCGTGTTGAAGGTAGCGATGCGGATGGCGTCGGCTTGGACAGCGCCGGCAGTCAGTGCCAGCCCGAGTGCGGCAATCAGGCGACGACTTCGGATTCGTCCTTGTTCTCGCCAAACTCGGCGTAACGCTGACGGCGCTTGTCCTCGATCATCTCGGCCACGCGGCCCATGGCGATGCCACGCATGAAGAGCGAACTTGGCAAAAAGGCCCATGCCGTCATCATCCAAATCAGCGTTTGCGGTGACCCCAGAGAAATGGGGTCGAACGTCTCTGACGCGACCTTTACGATCGCTGGGATAATGAATGGCAGCAAAAACCCTAACGCAATGTTAAAGCGCGCGTCGCGCTGGAGGCGGTGAACAACGTCCCCGCCCGCGGTCGGGTCAAAGGTGGGGAGATTCACCCACACGTTAAAGGTGCCGTAGCGCCCCGGCCATTTGAAGATGCGGATGATCACGACAAAGACCGCGAGCGACAGGATCGAGCTGAGATAGCTGAGCCCGGCAGCCGTGCGCACGCTGTCGACCAGTTCCTGCGGCGAACCGCTTGGCAACATCAGCACCATGTTGCGTACCGGCGAATAGGGGAAGTCGATGGCGTGACCGAGGATCGTCCCGATCCCGGTGACAAGCTCTGTAATCACGGTGGGCTGGTACGTGCCCCGCGCGATGATCGTCAGCAAGAACACCGTGATAAAGAGCGAGATGAACCGCACGCGGTTGAACGGCGGCGCGTGGCGGAACTCGATCAAGCTGGGGTAGTTCGAGGCATATTCGATGAGCGTGATGACGGCGGCGAAGACGGCGATCAAGGCGACAACCTGCGTCGCGTCCGGCCCCACCCCCGGTAGGAGAAGTGCCGGTGTAGCGATCATCCAGATCACCAACAAGGAGCGCACCAATGCGCCTGGAAGCCGTGAAAGCACTGCCTGACCCTCAATCATGGACGACCCCGATTCTTTTGCCGGTGGCCTTGTCCCATTTTTGATCCCGGACCTGCGAAACCCGGGTGCCTCATTCTTGCCTTGATTGTGAACACTTTCACTTGATCCGGCAAGCATCTGTTTTTGCCTGATGAATCTTTTTCAGGGTTGACCGCTGATTTCGGCGTCCGCGCGTTTCCCAGGTGCCTGAAAAATTAGCGTTCTAGCCAAAAACCCCAATATGTTGTGTGACGAGTTTGCGTCACAACCAAGGGCGGGCCTGATCCGCCTGTGACTCAAACGCATCAATATCAGCGCTCTTTTCCATCGTAAGACCGATATCGTCGAGCCCGTTAAGCAAGCAGTGCTTGCGATGGGGGTCCATGCCGAAACTCACGACCTGCCCGTCAGAGGTAGTGACCTCTTGCGCGGCGAGGTCCACGCTCATCCGCGCGTTAGCGCCCTTTTCGGCGTCCGACAGCAACAGGTCGAGTTCATCCTGAGTAACGATTACCGGCAGGATGCCGTTCTTGAAGCAGTTGTTGTAAAAGATGTCGGCAAAGCTCGTGGAGATCACGCAGCGGATCCCGAAATCAAGCAGAGCCCAGGGCGCGTGTTCCCGGCTCGACCCGGTGCCGAAATTGTCCCCGGCCACGAGGATCTGCGCCTCACGGTAGGCAGGTTTGTTCAGGATAAAATCCGGGTTCTCGTTGCCTTCGGTGTCGTAGCGCATCTCAAAGAACGCGCTGACGCCTAGGCCAGACCGCTTGATCGTTTTCAGGAACTGCTTTGGCAGGATCATATCGGTGTCGATATTGATCAGCGGCATGGGCGCCGCGATCCCGGTCATTTTGTCGAACTTCTCCATGGCCCGCCCTCGCTATTCTGCCGCCACCGGCGGCATCATTTCACGCACATCGGTCAGCCGCCCGGTGACGGCCGCCGCCGCTGCCATGGCCGGCGACATCAGATGGGTGCGCGATCCCCGGCCCTGTCGGCCTTCGAAATTCCGGTTCGAGGTCGAGGCGCAGCGCACCTCCGGCCCCAGCTGGTCCGGGTTCATGCCCAGACACATGGAGCATCCCGCCAGCCGCCATTCGAAACCGGCCTCTTTAAAGACATCTGCCAGCCCTTCTTCTTCGGCTTGCATCCGCACAAGGCCGGAACCGGGCACGACGATGGCCGTCGACAAACGCTCGGAAATCTTCTTGCCCTTCAGGATCGCCGCCGCCGCGCGCAGGTCTTCGATCCGACCATTGGTGCAGGAGCCCAGGAATACCGCGTCGATCTCGATATCTTCGAGACGCGTGCCGGGCTCGAGGCCCATATATTCCAGCGACCGCGCGGCCGCCGCCACCTTGCCCCCGTCGAAATCGGCGGGTGCGGGCACGCTGCCAGTGATCGGCAACACGTCCTCGGGCGAGGTGCCCCAGGTCACGACGGGCGCGATGTCTTCGGCCCTGATCTCGACCACCTTGTCGAAATGCGCGCCCTCGTCGGAGTAGAGCGTACGCCACCAGTTCAGCGCCGCCTCCCACATCGCACCCTTGGGCGCGTGGCTGCGGCCGCGAACATAAGCAAACGTTGTCTCGTCGGGCGCGATGATCCCGGCCCGCGCGCCGCCTTCGATCGCGAGGTTGCAGATCGTCATCCGGCCTTCCATCGACAGGTCGCGGATCGCTTCGCCGCAATATTCGATGACATGGCCGGTGCCGCCGCCGGTGCCGGTCACGCCGATGACGTGGAGCGCGATGTCCTTGGCCGTGACGCCGGGGCGTAACGATCCCACGACCTCCACCTTCATATTCTTGGATTTCTTCTGGATCAGCGTCTGGGTGGCCAAAACGTGTTCGACCTCGGAGGTGCCGATCCCGTGAGCAAGCGCGCCAAACGCGCCGTGGGTCGGCGTGTGGCTGTCCCCACAGACGATGGTGCACCCGGGCAGCGTCCAACCCTGCTCTGGGCCCACAATATGGACGATGCCCTGACGGATATCGTTCATCTCGTAGTAATTCGGCAGGTCGAAGGCCTTCACATTGGCATGGAGCGCCTCGACCTGAATGCGGCTTTCTTCGTTCTCGATGCCACGTGCGCGATCCCATGTCGTGGGCACGTTGTGGTCTGGCACAACGATGGTCTTGTCCGGCGCGCGAACGGGGCGGCCAGCCATTGTTAGACCTTCAAAGGCCTGCGGGCTGGTAACTTCATGGACGAAATGGCGATCGATATAGAGCAGGCAGGTGCCATCCTCTGCTTCGTTCACCACATGGGCATCCCAGATTTTATCGTAGAGCGTCTTACCCGCCATGGCTTGCTCCTTTGGGCAAATTGCTAAGCGGCAAAGCCCCGTAAAGGGCGGTTGGATGAGGCGCGTTCAAGCATGTCGCGAGACGCGCAGCAGCTACTGCGGGATTATAGTCGCGCCAAAGCAGACTTCGACATGCCGAAGAAGCGCCAGGGCACGCGCATGTGGTCAGTCATTTCGCTCTGCAGTTCCATGAGCGTTGAGATAAGGCGAAATAGTCGCAGGCGCAAGTTGACCCAAGGTGATCCAAATCGCCTGTCGCTGCGTAGCAACTATATGCGCACACAAATGAGCGACCTTTTCGGACTGTTCCGCTTTGCCCAACTGGCCCTGATCGTCGGGTTGATAGGTGCCGCCGTGGCCGCGTCCACGGAGGTAGAAGTGTACAAAGGCTATGAAATGCCGCCCTACGAGGTACTGGAGCGCGACTCCGATGCAGAGCTGCGGCGTTATGCACCCCATATCCTCGCAGAGGTGTCGGTGAACGGGAACCGCACCACCGCCATCGGGCGCGGGTTTCAGGTGCTTGCGAACTACATCTTTGGCGGTAATGCCACCGGCGAAAAGATCGCCATGACCGTTCCTGTGTCGCAAGCACCGGTAGACGGCACCGGCGACAGCTGGACGGTGTCCTTCATGATGCCCGCCAGCTTTGAGATCGACGCGCTGCCGGCCGCCAAAACCGATGCAATCCAGTTCGTCGAAACCGATACCGAGGAATTGCTGGTACGCGAGTTCTCCGGTTTCCGCAGCGGGACCAAACTGGCCGACGAAACCCGTGCCATACTGGCCGAAGCCAAGGAACGCGGCCTCACTGTTGTGGGTGCGCCGCGATACTTCTTCTATGATGGTCCAATGACACCGCCCTGGGCGCGCCGGAACGAAGTGGCACTTCCGGTCACACAATAGACTAATCACCGCCCGTTAACCTTCGTCGTGTAGCGCTGGGCCCATGACGCCCTATTCCGTGGACTTCGACATTGATTTTCCTGCGGCGATCGCCAGTTCGGCGAACGAGGAAGAAGCGCTTGCCGCCATGGCTACGCTCCCGGTTTTGCTGAGAACCCATTGCATCCGCGTCTGTATGTTTTCGAGCGTCTCAAAGCTCGGTACCGATCCCGACAGCGTCCGCGCCGCGATCAAGGGCGCGGCACGGGCGCTCGGCGGGTTTCAACGGATGCACAGCGCGCGGGTGGGCCGCGGGCCGCTGCCCGAGGTGCATGAAACGGCTCTGGCCTGGATGCGTTCAGTGGCGGATAGCCAGGCGCAAACGCTGCCGCCGCTGACCAATTTTGGAAAACGCGCCGCCGCAATCGTCGCGAAACTTGAGGCCGGCGCACCCGTAGACGGAGGCGAGATCGAGGCCATGATCAACTACGTATACAGTGAGTTTCACTACGCCGCCGTTGAGCTAGCCGAGGCAATCACCCAGGCCCACAATACCATTGTCGCGGAGGACCGCCGACGCGCCAGCGCGGCACAGAATTCCGCCGAAGAAGCGGTGGACCGCATCGACACAATCAGCCGGACCGTACGCCTCATCGCGCTTAATGCCGCGGTCGAGGCCGCGCGCGCGGGCGATGCCGGGCGGGGATTCTCGGTCATCGCGCAAGAGATCAAATCGCTGTCTGAGGCAACAGAAAGCGCCAGTGGCGAGGTCCGCACATCGATCAACGGCATGATGGAAAACCTGCGCCTCTAGCAGATCCGGCCCCGACGAGAGGTGCGGATGTTGGGCGACACCTCGCGCGCCGTGAAAACACCAGATTGACACCATCGTTGTTTTGTCCCA
>JBCDKE010000072.1:0-14755 GCA_038747015.1 Pseudomonadota bacterium
AGCGGTGGGCGTCATGGGCGTCATTTTTGGCGTGATCGCCGGTATCATCGTCACGCGCATCACGCTCAGACGCGCGATGCTCGGGGGACTGCTGGTCGGCTCCGCTCTGTCATTTTATCAGGCGACGATGCCTGAATTGCCTTGGTTTATTGCCAGCCGCGTTCTGGAAGGCATCTCTCACCTTTTGATCGTCGTCGCGGCGCCCACGTTGATCGCGCAGGCCTCCAGCGTCCGCGGGCGAGGCTTCACTTTGACACTCTGGGGCAGCTTTTTCGGGGTATCCTTCACCCTGTTGATCCTCTTGGGTTTGCCCTTGGTGGAGCGCTTTGGTTTACCGAGCCTCTTTGTAGCCCACGGGGTCTACATGGCGATTTTTGCGATCGGGCTTTGGCCGGTGCTGGCAAAGGATACCCCCGTCGAAACCGAGCTTTCGCTGCAAGCGATCCTCTGGCGACACAGAGAGATTTACACCTCACCCAGAAAAAATGCCGCTGGACTGGGCTGGCTCTTCTACACCTTCTGTTTTGTGACCACGGTGACCTTCCTGCCGCAATTCTTGCGTGAAGACTTGCGCGTGGCGGTGGCTGCCGCGATGCCCCTCGTGTCGATCATCGCGTCTCTGACACTTGGCGTTTTCATGCTGAGAAAACTGTCGGCGGTAAGGACCGTTCAGATCGCCTTCGTGTTCTCCACCCTCTGCGCCCTTTCTTTGGTGGTCCTGCCGGGGGCGGCGGTGCTGGCGCTGCTCTTCATGGTGGGGCTCGGGATCGTGCAGGGAGCAAGCTTTGCAGTAGTGCCCGAGCTTAACGACGCCTTGGAAGACCGCGCTCAGGGCAATGGCGCCATGGCACAGACCGGTAACATCGGAAACTCGCTGGGCACGCCCGTGGTGGCGGCGCTTTTGGCGGGGATCGGCTACCCGGCCATGATGCTGGCCATGGCGGCTGCACTGGCTTGCGGGTTCTTTGTCCATCAGTGGATGGCAAGACTGCGTCAGTAGAAACGCAAAAGTTCACACTTCGTTCGCATTTTTCAGTTGGCTCGCGCGGTCGGGCGTCCTATCTCTGCGGAGAGCACTTGGGGGGCATTATGCCTGAGCTAAAAAAGATCGAGGTTCGCGGCGCTCGCGAGCACAATCTCAAATCCATCGACGTGGACATTCCACGCGACGAATTGGTGGTGATTACGGGGCTTTCGGGTTCCGGTAAGTCGTCTCTCGCCTTTGATACGATCTATGCCGAAGGTCAGCGCCGCTACGTGGAATCACTGTCGGCCTATGCGCGCCAGTTCCTCGACATGATGGAAAAGCCGGATGTGGATCACATCTCTGGCCTGAGCCCAGCGATTTCAATCGAGCAGAAGACGACTTCAAAGAATCCGCGTTCCACCGTGGGTACCGTCACCGAGATTTATGACTACATGCGCTTGCTATTTGCGCGTGTTGGGACACCGTATTCTCCTGCGACGGGCCTTCCGATCGAAGCGCAGCAAGTCCAGGACATGGTCGATCGCATCATGGAGATGGAGGAAGGTACACGCGGGTATCTCCTTGCGCCGATCATTCGCGACCGGAAGGGCGAATATAAGAAAGAGTTTCTTGAGCTTCGCAAGCAGGGCTTCCAGCGGGTGAAGGTGGATGGCGAGTTCTACGACCTCGACACCCCGCCAACACTCGACAAAAAGTTTCGCCACGACATCGACGTGGTCGTGGACAGGATTGTGGTACGTGAGGGGCTGGAAACGCGGTTGGCTGACAGCCTGCGCACGGCACTCGATCTCGCGGATGGGATCGCAGTTCTGGAGACAGCCCCCAAGGAGGGGGACCCAGAAAGGATCACATTCTCGGAGAATTTTGCGTGCCCCGTGTCGGGCTTTACAATTCCAGAGATCGAGCCGCGTCTGTTTTCCTTCAATGCGCCGTTTGGGGCGTGTCCGGATTGCGACGGCTTGGGCCGTGAGCTTTTCTTTGATGAACGTCTGGTTGTCCCTGATCAGGGTTTGAAGATCTACGACGGCGCGCTAGCCCCCTGGAGAAAGGGTAAAAGCCCGTATTTCCTTCAAACGATCGAGGCCATCTCCCGTCACTACGAATTCGACAAGAACACGAAGTGGAAGGACCTGCCTGCGCATATCCAGCAAGTGTTCCTCTATGGATCTGGCGATGAAGAAATTCAGTTCCGCTACGACGAGGGCGGGCGCGTTTATCAGGTTTCCCGCACTTTCGAGGGCGTGATCCCAAATATGGAGCGGCGCTATCGCGAGACGGACTCCAACTGGATTCGCGAGGAATTCGAGCGCTACCAGAACAACCGCCCTTGCGGCACTTGTGACGGCTATCGCCTGCGGCCAGAGGCTTTGGCCGTGAAGATTGCGGGCCTTCACATCGGTGAAGTGGTCGAAATGTCTATCCGCGAGGCAGCAGATTGGTGTGCCGGTGTGCCGGAAGCACTGACTACCCAGAAAAATGAAATTGCACGGGCAATTTTGAAGGAAATTCGCGAAAGGCTCGGCTTCCTTAACAATGTCGGGTTGGAGTACCTGACGCTGTCGCGGTCTTCTGGCACGCTGTCCGGTGGCGAAAGCCAACGCATCAGACTGGCCTCGCAGATCGGCTCTGGCCTGACAGGCGTGCTCTACGTGCTCGACGAGCCTTCCATTGGTTTGCACCAGCGGGACAATGATCGCTTGCTGACGACGCTCAAGAACCTGCGGGACCAGGGTAACACGGTCATCGTGGTCGAGCATGACGAAGAGGCTATTCGCGAAGCTGACTACGTCTTTGACATTGGGCCGGGGGCGGGCGTCCATGGCGGGCAAGTGGTTGCCCAAGGGACCCCAGCCCAACTTATGGATACCAAAGACTCGGTGACAGGCGATTACCTCGCAGGCCGCCGCGAGATAACCGTGCCCGGCGACCGTCGCGCGGGTAAGGGCAAGTCGGTGAAGGTGGTCAAAGCCTCCGGCAACAATTTGAAAGACGTCACTGTTGACTTCCCATTGGGGAAGTTTGTGTGCGTCACCGGCGTGTCAGGCGGCGGCAAGTCCACGCTGACCATCGAGACCCTATTCAAGACTGCCTCCATGCGGTTGAACGGCGCGCGCCAAACGCCTGCGCCCTGCGAGACGATCAAGGGTCTCGAGCATCTCGACAAGGTTATCGACATTGACCAACGCCCAATTGGGCGCACGCCGCGGTCAAACCCCGCCACCTATACTGGTGCCTTCACACCGATTCGCGACTGGTTCGCGGGCCTGCCCGAGTCCAAGGCGCGCGGCTATAAGCCAGGACGTTTCTCCTTCAACGTGAAGGGCGGGCGCTGCGAAGCCTGTCAGGGTGACGGCGTCATCAAGATCGAGATGCACTTCCTGCCGGACGTCTACGTCACCTGCGAAACCTGTGAAGGAAAGCGTTACAATCGCGAGACTCTCGAGATCAAGTTCAAGGGCAAAAGCATCGCTGATGTCCTTGATATGACTGTGGAAGATGCGCAAACGTTCTTCCAGGCAGTGCCGTCGATACGAGAGAAAATGGACGCGCTGATGCGAGTCGGCCTGGGTTATATTAAGGTTGGACAGCAGGCGACGACCTTGTCGGGCGGTGAGGCGCAGCGGGTAAAACTGTCCAAGGAACTGGCGAAGCGCTCGACGGGACGGACGCTATACATCCTTGATGAGCCGACGACTGGGCTGCATTTCGAGGACGTGCGCAAGCTCTTGGAAGTACTCCATGAATTGGTCGAGCAAGGTAACTCGGTCATCGTCATCGAACACAATCTGGATGTGGTGAAGACCGCCGACTGGATCATTGATGTCGGGCCCGAAGGCGGCGACGGCGGCGGTACGGTTGTGGCCACAGGCACGCCCGAAGACGTGGCTGCCTGCGCGGATAGCCACACTGGCCGCTACCTCGGACCCATGCTCAAGGCGTCCAGGCTAGCTGCGGAGTGATCTCCGCAGCGCGCAGGCCTAGTTGCCGGAGCGGACGAGCCAGAGCAGGCCAAGAGCTGCAAATGCCAAGATGAAAATGCCAACGACAGTTGTGGTGGCCATGAAAGCCTCCTTCATTGCTGCGCGGACACGTCAGACATACCAAGTTAGCCGGATTTGTCGAAACTTTTTGGCTTTTGCGGGGTAGAGGCGACTAGGCTGGCGGGTGGGAACATGTCCCGTCTGACTGGCTTAGTTTGGGTCAGCTGGTTTCTTGGGCGTTAATCCCAAACGAGTCATAGACGAGACAAATTCCCGTCACGGCAGAAGGGATCAGAGCGATCCCCAACACCATCATGACGATGCCGGCGACACCGCCGACCCCAAACAGGACGACCAAAGCGAGGGTCATCCCGAGGAGCCCGCGCAGCGCACGCTCGAAGATGCCAACGGATTTCTTAAGCATGTGTATCCTCCTTTCTTGAGTCGGGAGATATTATGCTGCAGCGCGGCATTGAATGCGCTTTGTCGCGATCTTCAGTTGCGGGACCGCTTTTCAAATCGTGGCAGCATGGCGCTGAAATCCATGTCGCCCTGACCTTCGTCCTCGACGAAGGCGCGGTAGAGTTCAGTTGCAGCGGCGCCCAGGGGCGTGTCGGCATCCGAAGCTTCGGCAGCAGCCTGTGACAGGCGCAGGTCCTTAAGCATCAGTGCCGAAGCAAAGCCGGGGGTGTACTCGTTATCTGCGGGGCTATGAGGGCCGACACCCGGGGCCGGGCAGTAGGCGTTCATCGTCCAACTGTAGCCTGACGACGTTGAAACGACGTCGAACATTGCCTGGCGGTCGAGGCCCAGCTTGTCTGCGAGCGCAAATGCCTCGCAGGTGCCGATCATCGTAATACCGAGGATCATGTTGTTGCAGATTTTGGCCGCCTGGCCATTGCCTGCTGGGCCGCAATGCACGGCTTTTTGCCCCATGACGTCAAAGAGGGGGTTAGCGGTGGCAAAGGCATGGTCTGGTCCGCCTACCATGAAGGTGAGCGTGCCGGCCTGCGCCCCACCGATGCCGCCGGATACAGGGGCGTCGAGGATAGCAATGCCTTTGGCCTTTGCGTCCTGCGCCACCGCACGGGCGGAGGCGACATCCACGGTGGAACAATCCAGCAGCACGGTGCCGGCGCTCATAGCTGGGAGAACCTCTTGCGCCACGGCGCGTAGAATGTCGCCGTTGGGCAGCATCGTGATCACCACGTCAGCGCCCGTTGCGGCCTCCGCGGCGGACGAGGCAAGTGGAATGTCGGGTTCTGCAACCGTGTCAAATCCTGTGACTTCATGCCCCGCGGCCAGAAGGTTGGCCGCCATGGGCGCGCCCATGTTTCCAAGGCCGATAAATCCTATCTTCATGACGGGTCCTCCAAATTCAAAGTGTCTGGCCCCAGCGGGCGTAGCATCTGGCTCACGGCCACGGCGGGCAGGGCGTCGATGCTGTGCTTCCAGGCGGGGTTCCTGTCCTTGTCTATGATCTGCGCGCGGATGCCCTCGAGGAAATCGCCGTGCTCCATAGATCGCGCGGTAAAGCGGTACTCGAGTTCGAGTGCACGCGTGATGTCGTCGGTTGATCGCAAACGCCGCAGTATTTCCAACCCGCAAGCCATCGCAAGCGGGGAATGCCTTTGCAGGGTCTTGGCGGATTTCTTGGCGAAATCGTCCTCTGAGGTATTCAGCAGGCGCAAAATATCGCCTGGTGTTTGGCCCGCGAAGAAGCGGTCAATCTCATCGCTTTGCGCTTTAAGGTCCGACGCTGGCGCGTGGTGGGCCGGTATTTCTACTTTTCCGGTGGCCGACATCTCTGTTTTCAGACCATCCCAGGCGGCCTCAGGCAGATAGTGATCCGCAAAACCGACATAGATCGCGTCACCCGCTGTCATCCGCGCGGCAGAGATGGCTAAATAGTCCCCGACGCGCCCTGGCGCGCGGCCCAATAGCATTGACCCGCCCACATCCGGGACGAGGCCGATAGACACTTCGGGCATGGCGATCTGACTGGTCTCACCGACAATACGATGGGACGCGTGGCATCCCAGCCCAACACCACCGCCCATGGTGAAACCGTTCAGAAAGGTCACAATTGGCTTCGGGTAGAGTTTTAGTTTTGCATTCAGGCGGTACTCGTCAGTCCAGAATTGCCGTCCGTAGCTGAAGTCGCCTACCGTACCGGTTTCGTACATTTTGGCGATGTCACCGCCTGCGCAAAAGGCGCGGTCGCCTTCAGCGTCGATAAGGACCAGAGCGACAGCGTCGTCCGTTGCCCATGCGGTAATCGCTGCCTCAATATCGAGGCACATCTGATGCGTGAGCGCGTTGAGCGCCTTGGGGCGGTTCAGTGTGATATGACCCGCCTTGCCTTCGGTGCGAATGATGACGTCAGTCACGTAGCATGTCTCGCGCTACAATCATCCGCATGATTTCGTTGGTTCCTTCGAGGATCTGGTGCACGCGCAGGTCGCGCACGATTTTTTCGATCCCATAATCGGCCAGATATCCGTACCCTCCGTGGAGCTGCAGGCATTGATCTGCCACCCGTGATCCTGCCTCGGTGACAAACTTCTTGGCCATGGCGCAGCGTTTGGTCGCGTCCGGTGCACCAGCGTCGAGCGCATGGGCCGCGGAACGCAGGAAAGTCCGAGCGGCTTGCAGTTCGATCTCCATCTCCGCCAGGCGGAATTGCAGTGCCTGAAAGTCATTCAGCTTTTTACCAAATGCCTGCCGTTCGCTCATATAAGCCAACGTTGCGTCGAGCGCGGCCTGAGCCCCACCCAGCGAACAAGCCGCGATGTTGAGGCGTCCGCCATCTAGCCCCTTCATTGCGTAGGTAAAGCCCCGGCCTTCTTCGCCCAAAAGGTTGTCGGCGGGCACTTTGCAAGCGTCGAGCTGTACCTGGCGCGTGGGTTGGGATCGCCATCCCATCTTGTTCTCGAGCCCGCCAAAGCTCAGACCCTCAGCACCGTCGTCCACGATGACAGAGGAAATACCCTTGGGGCCATCATCGCCGGTACGCGACATGACGATGTAACTGTCTGAATAGCCCGCCCCTGAGATGAACGCTTTGGTACCGGTGAGGGTGTAGCCTTCATTCGTGCGTTCTGCGCGCGTCTTCAACGCTGCTGCGTCCGAGCCTGATCCTGGCTCTGTCAGGCAATAGCTGTAGAACTTGGCCATGGTCACGGCGTCGGGTAGACGCGCGTCGCGCATTTCCTGGGAACCAAAACTGTCGATCATCCAGGCGCACATATTGTGGATCGACAGGAATGCAGCCACCGACGGGCAGGCCATCGAGAGCGCTTCGAAAACCAGGGTGCTGTCATGGCGGCTCAGCCCCGAACCGCCGCTTTCTTCACGCACATAGAGTCCACCGAACCCCAGTGCCGCGAGTTTCGGCCAGAGCTCTTTCGGGATCGTCCCGGCGCTTTCCCAAGCCTGCGCGTGAGTCGCGATTTCGTCCTGACCCACCGCGCGGGCCATGTCGAAGATCGCAGTTTGGTCTTCATTCATCTGGTCGAACATGGTGGCCCCTTTGGCTCTCATAGGTTCGAATTGAACACTTGTTCAGATTACACTCTGGCCAGGCGTTTTGGCAATGCAACGTTACGCCGATGGGCGTGTCCGGACACGAAAACACTTGAGTCCGGGCATGAATGTTCTTTCTTTTGTTGGGTAGCGGCACCTAGCTCCTGAGGGTCGCACCGATGCAAAGGGATCAAAGCCCCATGTCCAAGAGACAGTCAAAGAAAACCGAAACGATCGAAATCCGCGTGAGCCCGGAACTGAAGGACGCGCTATCGGAGCGCGCCTCCAAGGCCGGGCGCAGCATGAGCGAGGTCGTTCGGGGGGCCATTGAGACCCAGGTTGCCGGCAGCCCCCAACTTTCAGGAGTAAACCCCATGTTGAAATCACCTCTTACCCGCGCCGCGCAGCTTACACTGGCTACAATACCGGCTGTGGCATTGGCCTCAGTCTATCTGTTTTCGGCACAGAGCCCGGTGTCCGCCAGCGCAGAAATCCGCTCGGATTTCGCCTTCTTCGATGCCGATGCAGATGACGCAATCACGCAGAGTGAAGTCATCGCAGCCCTGCGCGGAGAGGATTGGGAACCGGTTGAGGCCTGTGAAACCGGAACCGCGGACGCAGATGAACCCTGTACCATCGAAGCGGCCGCTGCTGATCACTTTGGCCGTGCGGACGCCAATGGCGATGGGCGGGTCAGTTTTGATGAGTTCGAGTATGTGATGCTGCGCGACCGGGCCGAGGATTTTCTCTATCTCGATCTCGATGAGTCCGGGCAAATCTCTCTGGACGAATACGCGGGCGTAAACCTCATCGAATTGCTCGATCCCGAGATCGCTGCAATCGTTCTAGAGGAAGAAGGCTTCCAGTTGTCAGCGGAATGCTCTGCGCAGCTAGAGGCCGAGGAAGTGTCCGGTTTGGCCGCTGTTTGCGGGGTTGAGCAAGATTTGCGCGCGGAAATGGCAATCTACGACGCTGACCGGAACGGACAGGTCAGCTTGCAAGAATTTCTCGATCACTGAGATCCACAATGCGCCGAGAGGGCGGGGCCATTTCGGCCCCGCCTTTGCGTTACTCCATCACCGGGATTGAGAACTCGCCACCTTCCTTGATGCCCGATGGCCAGCGCGACGTGATCGTCTTGGTCCGGGTGTAGAATTTGATCGAGTCGGGGCCGTGCTGGTTAAGGTCGCCAAACATGGATTTCTTCCAACCGCCAAAGGTGTGGTACGCCAGCGGGACCGGGATCGGCACGTTCACGCCCACCATCCCGATGTTGATCCGGTTCGCGAAGTCGCGAGCCGTGTCGCCGTCGCGGGTAAAGATCGCGGTGCCGTTTCCGTATTCGTGATCCATTGCCAGCCCGATGGCTTCTTCGTAGCTTTGCGCGCGTACTGTGGTCAAAACGGGACCGAAGATCTCGGTCTTGTAAATGTCCATGTCCGGCGTGGCGTGGTCGAAGAGGTGAGCGCCGATGAAAAATCCGTCCTCGTAGCCCTGCAGTTTGAAATCGCGCCCGTCGACGACGAGCTTTGCGCCCTGGTCGATGCCCGACTGCACGAGACGTTCGATGTTGGCCTTGGCGGCTGCGGTGACAACGGGGCCATAATCCACTTCATTGCCAGAGGTATACGGTCCGACCTTGAGCGCCTCGACCCGCGGCACCAGCTTTTCAATCAGCCGGTCGGCGGTTTCGTCGCCTACGGGCACTGCGACCGAGATCGCCATGCAGCGTTCGCCAGCCGCGCCATAGCCTGCGCCGACGAGCGCGTCGGCGGCCTGGTCCATATCCGCGTCCGGCATGATGATCATGTGGTTCTTGGCGCCGCCAAAGCACTGCACCCGCTTTCCATGGGCACAGCCCTGAGAATAAATGTACTCCGCGATAGGTGTCGAGCCGACGAAACCCACGGATTGGATAACCGGGTGTTCGAGGATCGCGTCGACAGCCTCTTTGTCGCCGTTCACAACTTGCAGGATACCCTTTGGCAGGCCCGCTTCTTCCATCAGTTCGGCCAGCATTAGCGGTACCGACGGGTCACGTTCGGAAGGTTTCAGGATAAAGGCGTTGCCGCATACGATGGCGGGCGCGAACATCCACATGGGGATCATTGCGGGGAAGTTGAACGGCGTGATGCCCGCCGTTACGCCCAATGGTTGTTTCATCGAATACATATCGATGCCGGGCCCGGCACTGTCGGTATATTCACCTTTCAGGAGGTGCGGGGCGCCGATGCAGAATTCCACGACTTCGAGGCCGCGCTGAACGTCGCCCGCTGCGTCTGGCAGGGTCTTCCCGTGCTCGCTGCTGAGCGCCTCGGCGAGCTTGTCCATGTCGCGCTGGAGGAGTGCGACGAACTTCATCATTACGCGGGCCCGGCGCTGCGGGTTTGTGGCGGCCCAAGCCGGTTGGGCAGCAGCGGCAATCTCTACTGCCTTGTTCAGCTCGTCGGCGGAGGCCAGTGGCACTTGGGCCTGCACTTCACCGGTAGCCGGGTTCATGACATCGGCAAATCGCCCGGATGTGCCGGCGACGCGCGCGCCGTCTAGGTAATGAGATAGTTCTTCCATGGGATCCTCCGCATCTGTTGCGCATAGCTTAGTCTTGCGGAGATGCCCGCCCAAGTGGCAATGATCCAAAAGTGTTTTGCAATTTTGCGGGTGTACTGATGCGAGATCGGTGGGACGACATGCGGATTTTCCTGTCCGTGGCGCGGGAAGGCGGGCTTACCGGTGCCGCGCGCGCGCTCAGGCTCGATCCTGCTACTGTGGGGCGGCGTGTGCAGGCCTTGGAAGCGTCTCTCGACCGCACGCTCTTTCTGAAATCCCCGCAGGGCTATGCGCTGACCGAGGATGGCGCGCGCCTGCTGCCCCGGGCGGAGAGCGTCGAGGCAGAGCTGCGTGCAGGACTGGAAGAGCTAACCGGGCAGGGCGAGGGGATCAGCGGAACGATCCGTATTGGCGCGCCGGATGGTTGTGCGAACTTCCTCCTGCCCAAGGTCTGCGCGGCAATCGCCCGCGATAATCCTGCGCTCGATATTCAAATCCTTGCGCTACCGCGCGTGGTGAACCTGTCACGCCGCGAAGCCGACATGGCGATCACAGTGAGCCAACCCACCGGGGGCCGGCTTCTGGTGCAGAAGATTGCCGACTATCGCCTGCATCTGGCGGCAACCGGGGACTACTTGCAAACAGCCAAGGCGATCGGGCGGATCGAAGACCTTCAAGAGCATCCTATCGTGGGCTACATCCCAGATATGATCTTTGATCGCGAACTAGACTATCTGGGCCCGCTAGGCCTGTCGCGGGTGGCTCTGGCGTCTACTTCGGCTGCGGTGCAGGTACAGTTGCTGCGATCCGGGGCAGGTGTGGGCATCGTCCACGAATTCGCCATGGCCGATGCGCCGGACCTAGTACCGATCCTAAAGGATGAAATCACGCTGACGCGCACATTTCATTTGCTGCGCCACGAAGACGACCGGCGCTCTGACCGAATGCAACGTTTCGCAGCGGCACTCATCGCGGGCATGCGCGCGGCTCTCGCGCCCGCGTGACGCGGCGATCCGCGTCAGGCAAACAGTTGACGCAATACGGAAATTGGATATCCCTGCGTCAACGAAGTTAAGTGAGGGACCAGCCCATGCGCATCGGCCTTTACCCAGGAACCTTTGACCCGATAACTCTGGGTCATCTCGATATCATCCGGCGCGCGGCGGCCCTAGTGGACCGTCTGGTGATCGGGGTGGCGATCAATCGCGATAAAGGCCCTATGTTCAGCCTCGAGGAACGTGTCGCCATGGTCGAAGCCGAGTTTGCGACGCTCACCGAACAGACGGGATGCGAGTTCGTCGCCCATCCGTTTGAGAACCTGCTCATCGATTGCGCCCGCGATGTAGGGGCGCAGATCATCGTACGCGGTCTCCGCGCCGTGGCGGATTTTGAGTACGAATTTCAGATGGTCGGGATGAACCGACAGCTCGATGACAGCGTAGAGACTGTGTTCCTGATGGCCGAGGCCGAACATCAGGCGATTGCCTCGAAGCTCGTCAAGGAGATCGCGCGCCTCGGCGGGGATGTGTCGAAATTCGTCACTCCCCCGGTTGAGGCGGCTCTCAAGGCGCGGCTGCGTTAGCGGCCGTAGACAGCGCGTGCGGCGATCTGTTCTGCGTCGCCCTGGTAAAGGTCCAGGTCGAGCGCCACGTCGAGGGACATTGCACGCAGTTCGCTAACAGTGCGGCTGTAGGCCCTGCGTTTTTCGATGCGGGATTTGATTTCAGAGAAGAAAGACATCTGTTTGTCTCCTGTTTGGGTGTTTGTGTTATCGCAAACATAAAATTGCTGCAGCGCAGCGCTAGAGCCATTTTGGAAGACCGGAGTTGCAAAAATTGCAAGGCTTAGAGGTGGTTTTTAACCTGTTGAAATATTGAGCATTTGTATGATTGGTATGCTCCATATTGGGGCGGAGAATGCACCGAAATTTGCAGGACGTAGCGTCTCAAATGCTGTGCCACTTCGGACAAACTTCAGCGAAAAAAGACGAGCCTCAAAACGAAACGAGCCGGGCAGAAACCCGGCTCGCATCATCAATATCGTCGGAGTGATTAAAGCAGCTTGCCCATGGCAACGGCGGTATCGCCCATGCGGTTCGAGAAACCCCACTCGTTGTCGTACCAGCTCAGCACGCGGCACATGGTGCCTTCCATGACCTTTGTCTGGTCCGTGGCAAAGATGGACGAATGCGGGTCGTGGTTGAAGTCCATGGACACGAGTTTGTCGTCAGTGACGCCGAGGATGCCTTTGAGAGGGCCTTCTGCGGCGGCTTTGCTCATGGCGGCGTTGATTTCTTCGACGCTGGTGTCGCGCGCGGCCTCGAAGGTCAGATCCACGACCGAAACATTCGGGGTAGGGACCCGGATTGCGACGCCGTCGAGCTTGCCCGCCAGTTCCGGCATTACGAGGCCAACAGCCTTGGCCGCGCCGGTGGAGGTGGGGATCATGGACATGGCCGCCGCGCGGGCGCGATAGAGATCCTTGTGCATCGTATCGAGCGTAGGTTGGTCACCGGTGTAGGAGTGCACCGTCGTCATGAAGCCCTTCACGATGCCGATTTCATCGTTGAGCACCTTGGCGACTGGCGCCAGGCAGTTCGTTGTGCACGACGCGTTCGACACAACGATGTCGTCAGTCGTGAGTGAACTGTCATTTACGCCGAAAACGATGGTTTTGTCGGCGTTTTTGCCGGGGGCCGAGATCAATACCCGGGAAGACCCGTTTTCCAGGTGCGGTTGGCAGGCCTCTTTCGAGGTGAAGATCCCGGTGCACTCGAGGACGATGTCCACATGCGCCCAGGGTAGATCGGCCGGGTTGCGGATCGCGGTGACCTCCATCGGGCCGCGCCCCACGTCGATAGTGGACTCGGTCGTCGTCACGGTGGCCGGGAAGCGCCCGTGAACACTGTCAAAACGCAGAAGATGGGCGTTGGTTTCCACTGGACCCAGATCCTTGATTGCCACGACCTCGATATCGGTACGGCCCGACTCAATAATGGCGCGCAATACATTGCGCCCGATACGTCCAAATCCGTTGATTGCGACTTTGACGGCCATGGTGCCCTCCGATGGTATGCGATTTGCGCGCGTGTTTGCGCTAACGGTATCGCTATCTCAGCCTAATGACCGGAGGTCAACCGCGCATAGCACCGATGTGAAGAGCATCGGGCTATCGCCAGAAGGCCACCCATTCGATGAGTTCCATGAATTTTTTGCCCAAAAAGACGAGCACCTCGCCGGACCAGATGGCCTGATCGATTACGATACAAACGACAATAATTATCGCGAGAATGAGGGCGAGCCGATTTGTCACCGTGCGCTTGCCTTAGTGCAGGAGACGGCCCATGGCAGATGCCACATCCGCCATGCGGCAGGAGAAACCCCATTCGTTGTCATACCACGCGAGTACACGGACCGTGCGACCGCCGACAACCTTTGTCTGATCGGGAGCGAAAATTGACGAATGAGGTGTGTGGTTGAAGTCGATAGAGACCTTGGGTTCAGCGTCATAAGACAGGACCGCACCCATGTGACCATTGGCGGCCTCGGCCACAATTGCGTTTACGTCTTCGACGGTGACGTCTTTGCCAGCTTCGAAAGTTAGATCGACTGCACTGACATTCGGAGTAGGGACACGTAGCGCTGTTCCGTCCAGACGGCCTTCCAATTCAGGCAGCACTTCTTTGAGCGCTTTGGCTGCGCCGGTAGATGTGGGTATCATCGCCATCGCAGCTGCTCGGGCGCGGTAGAGATCGCTGTGCCGACGGTCCAGCGTGGGCTGGTCGCCTGTGTAGCTATGGATTGTCGTCATGATCCCGCGTTCGATGCCGATGGCCTCATGCAAGACCTTGGCGAGAGGGGCCAGGCAGTTGGTAGTGCACGAACCGTTAGAGATCATCCGTTCGTTCGCAAGCAGATCGCGATGATTCACACCGTAGACCACAGTGCGATCGACATTTTGGGCGGGGGCGGAAATCAGCACCTTCTTGGCACCGCGTTCGAGGTGGACAGAGGATTTTGTGCCGTCGTTGAACTTGCCTGTGCACTCGAGGACGACGTCGCAGCCTTCCCAGTCCAGTTCCTTGGGCTCGTAGGTGGAAAACACCTGCATCGGGCCGCGACCCAGGTCCATCGTGTCGCCTTCTACCCGGACGTCGCCGGGGAAGCGGCCGTGGACACTGTCATAGCGCAGAAGGTGGGCGTTGGTTTCGATAGGGCCAGTGGCATTGATCTTGACCACCTGCACGTCGTTGCGTGCGCTCTCAGCAATATGAGCCAATGTGCAGCGCCCAATGCGCCCGAAACCGTTTATGCCTACCGTGACCGTCATTGCTCACTCTTTCTCTCGATAACCACACGGGCGGCATAGCGGCGAAAGGTGAAGCAAGGAAGTATAAACTAGAAGCAATTACAATATGTTAGCGAAAACATTTCTGTTTGCGCTAACAAATGTATGCAAAAGTACACACCGGAGTGTTTTAGAGAGATAGGCCGGCCGCATTGGCATACGCCCGGCCAAAAATGATCAGACGATTTGACGCCGGAACCAGGCCGCGACAACGCCTGAGTTGGAGGCGCTTGAACCTGTTATGGTCCGGAAATTCACGCGATCACCAGCCGAATACGGTACTGGAGTGTTTGCGAAGGTAATGTACCCTGTGCGTGAGGACACCGTGGCAACGGACACACCTGTAGCGCCCGTGTTTCTTCTTGCC
>JBCDKE010000073.1:0-14743 GCA_038747015.1 Pseudomonadota bacterium
GCGCCCTTGGCGAGGGGCCTCTATGGCACCCCGAACGGGCAGAGCTTTTCTGGTTCGATATCATCGGCAAACAGCTCCGCTCTAAATCCCAAGTCTGGGACTTCGACACCAATGTATCAGCCGCAGGCTGGGTGGACCGCGACACGCTTCTCATGGCCTCCGCCACCGCCCTGTCGCGATTTGACATCGCCACCGGCTGGTCCGAGGAACTGCTTCCTCTCGAGGCCGATAACCCGGTAACACGCTCCAATGACGGCCGCGCCGACCCTTGGGGCGGCTTCTGGATCGGCACCATGGGACTGAACGCCGAGGACGGCGCGGGTGCGATCTACCGCTACTACCGGGGCGAGGTGACCAAGCTTTATGGCGACATCACCATCACCAACGCGATCTGCTTTGCCCCGGACCGCTCCGCCGCCTACTGGTGCGATACGATGAAACGCCAGATCATGCGCCAGCCGCTGGAGGCCGACCAAGGCTGGCCCGAAGGCCCCGCCGAGGTGCTCATCGACCTCACTGACGAGGGCCTCGGTGCAGACGGCGCGGTTGTCGATGCCGCGGGCAATATCTGGAACGCGCAATGGGGCTCTTCCCGCGTGGCGGTATACGCGCCCACAGGCGAATTCCTGCGCGCCGTGCCGGTTCCCGGCCAACAAGCCTCCTGCCCCGCATTCGGCGGCGCGGACTTCACGACGCTCTACGTCACAACCGCCGCAGACGGGCTCGACGGCCCGGACGAAGGCCGCACCTACGCTGTCCCGGGCGCAGGCAAAGGTCTGCCAGAATACCAGGTGATCCTGTGAAACGCGCCATCGGTACTTGCTACTACCCCGAACATTGGCCCCGCGAGATGTGGGAGGCCGACGCGGCCGAAATGGTCGCCAGCGGCCTCACCTGGGTCCGCATCGGGGAATTCGCCTGGTCGCGCATCGAACCCGAACCGGACCGCTTAGACTGGGGCTGGCTCGATGACGCGGTCGAGGTTCTGGGCAGCGCCGGCCTCAAGGTCGTCATGGGCACGCCCACCGCCACGCCGCCGCGCTGGATGCTCGACAAACACCCCGACATGTTGGCTTGGGACGCCGAAGGGCGCGAACGGGGCTTCGGCTCCCGCCGTCACTACTGTTTCTCCCATGACGGCTACCGCGAAGAAAGCCTCCGCATCGCGTCGCTCGTGGCTGAACGCTACGGGTCAAACCCCCACGTGAAGGCCTGGCAGACGGACAACGAATACGACTGCCACGACACAGCGCTCAGCTACTCGCCCGCCGCGAAGAAGGCGTTTCAGGATTGGTGCGCCCAGCGCTACCAGTCACCTGACGCGCTCAACCGCGCGTGGGGCAACGTATTCTGGTCCATGGAATACAATGATTTTTCGGAAATCGGCTTGCCCAATCTGACAGTGACCGATCCGAACCCGGCCCACATGCTGGCTTTCCGCCGGTTCAGCTCTGACCAGGTTGTGCGCTTCAACCGCGCGCAGACCGACGCGATCCGCGCGCATTCGGATGCGCCGATCATCCACAACTACATGGGGCGCATCACCAGCTTCGATCACTACGACGTTTCCCGCGACCTCGATGTGGCGAGCTGGGACAGCTACCCCATGGGCTTCCTCATGGACCGCAACGACGGCTCTGCGGAATTCAAGGCCCGCTACGTGCGTCAAGGCGATCCGGACTTCCAGGGCTTCCACCACGACCTCTACCGCACCTGCGGCGCGGTGCGCGCCGAGGCGGACATCAAGGACGGCCGCTGGTGGGTAATGGAACAACAGCCCGGCCCGGTGAACTGGGCCCCCTGGAACCCCGCCCCGCTCCTCGGCATGGCGCGCCTCTGGGCGTGGGAGGCTTTCGCCCACGGGGCCGAGGCCGTGCTCTATTTCCGTTGGCGTCAGGCGCCCTTCGCGCAGGAACAACAGCACGCGGGCCTCAAACGCCCCGATAACGGCGCCGCCCCGGGCCTCGCCGAGGCCGCGCAGGTCGCCACAGAGCTCGCCGCCATGCCCGATGCAGGAACCGCCCGCTCCAAAACCGCGCTGATCTTCGATTTCGACAGCGCCTACGCGTGGGAAAGCCAACCTCAAGGCCGCGACTTTGACTACTTCCATCTGGTCTATGAAACCTACCGTGCCCTGCGCAGCGCCGGTCTCAACATCGACATCCTGCCCGCCGATCGCGCCGACTACAGCGCCTACGATCTGATCTTTGCCCCCGG
Source organism: Pseudomonadota bacterium (assembly GCA_038747015.1). Lineage (GTDB taxonomy): Bacteria > Pseudomonadota > Alphaproteobacteria > Rhodobacterales > Rhodobacteraceae > Shimia_B. Next base: position 2,218 of record JBCDKE010000073.1, read on the forward strand.
CCTCCTCAGCGTCGGCGACACCCTGATGACCGCGCTGCAAAACGCCGACGCGCAGGTCGTGCTCGGCCCCCGTGCCGGGCTGAAAACCGACGAGTTTTCGGTCGCCGTGCCCTTGGGCCCCAACGTGCCCGGCCTCGACACACAGGTCACCCATATGGAAAGCCTGCCGCCCGCGCACCCGATCGCCCTGCAAAATGGTGGCGCGATCTGGAAGTGGTTCGAACATCTCGAAGGCTGTGCTGAGGTCATTGAGGCCACCGCCAACGGCCTCCCCGCCATGGTCGCCGCAGGCAAGATGCACTACCTCGCAGGCTGGCCCGAGCCAGAGGCGCTTTCCCGGATCGCGCGCGATATGGCCGCCAAGGCTGGGTTGAACGCGATGGAATTGCCCGAAGGCCTCCGCATCCGCGACACCGACACCCACCGCTTCTGGATCAACTACAACGCCGATCCCGTCAGATATGAGAACCGCTCCATCCCCGGCGCAGACGTGCTATGGGAGGCTCTATGAGCGTATTCGGCACCACCGCAAACGGGCACGAGGTTCAGGCGATCGACATCGCCACTGACCAGCTTTCCGTACGCGTTTTGACCTTTGGTGCCGTTCTCAATGACGTGCGTCTCAAGGGTGTGGATTACCCGCTCACACTGGGATCCCCGGACATCGCGGCCTATGAAGGTCCGCTGGGGAGCTTCGGCTCGCTCATGGGCCCCTATGTGAACCGCATCCGCGATGCGAAGGCCACGATCGACGGGCGCGAATACCAGTTTGAAAAGAACTTCCAGGGCCAGCACACGCTCCACTCCGGCGCGGATGGCACCCATTGCCAGGTCTGGGAGATCGAGGCGCAAAGCGCCACCTCCGTGACGCTCACCCTGCGCCTGCCAGATGGTCTGGGCGGCTTCCCCGGGAACCGCTGGTTCCGCGCGATTTACCGCGTCTCTGGGTCTACGCTGTCGCTAGAGGTCGCCGCCGAAACCGATGCGCCGACGCTGATCTCGCTGGCCAACCACTCCTATTGGGCCCTTGATCCGACACCGGGATTTGCAGGCCACACGCTGACGATCCCCGCGGGTCGGTATCTGGAACCCGATGAGGATCTGATGCCCACCGGCCGCATGCTCCCCGTCGAAGGCGGCGCCTACGACGCCCGCGCGGGCCTCTCGCTCACCGGCAATGCCGACCAGTTCTTTGATCTGAATTACTGCTTCTGCGAAGGCGACCGCGCACTTCATGACGTGGCCCGCCTGCGCGGCACCTCAGGCGTCGAAATGACCATGGAGACGACCGCGCCGGGCCTTCAGGTCTACGATTGCGGGACAATCGATGGCGCGGGATTTGCCAGCCACCACGGCCGCGAATACGGCCACTATTCCGGCGTGGCACTCGAGGCCCAGCGCTGGCCCGGAGCCACGTCGCATGCGTCCTTCCCCCGCGTGGAGTTCGGCCCCGGCGAACGCTTCCACCAGCTGACGCGATGGTCTTTCACGTCCTGAGACAGCCCCATCGGCGGGCCGCTGAGTGTCGGCCAGGAGCGCCACAGCGCGGAATCAAGGCGTAGCCGCCGCGCGATCGACGGGCCGCCCCCCGGCGCGTCGATATGTCGAGCCTCGCGCATCGGAAAGGAAAAGGAGCCAATGCGGCAGCCATAAACTGCCCTGAAATACCATTGGATCGACGCACCGCGGCACGCCGCTCGCGCTAGCCCCCGGAGCCGAGAGCGTTCACATCCCTGAACCACGCGATAATCAGCGCCCGCTCGTCCTCTTCCATCCGCGAGGTATTCGCGGGCGGCATGGCGTGGCTCACGCCGGATTGCAGATAAACCGCGCGCGCATTGCGCACGATGCCAACCGTGTCATCCAGCTCAACCGCTTTCGGCGCCCAGTAGATCCCGGCCCAGACCGGCTCTGCCGCGTGGCACATGGAACAGCGCGTGGTCATGATCCGCTCCACCTCCGCAAAGGCCGGGTGCTCGACATAGCGCAGCTCGGCGGCCGTCATCTCCCGCGCCTCGGCGTCACGACCAGCGGTAGAAATCCAAACGATGCACAGGAAAATGATCGCCGTAACCGCCCAGGTCCAATGCGGATCCCCCCGCCCGCGCGTGACGGGTGTTGAAATAGTGCCGGATCGTCACGCCCATCAGGAACACCAGGCAGGCCCCGGCCCAGGCATATTCCGTGCCAAAGCTCAGCGGATAGTGATTGCTCAGCATCAGGAAGATGACCGGCAGCGTCAGATAGTTGTTATGCGTCGACCGGAGCTTGGCGATCTTGCCGTATTTCGGGTCCGGCGTGCGCCCAGCGATCAGGTCCGCGACCACCACCCGCTGGTTCGGCATGATGATGAAGAAAACGTTGCCCGACATGATCGTCGCCGTGAACGCGCCGAGATGCAGCAGCGCCGCCCGCCCCGAGAAAACAGAGGTGTAAAACAGCGCCATCCCTACGATCACGGCAAAGAGCGCCAACATCATCATCTGCGGGTAATCGCCCAAAACGGACTTGCAGAGCCGGTCATAGATGAACCAGCCAAAGGCCAGCGAGCCCGCGGATAAAAGCACCGCCTGCCAGGCCAAAAGCTCCATCACGCTGGGATCGATCAGGTAAAACTCAGCCCCCAGATAGTAGACCAGGATCAGCATCGCAAAGCCGCTCAGCCAGGTCGTATAGCTCTCCCATTTGAACCATGTCAGATGGGCGGGCATCTCTTCCGGGGCTACGAGGTATTTCTGAACATGGTAGAACCCGCCCCCGTGGACCTGCCATTCCTCGCCATCGGCGGGCCCGTCGATATCGCGGTTCAGACCCAGATCCAGCGCGATGAAGTAAAACGACGACCCTATCCACGCCATCGCAGTGATGACGTGGAGCCAGCGGACGGCAAATTCCACCCAGCTCATGAGGATGGCGAGATCTAGCATGGCTCTCCTTTAGGCTCTGCCCAGAATGCGCGAGTTTAGGCCAGTTGCAAGATGCCGCCCAGCCGCACCCTTAGGTCAACATCGGCAGGTCCGTGGGCTCAGGTTCGGCACCCGCCGCCGTCAACATGGCGTGGATTTGACCACGATGGTGGGTCTGATGATTAAAAAGATGCATCGCGCAAAGCGCTCGGGGCTTTGACACCCGCATCGCGCCGCCGCCTGGATAGAAATGCAGATCCCCCTGCAAATCCGCATCGCTCAGCCCCGCTGCCCACGCTGTGATTTCCGCATCCCGCGCAAAACGCAGCGCCTTGAACTCAGGCCACTCCGCCGGGTGATCCAGCGACACCGGCACGTGATCCTCAGGCCTCTCGTCGCCCTGAAACCGCGCCAGCCACAGCGCGTCATCCCAGTAGAGGTGATTGAACGTCCGCGCGATTGACCCAAAGAACGCCCCGCGATCCAACCAGCGCGCCGCATCGCTCAGCGTGCCAGCGGCAGCGACCAGTGACCCATTCTGCCAGGCGTTATAGCGCGCCATCAGGCGGCATTGCTCAATCTGATCCATCGCTGTCGCTAACTGCCGCGATAGGTGCTCATCCCATACGGGCTCAAGAGCAGCGGCACGTGGTAGTGATCGTCCTCGGACATCCCAAACCGGATAGGCACCTGATCGAGGAACAGCGTCTCCCCCTCGGCCAGCCCCGCCGCGCGCAGGTAATCACCGGCAAAGAATATCAGCTCATAAGTCCCGGTCTTGAACTTCTCAGCGGGCAAAATCGGTGTGTCCGTCCGACCATCGGCATTGGTCACCGCCTCGGCGATTTTCTTGTGGCTCATCCCCGACACGCGAAAGAGCTCGATCTTGATGCCCGCCGCCGGGCAGCCCCGCGCGGTGTCCAGCACATGGGTCGTCAAATAGCCTTCAGCCACGGTCTTTCCTTTTCCTGCGGGATTTGGTCTGTTTCCCCAGACCTCACCACAGGAGCCGAGATGGCACAAGAGCCGCCCCGCTATCCCCGCGACATGGCCGGATACGGGCAAACGCCCCCCGATCCCGCCTGGCCCGGCGGCGCACGCATCGCCGTGCAGTTCGTGGTGAACTACGAGGAAGGCGGCGAAAACAACATCCTCCACGGCGACGCGGCCTCCGAGGCCTTCCTCAGCGAGATTGTCGGCGCCGCTGCCTGGCCCGGCCAACGCCACTGGAACATGGAATCGATCTACGAATACGGCGCCCGCGCCGGGTTCTGGCGGCTCCACCGCCTGTTTTCCGAGGCCCGCATCCGCCCCACGGTCTACGGCGTCGCCACCGCCCTGGCGCGCTCCCCCGATCAGGTGAAGGCGATGCACGCTGCGGGCTGGGAAATGGCCAGCCACGGGCTGAAATGGATCGAATACAAGGACTTCTCCGAGGCTGAAGAGCGCGCCCATATGGACGAGGCCATCGCGCTCCATACCGCCGTCACCGGCTCGCGCCCTGAGGGCTGGTACACCGGACGCTGCTCCACCCAGACCGAACGCCTCGTGGCCGAGGAAGGCGGATTTTCCTACTCCGCCGACAGCTACGCAGACGATCTGCCCTACTGGGCGCGCCACGGCGACAAGAACCAGCTGGTGGTGCCCTACACGCTCGACGCCAACGACATGCGTTTCGCCACGCCCCAGGGGTTCAACGCGGGCGACCAGTTCGAAGCCTACCTGCGGGACAGCTTTGACTGCCTTTATGCCGAGGGCCTCGCGGGCCAGCCCAAGATGATGTCCATCGGCCTTCACTGCCGTCTCGTGGGCCGCCCGGGCCGCGTCATGGCGCTCAAACGCTTCATCGACTACGCCGCCGGGCACGAGGGCGTCTGGTTTCCGACCCGGCTTGAGATCGCCCAACACTGGGCGGCCACCCATCCGCCTGCACCCCGCACGCGCCCCAGCGCAATGGACCTCAAGGCATTCCTCGACGCCTATGGCGGCATCTTCGAACATTCCCCATGGGTCGCCGAACGCGCCCACGGGTCTGAACTCGGCCCCGCCCACGATAGCGCCTCCGGGCTACATTCCGCCATGACCCGCGCCTTCCGCAGCGGGTCCGAGGCCGAACGCCTCGCGGTTCTCCGCGCCCACCCCGACCTCGCCGGCAAACTCGCCGCCGCCAAACGCCTGACCGCCGACAGCACCTCGGAACAGGCCTCGGCAGGGCTCGACGCGCTCACCGATGACGAACGCGCCGCCTTTACGCGGCTCAACGACGACTACACAGCCAAACACGGCTTCCCCTTCATCATCGCGGTGCGCGATCACTCCAAGGCGGGCATCCTGCGCGCCTTCGAACGCCGCCTCGCCCACGACACCTCCACCGAATTCGATGAGGCCTGCCGTCAGGTGGAACGCATCGCCGAACTGCGCCTGGAAAGCCTCCTATGAGCCAACGAACCTACCACGCCCCCCGAGGCGGCCTGCCCAACCCTAAAACCCGCGCCCATGACCGCAGCGTGTTCACCAATGCCTACGCGGTAATCCCGCGCGGCGTAATGTCGGACATCGTGGCCTCGTTTCTCCCCGGCTGGACAGGTGCCCGCGCCTGGGTCCTCGCGCGGCCGCTGACCGGCTTTGCCGAAACCTTCGCGGAATACGTCGTCGAACTGATCCCTGGTGGCCTGTCTGATCGCCCAGAACCCGACCCCGGGGCCGAGGCCGTGCTCTTCGTGCTGCGCGGCGATCTGGAACTCCAGATCAACGATCAGAGCTACCGCCTGAGGCCCGGCGGATACGCCTATATCGCCCCGGGCGAAGACTGGCGTGTCATGAACCGTCACGACGAGAAAACCAATTTCATCTGGGTCCGCAAACGCTATGTCCCAGCGCCGGGGATCGCCCCGCCCGTGAGCTTCGTGACCCATGATGACGACGTTGTGCCCACCGACATGCACGGCCACGGCAATATCTGGACCACGACGCGCTTTGTGGATCCCGGCGACATGGCCCACGACATGCACGTCAACATCGTCACCTTTGAACCGGGCGGGATCATACCCTTCGCCGAAACCCACGTCATGGAACACGGCATCTACATCCTCCAGGGACGCGGCGTGTATTACCTCAACGAAGACTGGGTCGAGGTCGAAGAAGGCGATTTCCTCTGGCTCCGCGCCTTCTGCCCCCAGGCCTGCTACGCCGCAGGCGACCGCCCGTTCCGGTACCTGCTCTACAAGGACGTGAACCGCCACCCCGACCTGGTGCTCCCGTGATCCAAAGCCAGCCCCTGACAGCCAAGGCCTTCGCCCCCTTCGGCGATGTGCTCGACGCCGAGGGGGCCTATGACAAGCTGATCAATCAGGGCCTCTGCGAACGCCACCACGACCGCGCCCAGCTCGATTTCGGGCCAGAGGTTGCCGGTGGCCGCGCCGGTATCAGCCTCTTCAAGGCTGAGCCCCGCACCCTGCCCTACACGCTCGACATGATGGAACGGCACCCCGAGGGCTCGCAGGCCTTCGTTCCCATGTCCGAACATGCCTTCCTGGTAATCGTGGCCCCCGACGCAGACGGCATCCCGGGCGCGCCTCAAGCATTCCTGACCCAACCGGGACAGGCCGTAAACTACCACCGGGGCACATGGCACGGCGTCCTCGCGCCGCTCCACGCGCCCGGCCTCTTCGCCGTCATCGACCGGATCGGAGACACGCCCAACCTGCAGGAACACTGGTTCGACACACCCTACACGATCACCTGAACAGGTTGATCCCGCGCCAAAACCGCGCTTCTTTGTTTTGTAAATACTTCCGCCGGAGGCTCCCGGCGCAGCCCCCGCTTGAAAGGTCCGCACCATGAGAGACGACGCCTTCACCAAATCCATGAACGCCCAACAGCTCTGGCATCCCATGGCGCATCCCGGCGACATGCAGGCCAATGCGCCCACTATTATTGAGAGCGCCGACGGCGCCACCATCACCGATATCGATGGCCACACCGTTGTTGACGCCGTGGGCGGGCTCTGGTGCGCCAATCTCGGCTACTCGAATGAAAGGGTAAAAGGCGCCATCGCCGATCAGCTGGCGAAATTGCCCTACTATTCGGCCTTTGGGGGCACCACGAACCCGCCGGCCATCGAGGCCGCCCACGCGGTCACCGACTTCTTCGCCGACGAAGGCATGGTGCGCGCCTTCTTCACCTCCGGCGGCTCAGACAGCGTCGAAACCGCGCTCAGGCTCGCGCGGCAATACCACCGCCTGCGCGGCGAACCCACGCGCACCAAGTATCTGAGCCTCAAAAAGGGGTACCACGGCACCCATTTCGGCGGCGCGTCCGTCAACGGCAACAACCGCTTCCGCACGGCCTACGAGCCGCTTCTGGCTGGCTGCTACCACCTGCCCTCGCCCTATATCTACCGCAATCCCTTCGACGAGACCGATCCGGCAAAGCTCGCCCAGAAAGTGGCCGCCGCCATGGAGGACGAGATTGCCTTTCAGGGGGCGTCCACCATCGCCGCCTTCATCATGGAACCGATCCAGGGCGCTGGCGGTGTGATCGTGCCGGATGCCTCCTTCATGGGGCTGATGCGCGACATCTGCGACCGCCACGGCATCCTCCTGATTGCAGATGAGGTCATCACCGGCTTTGGCCGCACCGGCCACTGGTCAGGGTCGCGCCACTGGGGCGTCCAGCCCGACATGATGTGCACCGCCAAGGGCATCACATCCGCCTATTTCCCCGTGGGCGCCTGCCTTGTCAGCGCAAAAGTCGCCGAACCGTTCGAGACCGATCAAAGCGGCGAAGGCGGTATCTATCACGGCTACACGTACTCCGCGCACCCGGTGGGCGCGGCAGCGGTCGTGGCCTGCCTCGAAGAGACAAAGCGCCTGAACCTGACCGAAAACGCCGCCGCACGCGGCGACCAGATTTTTGCTGGCGTACAGGAACTCCTCGCCAAATACGACATCGTCGGCGACGTGCGCGGGGGCCACGGCCTCATGACCGCCGTCGAGATCGTCAGCGACCGCGCGGCCAAAACGCCCATGGACAACGCCACGATGAAACGCATCGGCACCGCCACCTACGAGGCCGGAACCATGGTGCGCGTCTCGGGTCACAACATCATGATGTCGCCCGCGCTGATCATCACCGAAGACGAGATCGCACAGGTGCTGGCGAATTTGGAGACAGGCCTGAAAGCGGCTTGATGTAGCCCCATCGACGGGCCGCGGTGCGTCGATCAGGGCACTTTATGGCTGCAACTTTGGCCGCGCTAAATGAACGGGGCGCAGGCTTCGAAGTATCGACGTGCCGTGGGGGCGGCCCGTCGATGGGGCGGCGGCTACGCCTTGTTTCCGCCCCACACACCCAACACCCGTAGGCCGGGCTTCAGCCCGGCATCGGCGCCCTACACCTCATCATCATCGGCAAAGAGCGGATCGATCCGGTTCTCCCGGAACCGCTTCACCCGCACCGCAATCGCCCAGTAAACCGCGATCAAAAACAGGATCACCGCCAGATTGAACCACGGCACCTGCACGTACCACGGGTGGTCCGACCATTTCGGCCCCGCCGCCGGCTTGATGGTGATGCCGTTCGGGTAGATCGACAGGAAAGGCGACCGCCACCCGTAATGCCGGATCATGTACCACTCGGGCGCCTCACGGGTGGACACGGCATCCGCCGCTTCGGCCTGCAAATTCGCACTGTCGAGCTTGAAATACGGCGGCCAGCCAAACCCCGTGTCCTCGTTGCGATAGACGCTCACCCGGCCATTACCGCGCACCGTGTTGATCAGGCGCAGATCCCGCGTGGGCTGCTCCAGATCGCCGGTATCCGGCTGGGCATAAAAGATCCGCGTCCACCCGGAATAGTCCTTCCTGATGATCTCGGTATCCGCCACGCGCACGAGATCCCGCTGCGGCAACGTGTAGTGTAGAAACGCCACCACAAAGGCAAAAAAGAGAATGCGGATTGTCCAACGCACATACGCCATCAGCGGCCCCTCACATGAAGTTCTGAACGTAAAGCATGATGCCTATGAAACCCAAAAAGGCCAGCGGCAACACGTAAACCAAAACGATCAGCCGCCGCCTCAGCGACTGGTCATACTTTTCCATTTCCTCGCGCATCCATGCGTCGCGGTCGCCCACGCGCAGCTCTGCGCGCCACTGGCGCTCCAGCTTCTGCCGACGCACGCCCCGGCTGTAGATCGACAGCGAGATATAGAGCGCCGTCGAAATCACCATCACGATGATGAATAGTCGAAAGATCACGATCATCGGTTCCTCCTTACGGCCCCCCAGGGACCCACGCGCGCCACGATATCTTCGGATTCGGGCGGCTCAGGCTCCGGGGCCTCCATAGCGGGCTCATGCCCGAACAGCGCCTCCCGCGCGCCTTCCTTGTCCACCTGATACTCCCGCGCCAGAAATTCAGCCACAAAGGCGCGCTTGCTGTCCGGCCACGTCTCGTAACGTTTATAAAACAGCTCCTTGTGACAGATGAAAAGCTGCCGCACGTCGAGCGGCGCAAGCTGACTGAGCAACCGGTTCACCAGATCCCGCTGCTTCACATTGGCGGCCCTGAGCGCATAGAAATACGCCGGATGCTCGCTGGTGATCTGCGGCCAACGCCCGCCCTCCGTGGCCCAACGGTATAGCGCATCGAGCCCGTGATAGGCCTCCGGCAGCTCCCGCGCATAGCGCCGCGCCAGCGCGCGCAGCTCGCGACGATCGACGCTGGCGACGTCTTCACCCTGATCCGCCGCGAAACTCACCAACAGGAAATCCATCTTCTGGCGAATGATCGCCGCCGAATTGATGCCTCGGCTTTTCACAATGGGCTCCACCAGCTCGTTCTTGTGGAGCCACGCCGCCACCTCGCTGGCATCGTCCAACTCGATCGCCTCTACCGGCAGATCATCGGCGTCGCCCGGCATGTCATCCGGCACAATCACCGCCGGATGCGGCACCCCGCGAAAAACGTAAACGCCCCCAAAATGCGCGGTCCAGAAATCCTTCTGCCCGAACTCCATTTTATCGAGCTGCACCGGGTTGCGCACCACGTCGCCAGTATCCTTGGCCAGCCCGATCATGTCGGCGATCAAGAGATCGTCGTACCAGGCGTCCTCCTCGGTCTTGAAGCGGTCAATCAGCTCGCCCAGCTCGGCAGCCTTCGCCACCGTCTCCTCAGTGGTGTCCGCCTCCACCTGAACCCGGCGAATATCAAAGAGCCGCACCGGCTCGCTCACGTCATAGACCGAATTCACCAGCTCGCCCGTCACCGCATCCTGCGCGGTCAGCGCGAACAGCTCCGCCTCATTTGCGTCGATAAAGCGTCGAATAATGTCTCTTGAGGTTGAAAAGTTCGCCTCCAGCAGCGGCGCGCGGCGCTGGTCCAGCGTCAGCAGGATAAACTGCCGGTTCACTCCCGCATGGTTTAGATACTGCCTGTCACCCAGCTCCGCCCCGATTTCCGGTGAATAGCCCGAGATATCGATGTGGAAATCCGCAAGCGCCGTTTCCTTCCCGATCAGGTGCTTCAACGCCCGGTTATACCGCGCCACAAGCGCCGGCGAGGTCACCGGCACAAGGTTCCCGAACATCAGCCCCTTTTCGATCAATCTCTTCACGCTTTGCTCCGTGACATGCGAAAAATGACGACGCTGGCGAGGGCAAGCATCGGCAGAACAAAAGCCCGATAGGTCACCAGCACCTTAAAGCCCGCGTAGGACGCAAAAGATCCGCCAAAGAGCAACAGGCTCTCTTCAATTGATGTCCCTTCAAAGCCGCTGGCCACGTTGATCCCCGCCTGAACGGCAAAAAGCAACGCCGCGCCGGCCAGAAATCCGAAAACTCCCCAGCGCACGGGAAGCAATGCCCCCAACGCAAGCGCTGCCAATGTCATGGCGGCCAAAAGGATCATCGCTGACCTCTCTTTCGCGCGCTGGCCACGGTCATAGCTCCGGCCTCCAGTGCTGCGGCTGCATCGCCAGCGCGAGCAGCAGGATCGGACCCCAGAACAGCGCCGCCAACCGCCCCAGCCCCGCGAAATGCACCGCGCCTTCGATCAACTGCGCGGTGGGCACGCCCTGAATGGCATAGCTCACCGCGAAACCGACGGCGCTGAAAACCCAAAGGATGAACGCCGACACCGCCAGGTTCGCACCCAGCGCCAGCATGCTCTCCGGCAACCGATGCCCTAGCCACGTGGGAATGATCCACGCCGCCGCAGCCAGCACGATGCCGGGCAAGATCAGTGCAAGGGAATAGGCCGACGCCTCACCGATCGTCATGGAGCCCCCTTTGCGCGTTGAACGTGTAGGAAATCATCAGGCATGGAAACCAGATCACGGCGCTGACGGCAGTGTTGAAAACTACGCCGCCCACGAGCCCCGTTCCAACGCCCGCCGCCACCGACACCGCGCCCAGCCAGGCCACATGCCAGGCAAAGACAAAAACCGTGCCAAAGAGCAGCGCCCAAAGCGCACCCCAGGCAAACTCCCCCGCCGTCCGAGGCCGGTCCCGGTATCCCCGGAGCCCAGCGGCAATGGCAATGATTGCCGGAATGATGAAGGTGGCGGCGAGGATCAAAGGCCAACCTCCGCCCGTAGGGTGGGCTTCAGCCCACTGAAGCGCGATGGTGGGCTGAAGCCCACCCTGCCGCCTCTTGAATAATCATCGTGGACGGCTGCCGAGCGCAGATAGCAACGAGAAAGGATGCTCTTTATCTTCACCCCTTCCCCCCCAAATACCGGTTCTTCGCCTCCTCCTGACGGCCAAAGTCGCGCACCATGTTCTCAATGGCCACCTCGTCCGACTTGTCGGCATAGCGGAACTCTGAATCCGCGTAGCGGTTGATCTCCTGGATCACCATTTCCGTCGTGATCGGCACCCGTAGCTCGGCAATCATCGCCTTCTTGTCGTCGTATCCCTTCCGCAGGAAGAGATCCGGGTTCTCCATCCATTCATCCGGCAATTCAAAGTCCATCGCCCGCACCTTCACCGCATCGGTGATGTTCTTGATCGCGCGTCCGGTAAAGCGTTCGTCAGCCTCCTGAATACCCTTCAGGTAGGTCCCCATTTTGGTCAACGTGTCGAGGTCCCCGATCTCGGAATGCACCCGGTCGAATACCTCCAGCAGCCCCGCCTCAGCAGGACGGTTGTGCTTGTCGAAAGACGCCGCCACCGCCGACTTGATCTCCTGCGCGCTCATCAGATCGTGGTCGCCCACCGGGATCGAATGGTTCTTACCCATGAGCAGGGCGAGGATGTCGATATAGTCCTCCCGCGTCTGCGGCCCGTCCACAAGGAACCGCGCGCCCGCACGCTGGCGCAAAGCGTCGTCCACATTCTCGGGATAGTTCGAGAACATCCCAAAGGTGCAGTTCCCCCGCACCACCGTGTTCGCGCCCGCAAAGCTCTCCATCAGGACCGCCGTGATCTCCAGCTGCCCGGCCGAGGACTGCCGGTCCCCACGCTTGCCCGCCAACTGGTCGATATCGTCGATAGTGCCGAACCCGATCACGCCCGGATCGATGACGTTGTTGATAAACGCCTTGGCATTCTGCCCCGACTTACACTGATAGCTGTCGATATTGTCGGTACTCAGGTTCTGATAGCGGAACGGATAGC
>JBCDKE010000074.1:0-14674 GCA_038747015.1 Pseudomonadota bacterium
ACGAGGCCAGGGGCGAGGTACATGCCACCGCAGTCGATGGCTTTGGCCGCGCCCTGATCCGGCGCGCTGTCGTAGAGAACTTCCGCGACCTTGCCGTCCGAGACCCGCAGGTGTCCTGTTTTCTCGGTTCCGGCTTCGGGGTCGATGATACGGGCGTTGGTAAAGAGAATATCCATGGCCTAACCCGCCAGCAGAATGAAAATAGTGACGAATGCCGCGAGAAAGAGCAGCACCGCCGTGGCGACCATGCCGGAGATACGGGCGTCTGACATGGGCTTTTTGGGTTTGGCGTCCGCCGAGTAGGGCTCGGCCGCCGCCGAGGTTACAGGAACGGGCGACCAGTCGACACCTTCCTGCCCGTAAACGCCGATCAGCGTCAGGCGCGGGTCGATATCAAGCTCGCGCGGTTGCCCGCGGAAAGCTTTGGATAGCACCACCATGACCCAGCCGCCGAGCGCGCCCAGTTTGGTCTTGTCGCTTTTGACGTCGGCAGGATCGGCGCCGTGGCCGTCGATCAAGTAATCGGCGAGGCCCACGCCCTCGAGATCCTTGACCGGGAATACTTGCACGAAATCATGGTCGATGCCCTCGGTGCCGAGCGCATCCTCCTGATAGCTTCGCGCGCCATCTGTCTCGGGCACGGTAGAGCCATTTGCGGCCAGCGCCTTGGCCTCTTTGGCGGTCATCGACAGCGCAAACACGCGGATGCGGCCTTGTTCGCCTTCGGGGATTTTGAGTGTGGTCACGCCATAACCTCCGCCCGTTCGGCGCGGCGGCTCTGCATCAGCAAGTCCATGGCGGCCATGCGGACGGCGACGCCCATTTCGACCTGTTCTTGAATCACCGATCGGTTGATGTCGTCGGCCAGTTCGCCGTCGATCTCGACCCCCCGGTTCATCGGGCCGGGATGCATGACGATGGCGTCATCTGCGGCGTGGGCGAGTTTCACCGCGTCGAGGCCGTAACGGTGATAATACTCGCGCTCGGACGGGATGAAGCCGCCATCCATGCGCTCGCGTTGGAGGCGGAGCATCATGACAACGTCTGCGCCTGCGAGGCCAGTGGCCATGTCATCATGGACCTCAACGCCCCAATCAGCGGCGCCGGACGGGATCAGCGTCGGTGGGCCGATGAGGCGGACCTCGTTGCCCATCTTTTTCAGCAGCAGGATGTTCGATCGCGCCACACGCGAATGGGCGATATCACCGCAGATCGCGACGGTGAGCCCGGTGATCCGCCCCTTGGCGCGGCGGATGGTGAGCGCGTCGAGCAGCCCTTGCGTCGGGTGTTCGTGGCGACCGTCACCGGCGTTGAGCACCGCGCAGTTTACTTTTTGCGCGAGAAGGTCGACGGCCCCGGAATGCGGATGGCGCACAACGAGGAGGTCGGGATGCATGGCGTTCAGCGTCAGCGCCGTGTCGATGAGGGTTTCGCCCTTTTTGATCGACGAGGCCTGCATGGCCATGGACATCACGTCAGCGCCCAGCCGTTTACCGGCTACTTCGAACGACGCTTGCGTGCGGGTGGAGTTCTCGAAGAACATGTTGACCTGGGTCAGGCCCGCGAGCGCATTGGAGTGTTTCTGAGGCGAGCGGTTCAGCGCGACGTAGCGATCAGAAAGGTCAAGGATGGCTGTGATTTCAGCCGGTTCGAGCGGTTCTATTCCGAGTAGATGGCGCATCGTTCCTTCCGTGTTCGGACCCGTTTAGGGGGCCGGGCGGCAAGCGGCAAGGGGAAGTCGGCAGGCGATGTGATTTACCTCCGCCCTAAGGCGGCCTAGTTTGCCCGGCATGGACGCAATGGAATGGCACAAAGCGGCGGCAGAGCTCGCCTGGCAGGTAGAAGGCGGGGTTACCGAGGCGATCGGTGAGACCCCGGTGAACCGCTATGAACTTGAGGCCGTGCCAGAGAAGAAATCTCCACCAGTTTCGGAGGTTGCCGCACCTGCCATGGTGACCGAGGCAAATCCGGTGGCAGAGGCCGAGGCCTTGGCAGCGGGGGCTGGTTCTTTGGAAGAGCTGGCCGTGGCGCAGGCGTCCTTTGACCACTGCGAGCTGAAGCGCGGGGCGCGGAATTTCGTGTTCAGTGACGGGATCGCTGGCGCGCCGATCATGATTTTGGGCGAGGCCCCGGGCCGCGACGAAGACCGCGAGGGTAAACCTTTCGTGGGTCGCGCCGGGCAGCTGCTCGACAAGATGCTGGGCGCAATCGGCCGCAGCCGTACAACGGATGTCTACATCACGAATGTTCTGCCGTGGAGGCCGCCGCAGAACCGGGACCCGAAGCCCGATGAAGTGGCGATGATGATGCCCTTCGTGCGCCGCCACATTGCGCTGGCCGCGCCCAAGGTTCTGATCGCCATGGGGAACCATTCCTGTCAGGCGCTTTTGGCCAAGAAAGGCATTACGCGGCTGCGCGGGCAGTGGCACGAGGCGCTGGATCTGCCCGTGCTGCCGATGCTCCATCCTGCCTATCTGCTGCGGCAACCGCACGCGAAACGACAGGCGTGGGAAGACTTGCTGGCCCTCAACGCACGGATCGCATCGTGAGTACAATTGACGAAACACGCGAGTTTCTGCCCGTCCGCATTGCCGTTTTGACGGTCTCGGATACGCGAACTCTGGAAGATGACCGATCCGGAGATACGCTCGCCGCGCGGCTCAGGGGGGCGGGGCACCTATTGGCGGATCGGGCGATTGAAAAGGACGACCGGGCGGCCATTGCGGACCGCTTGCGCGCGTGGATCGCTGACCCCGAGGTGGATGTCGTGATTTCAACCGGGGGCACGGGCCTCACCGGGCGGGACGTTACCGTAGAGGCGCATCGGGACGTCTATGAGAAGGAAATCGACGCCTTCGGCACCGTATTT
Organism: Pseudomonadota bacterium; assembly: GCA_038747015.1. Classification (GTDB taxonomy): domain Bacteria; phylum Pseudomonadota; class Alphaproteobacteria; order Rhodobacterales; family Rhodobacteraceae; genus Shimia_B. The sequence goes on from JBCDKE010000074.1 coordinate 2,870, forward strand.
ACCCACGTATCGATGCAAAAAATTGGCACATCGGCTGTGCAATCACGCGCAACGGGCGGCGTGGCGGGGGGCACATATCTCTTTGCGTTGCCCGGGTCGACGGGAGCCTGCAAGGACGCTTGGGACGAAATCCTAGTGAAACAGCTCGATTATCGGCACCGGCCTTGCAACTTTGTCGAAATTTTTCCGCGTCTGGACGAACATTTGCGACGGAAGTGAATTCGTCATCCGTAGAACGACTAATTGCGTATATCTTTTGCCTAGCTGCAGCGCGGCACTAAATTATCGATATTCGCGATAGCCACAACGGTCAGACCACGGACGGACAGCAATGCGTTTCCTTTTCCGCAGCCTCTCAGGACTCTTCTTGCTCGCAGTGACGGTGGGGCTTTTAGCCTTCGGCGTCGGACAGATACGCGACGCCGCGCGCGCCATGGCCGAAGACGGCGGGCGAAATTTTCCGGCCCGCGAACGGGTGTTCGCAGTGAATGTTGCGACCTTCCAGCCTGAGACCGTCACGCCTATGCTTGATGCCTTTGGCGAGGTGCAATCACGGCGGTCTCTAGACTTGCGGTCAGCCTCGGCTGGCACCGTGATGTCGTTGACCGAGGATTTCGTCGATGGCGGCCGGGTCGAGGCGGGCCAGGTGTTGATGCAGGTAGACATGGCAGAAGCCGAAACGGCGCTGGCGCTTGCACGTACCGAGCTTTCGGAAGCTCAGGCCGAGGTTGGTGAGGCAGATCGGGCGCTGCTTTTGAGCCTCGATGACCTTGCGGCAGCCGAAGACACGGTCGTACTACGCGAGCGGGCCACGGCGCGTCAGCAAGATTTGGTCGATCGTGGCGTCGGCACAGAGGCCGGACTTGAGCTGGCGGAATTGTCTGCGAACGCTGCGCGCCAGACAGTTTTGTCACGGCGGCAGGCGATTCAGCAGGCCGAGCAACGCGTGAACACCGCCACATCCCGAGTGGAGCGGGCTGAAATCAACCTCTCCGAGGCTGAACGAGATTTAGAAAATACTACGTTGACCGCTGCCTTTGCGGGGACGCTCAGCGATGTGAACATCGTCGAGGGTGGCCGTGTCAGCACCAACGAGCAGGTAGCGACGTTGGTTGACGACAGCGCTTTGGAAGCTGCAGTTCGAGTGTCTACAGAGCAGTACGGCCGACTTATCGATGATACCGGCGCGCTGCGTCCGGCAGAGGTTACCGTATCGATAGATGTCTTTGGGGCGCCACTGGTAGCCAAAGGGACATTGAGCCGTGTGAGTGCATCGGTCGGGGAGGGACAGACGGGACGTCTGTTGTTTGTAACGCTGGAGAACGCGCCGGGTTTCCGTCAAGGCGATTTCGTGCGTGTCGCAATTGCCGAACCACCGGTTGATGGTGTCGCGCGGTTGCCTGCCACGGCACTCTCATCTGCGATGCAGGTCTTGGTCATTGGCGGCGAAAACCGCCTGCAAGAAGAGACTGTCCAGTTGGTACGGCGGCAGGGCGATGATGTGCTCGTCCGGGCGCGGGGTCTTGCGGGGCAACAGGTGGTGGCGGAACGGTCGCCATTGTTGGGCGCCGGTATCCGTGTGAACCCAATCGCCCCAGAGGGGGCCATCGCGCAGATGAATGCGGCGCCTGAGATGCTTCAATTGGAAGAAGAGCGGCGCGCAAAGCTCATCGCGTTCATTGAGGGCAACCAGAGGATGCCTGCAGAGGCCAAAGAGCGCGTGTTGGCTCAACTGCGCGAACCGGAAGTTCCAGCGGCGATGGTGGAACGTATCGAAGGGCGCATGGGAGGCTAAGCAATGGTGGGTAGCGCAAGCGGTATACTATCCTATTTCACCCGGCACGGCACGGCGGCCAATCTGCTTTTGGTGATCCTGTTGGCGTCGGGCTTTGCGGCATTCCCGCAGATGCGCGCCCAGTTTTTTCCCGATGTGGTGGTCGATGATCTGACAGTCATCACCAATTGGGACGGTGCGGGCGCTGAAGATGCGGACCGGGGCATCGTGCAGATCCTTGAACCAGCCCTTTTGGCCGTAGAGGGGGTGACCGACACCTACGCGACATCGCGTGAAGGAACCGCCTATGTGGAGATGGAATTTGAACCGGGCTGGGATATGGCTCGTGCGGCGGATGACACCCAGATCGCGGTAGACGCGGTCGCCGGCGACCTGCCTGACGGTGCCGAGGACCCAGAGGTTCGGCGAGGCCAGTGGCGTGACCGGGTAACGGATGTGGTGATCCGTGGACCGGTGGGCGTTGATCAGCTTGGACGTTTTGCAGATGAATTCGTAGTCCGGCTGTTTGCAGAAGGTGTTACCCGGTCGACAATCCGAGGCGTGGCTGCACCGTCAACATTGGTCGAAGTAACGTCGCTGTCTCTGATCCAGAATGATCTGACGATGCGCGAGATCGCGGCGGCGATCGAGGAAGAGGCCGTAGCGGACCCTGCTGGCGATGTTTCATCGACGTCGCGGGTGCGCACTGGTGTAGCTAAACGCGCAGCTGATGAAATCGAGGCCATTGTTCTTCGGTCAAACCCCGACGGGTCGAAGTTGCGCGTCGGAGATGTTGCCACGGTCATCGTCGAGGCGACCGACCGGGAGCGCGCGTATTTCGTCGGCACGGATGCTGCTCTGTCAATCCGCGTCGACCGGTCGCCCCAAGGCGACGCGATCGAAATGCAACGCATTGTGGAGCGCGTGGCGGCCGAGCAGGAAGCGACGCTTCCTGAAGGCGTTGTAATTGAGCTGATCCGCACCCGTGCCGAGGCGATCACGGGCCGTCTGAACATTCTACTCGACAATGGTCTCGTGGGTCTGGCCCTCGTGGTTGGGCTGCTGTTCTTGTTCCTGAATGCGCGCGTTGCGTTTTGGGTGGCGGCAGGAATTCCCGTGGCGATGTCGGCAGCAATCGCGCTGATGTATCTATCTGGGCTGACGATCAACATGATCTCGCTTTTTGCACTCATCATCACGCTTGGGATCGTTGTGGACGATGCCATCGTGGTGGGCGAACACGCAGATTTCCGACGACGCCACCTGAAGGAAGACCCCGCAACGGCGGCAGAGAATGCTGCTAAGCGGATGTTCACGCCGGTTTTTTCGGCGACGATAACGACGATTATCGCCTTTTTTGGTCTCACGGTTATTGGCGGGCGCTTTGGCGATTTGATTATCGCGATACCCTACGTGGTCGTAGTGGTGCTGATTGCGTCGTTGATCGAATGTTTCTTGATCCTTCCTAATCACATGTCGCATGCGCTCAAGCATTCCGACAAAGATCACTGGTATGACTGGCCCTCGCGGCAAGTGAACAAGGGCTTCACTTGGGTGCGCGAGCGTCTGTTCAGGCCGCTGATGCATTTCGTCATCAAGGCACGCTATCCGGTGGTCGCCCTGGCTTTCGTGGTTCTGGCGTCGCAGCTCGTGGTGTTCATGCGCGGCGATGTGCAGTGGCGCTTTTTCAATGCGCCTGAACAAGGGTCCGTGACGGGTAACTTTGCCATGGCGCCTGGCGCGACGCGCGAGGATTCCATGGCTATGATGCTGGAGCTTCAGCGCGCGGTTGAGGAGCTGAGTTCCGAATATGAAGAGCGGTACGGCAAGAACCCGATCACTTATGCATTGGCTGAAATCGGTGGCAATTCTGGACGTGCCATCGCGGGATCCGAGACCAAGGACCGAGATCAGTTGGGATCGATCGCCATCGAGTTGATCGACGCCGATGAACGCCCGTACTCCTCATTTGCTTTTGTGGGCGAACTCCAAGAGCGCGTTCGCCGGCACCCATTGGTCGAAACGATCAGCTTCCGACGGTGGGGTTCTGGCCCCGGCGGGTCGGGGATTGAGGTCGATTTCCGCGGAGCGGATGCTGAAACGCTGAAGGCTGCCTCGCTGATGCTTCAGACCGAACTTGCGCAGTTCGGTGAGGTGTCTGCAGTCGAGGACAACCTGGCCTATGACAAGGAAGAGCTGATCCTGGAGCTGACGGCGCAAGGCAGTTTTCTGGGCTTTTCCATCGATGCGCTGGGCCGGACTTTGCGAGACCGCCTGAGCGGAATTGAGGCTGTCAGCTTCCCGGATGGCACGCGATCCGCGACCATCCGCGTCGAGTTGCCTAGCGAAGAGCTCACCGCTGATTTTCTGGAGCGCACGCAGCTCAGGACGCCCGCCGGTGAGTACGTTCCACTGGCCGACATAGTCAGTGTGGAGCGCCGGACAGGGTTCTCCACGGTGCGCCGCGAGAATGGCATTCAGGTGCTTACCGTCTCAGGAGATCTGTCTGAGGATGATCCGGCACGGGCCGCGGAGATTACCGAGCAACTGCAGACTGAGATCCTCCCGCGCGTTGCCGAGGCCAACAATGTCCAGTTCTCCTTCGGCGGTTTGGCCGAGCAAGAGCGTAATTTTCTGGCAGATGCACGGACCGGGCTGGTCATGGTCTTGGGTGGCATCTTCTTAACACTGGCATGGATATTCTCGAGCTGGACACGGCCGCTGGTGGTGATGTTCATCATACCCTTTGGCCTGATCGGCACAATTTACGGGCACAATGCCTGGGATGTACCGCTGTCAATGTTCTCGATCATTGGGCTTTTGGGGCTTACCGGGATCATCATAAACGACTCAATTGTACTGGTGACCACAATCGACGAGTACGCCAAAGAGCGCGGTCTGGTTCCGGCCATCATAGATGGCACCTGTGACAGACTTCGGCCTGTCATGCTGACGACGCTAACCACGGTACTGGGTTTGGCACCCTTGTTGTACGAAGGGTCGAGTCAGGCTGAATTTTTGAAACCGACGGTGATCACGCTGGCCTATGGTCTGGGCGTGGGGATGTTCTTGGTGCTGTTGGTGGTGCCCGCCATTATGGCGATGCAGCAGGACGTCGGGACCCAGATCAGGGCATTCCGCAGATCGCTGCGCATGGGCCGCCGGGCACCGCATGCGGCCGCAACGGCAGGGCTGGCTGCTTTGCTCATTGCAGGTGCTTTCGCGATGACCCTGGGCGCATCGCTACTAACTGGGGCGATGTGGGCACCTGTGGTAGAGCTTGTGGGGCGGGACGGCTTGGGCGTTGCCCTCGGCGTTTTCCTTGCGGCGAGCGCGGCGATTGTCTTTGCGATGCTAGTGATCAGCGGCTTGGCATTAGCAGTTCAACGGATGAGAATGCGAAGAGCGGTCTAACCCGCGCTGCAGCCAAGGATATCCACGGCTTCATCGGCCCCGAACACCGTCATCCGCACACCAGAGCGGTCCAGGGCAAAAGGCCCGTCACCGTAACGCACCAGCTGAGTTTCTGCGCGCAGCGTATTCCCGTTGCGTGTGACGCTGGGTTCGGCAACCCAGACCGCCGGATCGGCGGTTTCGATCGCGGCCTCTTCGGTGTCACCGATTGGGGGCATGTCAACTTCGAGCGTCAGTGCGAGACCATCGTCCAGTGGCGAGATCTGGCAGGTCACTTCGCCCACACGAGCCTCTGCTTCGGTCATTGGCGCATCGGCGAGGGCCGCCGAGATGTCGCCGTTTGAGGCACCCTGCATGGGCAGCGTGGCCGTGAACGAGACCATAGCGGGAATGCAGATTTCTTCGCAGACGCCAATTTCGAGTTCGGCGTTCAGTTCAATAGGTTCATTGGCGTCGCGGCGGGTGATGTGCAACGGGATGATGACTTCGTCCTGATACCCGATGGAGCGCATGCCGTTTTGGTTAAAGATTTCAGGGACCGGAAAATGCGGCGTCACAGATTGGACGTTTTGCGATCCAGACCAGTTGAACATGGGCGGGATGCCCGCGTCGCCAGGCGCGCGCCAATAGGTCTTCCAACCCGGCTCTAGCGTCATTCGCAGGGCCGCAATGTGCCCCATGCCGTTTTCGCGCCAGCCTGGCATGACCTCGACCTTGATGACATCAGCATCAAGAAGTCCCTGTGACAGGGCAGGAGCGGCCCCAAGGGGCGTCAGGGCGAGCAGGGCTGCGAAGGCGGTTGAGTGGCGCATCTCGCCTAAATATGCGCAGGTCTCACGGCAAGAAAGTCACAAAGACGGCACTGCACGTGAGTGTGACCGGAAAGTCGAGTGATTCAGGCCGGGAGGCACGTCAGGCGCTTGCAGCGTGGGCTTTACGGGACCATGTTGGTGGTGTGACTGACGATACAAACCCCGAATCCGAAACCAGCGATCTTACCGGTCAGCTCCTCGTTGCGATGCCGGGAATGAATGATCCCCGCTTTGAAAAAGCAGTGGTGTATCTGTGCACGCATTCCGGTGACGGGGCGATGGGGCTCATTATCAACAAGCCTGCAGAAGATGTGGTATTCGGCGATTTGCTCAAACAACTCGATATCGACGGGCCTGTGCAAGGCCGCGAGATACAGGTGATGTATGGCGGTCCGGTAGAACATGGCCGGGGCTTTGTGCTGCATTCCAGCGACTATGACCGCAACGAGAGTACGTTGAGTGTGGACGGGCAGGTCGGCATGACGGCGACGCTTGATATCCTCGAAGACATCGCGCGCGGCGAGGGTCCGAAATCCTCGATGCTGGCGCTGGGGTATTCGGGATGGGGTCCGGGGCAGCTCGAAGGTGAGTTGGCGCAAAATGGCTGGCTGACATGTGATGCATCGCCAGAACTGGTTTTCGACGAAAGCGATGACAGTAAGTGGCTGGCCGCGATCCGGTCGCTGGGTATCGATCCACTGCTGCTATCGAGTGAAGGCGGTCGCGCCTGAGCCTGATCAATCCCTCGGAGCCGCCGCGCGCCTGAGCCTGTCATTTATTGCCGCGCCCAACCCCGTTTCGGGAATCGGCGCCACGGCAATAGGGCGGCCGTCAGCGTCCATGCTGCGCAAGGCTGCGAAGAGATTTGCGGCGGCTTCGCGAGGATCGCCTGCGGCGCTGAGCGTCATGTCCCCTCCAATGGCTCCAAAGCCCAGATGCACCTCACCTGCTCGGGCCTCGCGCGCATTCAGTCGGACCGCAGCCTCTGGCGCGTAGTGCGAGTCTAACTGCCCAGGCGAAGTCGGCGTTGCGGATTTGGGCGCCGCTTGCAGCGGCATGCCAAGGGCCGCTTCAATGGCCTCGGATGGGATGCCGCCGGGGCGTAGCAATGTGGGTTCGGGGCCGCCAATGATGGTGCTTTCAACACCTACCGGCGTCGCCCCGCCATCCAGCACCGCAGCGATGCAGCCGTCGAGCCCATCTGTTACGTGGGCCGCCGTTGTGGGGCTGACGCGGCCTGACGGGTTTGCGGACGGTGCGGCCAAGGGTTTTCCAGCGGCTTCAAGAAGTGCGATAGCCAAGGGATGCCCGGGGACACGGATGGCGATCTGAGGCAGTCCCGCGCTGACGATGTCAGGCAAAATGCCATTGCTCGGCACGACAAGTGTCAGGGCCCCGGGCCAAAACGTGGCTGCCAGTGTTTCCGCCCAGTTGGGAAAATCGGCAAATTCCCGTGCTGCATCAAACGACGCTACGTGGACGATCAGCGGGTTGAAGGACGGTCGCCCCTTGGCCTCATAAATTGCTGCCACGGCCTGCGCTTCCGTTGCATCGGCCCCCAGTCCGTAGACAGTTTCAGTGGGAAAGGCGACAAGTTCGCCCGAAGCCAGAAGCGCAGCAGCCTCCGCGACGCCGCCCTTGTCGGCGGAAAGAACTTTGGTCTGCGGTTTCATGACGCTGCGTCCTGTTGCCTAGACGAAGAGGCGCTATAGCCTGCATAAACGCTAAGTAACACCCACCCCGACTCCGTGCCCAGAGGTCCCGATGGCTTATCGCTCGCCTGTATCAGAATACCAGTTCATTTTTGACAGAATCGTTCCGATGGAGCCGCTACGCGGCACCGAGCGTTTTGCCGAGGCGCAAGAGGACGTCATGAGCGCGGTTCTGACCGAGGCGGGCAAAATGTGCGATGATTTCATTGCCCCGCTGCAGCGCCCGAGCGATCTGAACCCGGCAAAGCTGGAGAACGGTGTTGTGCGGACACCTCCGGGTTTTGCTGAGGGCTATGACGCGATCAAGGATGGTGGCTGGGTGGGCATCGCCGCGGATCCTGAATACGGCGGCATGGGCCTGCCATTCACGGCGGCGGCGGCGCTCAATGACATGATGTCTGGCGCGTGCCTTGCGATGAACTTGTTGCCGCTGCTGAGCCAGGGGCAGATCGAGGCGCTGGAAAGCCACGCGAGCGACGAGATCAAAAGCATCTACCTAGAGAAGCTGATCTCTGGGCAGTGGTCGGGAACGATGAATCTGACAGAACCTCACGCGGGTTCCGACGTTGGAGCGCTGCGCACCAAGGCCGAACCGCAGGGTGACGGCACTTACAAAATAACAGGCCAGAAAATCTACATCACCTGGGGTGATAGCGATTTCATGGAAAACACGTGCCATCTGGTTCTGGCGCGCCTGCCGGGGGCCAAGCCTGGGCCAAAGGGGATCACCCTTTTCATGGTGCCGAAATTTATTCCGAATGAAGACGGTACGCCGGGTGTGCGCAACGATCTGCGCGTTGTGAGCCTGGAGCACAAGATGGGCATCCATGGCTCCCCCACCTGCGTGATGCAGTATGATGGCGCGACGGGGTGGCTCGTGGGCGAAGAAAACGACGGCATGGCCTGCATGTTCACGATGATGAACAACGCGCGCCTGGCTGTAGGTATGCAGGGCATCGGTGTCGCCGAGGCGGCCTATCAGCACGCTGTAGCCTATGCGATGGACCGCACCCAGGGGCGTTCAATGATCGAAGGCGGCAAGGGCACGATCATAGATCATGCGGACGTGCGGCGCATGTTGACCGGCATGAAGGCGGATGTTTTCGCGGCGCGCTGCGTGGCTACGGCCTGTTCGCAAGCCATCGACATGGCCAATGCCACTGGCGACAAGGGGTGGGAAGCGCGCGCGGCGTTGCTGACCCCGATTGCCAAGACCTTTGGCGCCGAGGTGGGCATCGACGTGGCTGAACAAGGCGTTCAGATCCACGGCGGTATGGGTTTCGTTGAGGAAACCGGCGCTGCCCAGTTCAGCCGAGATGTGCGCATCACGACAATCTATGAAGGCACTACAGGCATCCAGGCCATGGACCTCGTGGCACGCAAGATGATGGATGGTGGCGACGCAGCCAGCGCGCTCTTTGAAGAAATCGAAGCCAATGCTGAGGCCGCCAAGAAGCGGTTCCCAGAGCTGGCTCAGGCCGTCTGGGACGCCTGCGAGACCCTGTCTGAGACCACCGACTGGCTGGTCGAGCAGGGCGACATGAACGACCGTTTCGCGGGGGCCGTTCCGTACCTCAAGGGATTTGCGCGCGTATTGGGCGCACATTTTCACCTCAAGGCCGCCGTGACGGGCGATGAGACACGCGTGAAAATCGCGCGGTTCTATATCGAGCGGCTGTTGCCGCAGCACTTGGGTCATTTCGTCCACGCACGCGCAGGGGCCGAGGGTGTATACGCTCTCAGCGCCGAGGAACTTGCCGCGTAAAGCAGGCGCGCCGGGCTGAAGCCCGGCCTACGGGAAGGGTTTTTATGTCTGACCGCCACGCCGAGGCTGCGCTGCTGCTCTATCCGTTCGAGGAACCGCCCCAAAATGGCGCGGGCATCGAGGTCGCCCCGGGGGTAATCTGGTTGCGGCTGCCGCTGCCGATGGCGCTGGACCACGTGAATATCTACGCCTTTGACGAGGGCGATAGTTGGACGCTGGTGGATGCCGGCGCGCGCTGGCCCAAGGGCGAGGCGGCGCTCGAGGCGGCCCTGGCGGGGCCCCTGGGCGGGCGGCCCGTGTCGCGCGTGATCTGCACCCACCACCACCCCGACCACGTGGGCTATGCCGGGCGTTTTCAGCGCGAGGGTGCCGAGCTGATGATGACGCGGGTGGCGTGGCTGACGGCACGGATGCTGACGCTGGACGTCGAAGAGACATATCCCGACGAGACGGTGACGTTTTACCGCCGCGCCGGAATGGCGGAGGCGGTGATCGAAAAGCGCCGCGGCGAGCGCCCGTTCAATTTCGCCGACATCGTGGAGCCGATGCCGCTGGGCTACGCGCGCCTGTCTGAGGGCGACGTGATCCGCTTTGGCGGGCGCGACTGGGACGTGCGGCTGGGATCGGGTCACGCGCCGGACCACGCGACGTTCTGGAGCCGGGACGACAATCTGGTGATCACCGGCGATCAGGTCCTGCCGGGGATCAGCCCCAACATCGGCGTCTACCCGACGGAACCCGAAGCCGACCCGCTGGGCGACTGGATCGCGTCCTGTGAAAAGCTGCGAGGCTTTGCGGCCGACGATCAGCTGGTCCTGCCGGGCCACAAGCGCCCGTTCCGGGGGTTGCCGCTGCGCCTGACGCAGCTGATTGAGAACCACCACGGGGTTTTGAGGCGCCTGCGGGCTCATCTGGCGGAGCCTCATTCGGCGGGCGAGTGCTTTGCCCCGATCTTCAAGCGGGAGATCAGTGGCGGGGAATACGGGCTGGCGCTGGTGGAGGCCTTGGCCCATTGCCAGCATCTCTATCACACGGGCGAGGCGAGCCGGGTGGTGGATCAGAGCGGGGCTTGGGTTTATCGGGTGGGTTGACGAAAGCCTACTCGCTGGTAGCGACTAAGTGCGCCTCAACCCAGTTTCGGTAGTTTTTTGAGCAGTTATCCAAGTATTCAGAAGGCGAGATTTCAGAAAGCTGTAAGTCGGTCGGTACAGAGAAACGGATTTCATGAGCGAGCAAGCAGCCGATTACATAGTCGGGAAACTGGTCCTCATGATATTCACACGCGCAAAGGCCAAAGTGCTCATCAAGCAACGGGTCAAGGTTGCCATAAATGAAGTCTAAGCACTCTTGCTGTACGTCGCCTTGGCTGTTGTCCAAGAAGTGTTGGACTTGATTGCGGCGCTTCGCGATCCTCTTGAAACTGTCCAAATTTGGCAGCTCAATCCCAGCTGAGGCCCAAAGCACACTTGGTAGGCGTGAGAAGTCGTGGGTTCGACCGTGCGCCAGGAGCCAGTCTAAGTTGATTTCATCATTTGTCGATTTTTCTCCCAAGTTCTTAAACAATAGTAGAGGGTGCTCACGCGCTATTAGCGCCTTCAATACCAGCTCACCTGCGTGCGCGGCGGCAAGTGGTGCAAGCGTTTGTCTATGCTCCATGCCGGGATCAAAGAAAACTGCGTCAGTATTCGCTCGTCGCAAAGCATCTGTGGCGAGACCGAGTATTTTGTCTGAGAGGCCAACGAGGCTTGGGTGCATCCGCGATACCTTATTCAACACTTGAGGCACCAGTTTACTTGACGTTGCGGTCGTCGTCATGGGTCCTAGCACATGGAGTTAGAACTGAGGGACGCGCCCGAGCCTGGGAGGGCTTTGACCGCGCGCTCTTAATAGGTTCTGACAGCCGACGGTTCCGCGCTCGTGGCGTTCTTTCGATGTGCGCCCTCCCGGGGGGAGGGTCGGGCGCGGCCCGGTGTTCGGGCCGGGGCGATTTGGACGGCGCGTAACGCCAAACTTTCTTCGGTTAAGGGGTTGCGAGACTCATCTGCTTTCTTTAAGCGACGTCATCCGCGTTTGGCCGGAGGCTAAGTGCGTTCATACGAAACCCGGGTGTCTATGTCCCCTGCAGGGCGGCACCCAAGGTCGGGAGACTACCGATGATTCAGATGCAGACGAATCTGGATGTTGCTGACAACTCCGGCGCGCGCCGGGTGCAGTGCATCAAGGTTCTGGGCGGTTCGAAGCGTAAATACGCCTCGGTCGGCGACATCATCGTGGTATCCGTCAAGGAAGCCATTCCGCGTGGCCGTGTGAAGAAGGGTGACGTCCGCA
>JBCDKE010000075.1:0-14391 GCA_038747015.1 Pseudomonadota bacterium
ATCTCGTTGAACGTCGCGGTCACCGCGCCTGAACCCACGTTTTCGATCAATGCCGCAACGGAGGACGCGTGGCAAAGCCGCGTGCAGTGGTCCACGTTGTTGTGGCCAAAACCCTGACGGATGAATTTCTGGAAGAGGTACGCCTCTTCATTCGTGCATTTGGCCGAGCCAAAGCCCGCCACCTCGCGGCCACGACCCTTCAGACCGCCCGCTGCGAATTCCATGGCCTCGTCCCAGCTCGCCTCGCGGAAGGTTTCCTGCCAGTTGTCGGGATCAACATTGAGCCCCTTCGGCGCGCCTTCCTTGCGGATCAGTGGCTTGGTCAGCCGGTGTTGGTGGTGAATGTAGTCGTAGCCAAATCGGCCTTTGACACAGAGTCGACCCTCGTTTGCGGGGCCGTTGATGCCCTCAACATACTTGACCTGGCCATCCTTGACCTTGATCGAGATCTGACAACCGACGCCGCAGAAGGCGCAGACGCTTTCGACCTCTTCGTCGTAATCCTTGCTGTCGCCGGGCGCGTCACCGGGCGTCACGCTCGAAGGCATCAACGCCCCCGTCGGGCAGGCCTGAACGCATTCGCCGCAGCCAACACAGGTCGAGGCACCCATGTCGTCGCCCATGTCAAAGACCGGATAGGCGTCCATGCCGCGGCCTGCCATGCCGATCACATCGTTGACCTGAACCTCGCGGCACGCACGCACGCAGAGCCCGCAGGAGATGCAGCTGTCCAGATTGACCGACATCGCCACGTGGCTGTCGTCGAGGAGCGGAATGCGCCCGTCCTCGAGCTTCGGGAAGCGGCTTTCTTCGACGCCCTGCCCTTCGGCGATGTCCCAGATATGGGCGGAGCGATCGTGGGCTTCTTCGCGCTCTGGCTGGTCGGTGACCAGCATTTCCATGACCATCTTGCGCGCGGTGTCGGCGCGGTGGCTGTCGGTGGTGACGACCATGCCCTCAGTCGGAGTGCGGATGCAGGAGGCCGCTAGATTCCGCTCCCCCTCAATCTCGACCATGCAGACGCGGCAATTGCCGTCAGACCGGTAACCCGGCTGATCCTTGTGGCACAAATGGGGAATGATGAGACCGCCGCCCTTGGCAACCTCCCAAATTGATTCCCCGGGCTTTGCTGTGACTTCACGCCCATCGAGCGTGAAGCGGACTAAATCCGACATGGCTTCTCCCTGTCAGAAGAGTAGACCACGGGATACCGTTGAGGCGAGTCCCTATAAACGACAGCGAAATCGACATTTCCGGCATTCGTAGAGCGCAGGTTTCCGATGCGCTCCAATTCGGGGCGGTCCAAAGCATTGAAGCGTCGCGTGATTCCTGATCCAAGCGCCCCTAGGAGGACACCATGGGTGAGATCGTTTTAGTCAGGCACGGACAGGCCAATTCGGCAGCCACCGACGAGGCCAGTTACGACAAGCTGTCAGATCTGGGCCACCAGCAGGCGCGCTGGCTGGGGGAATACCTGCACACCCATGAAGAAGGTTTTGATCTGGTCCTGTCGGGCACCTTGCAGCGCCATCAGGAAACCACCGCCTCGATGGGGCTGACGCCCACACGGCTGGACGAGCGCCTGAATGAACTGGATTACTTCAACCTGTCCCAAGCCCTTGAAACGGCACGCGGTATTCCGCGACCCGATGGTGAAGGCTTTGCCGCTCACATCCCCATCGTGATGGAGGCCTGGCATGCTGCCGAAATTCAGGGGCAGGAGAGCTTTGCCAATTTCGAGGGACGCGTGTCAGCCGTTCTCGCAGAGGCGCAGCAGCCTGGCAAACGCGTGCTCTGCATCACGTCTGGCGGCGTGATCGGGATGGTTCTGCGCCATATTCTGGGCCTCGATCCCCGGCGCATGGCGCATATTCTGCTGCCGATTTACAATACGTCGCTGCACCGATTGGCGGTGCGTCCCGAGGGCGCGATGCTCTCAGGTTTTAACGCGACACCCCATCTCGACCCGCCCGAACGGCTCCACGGTAGGACCCATTACTGACCATGCTCAAACTCCACTACGCCCCGAACACGATCGCCGTTGCCAGTGCCCTGGCACTGAACGAGACAGGCCAGGAGCACGCGCTGGTGCGCGTCGATTTTGCGTGCGCTGAACAGACGAAACCGGCCTATCACAAGGTGAATCCCAAGGGCCGTGTTCCCGCGCTGGAGACCGAGCACGGCATCCTGACCGAGACGATCGCGATCCTCGAATATGTCGGGGCTTCGCTGGTGCCGGACGATCCCTGGAAAGCCGCCAAAATGCGCGAAGTGATGACCTATCTCGCGACGACCGCACATGTGAATCACGCCCACAAGATGCGCGGCCATCGCTGGGCAGACCGCACCGAAAGCTGGGAAGACATGACCGCCAAGGTGCCCGAGACGATGACCGCCTCCGCCGCCTATCTGGACGCGATGATCGCCGGGCCCTTCGTATTCGGCGATGCGCTGTCGCTGGCTGATCCCTACCTCTACGCCGTGGCAGTATGGCTCGAAGGGGACGGCGTGACGGTGAGCGATTTCCCAAAGATCTCAGGGTTTCTGGAGGCCATGGAGGCCCGCGCCTCGGTCGCCAAGGCCCGCGCTGACGGAGTAATCGCATGACGCATATCTGGGTCCGTGCGGAACCTCGCGCCCACGAAGCGCGCGTTGGGGTGACGCCCGAGGGCATCGCGCAGCTGATCGCGGATGGTTTTCAGTTGACGGTGGAAGAGAGTGAAAGCCGCTGCATCCCCGCCGCGGAATATGAAGCCAAAGGCGCAGTGCTTGCACCCGAGGGCAGCTGGCCGGACGCGCCCGAGGACGCCATCATATTCGGGCTCAAGGAATTGCCCGAGGACAGCACCCCGCTACGCCATCGCCACATCATGTTTGGCCATGCTTACAAAGGTCAGCCTGCGGGCAAGGTGCTGCTCGATAGGTTCAAGGCCGGCGGTGGGACGCTGCTGGACATTGAATACCTCACCGATGCTGAGGGGCGTCGCGTGGCGGCCTTTGGCTATTGGGCAGGATACGCAGGCGCGGCAGTCGCGCTGAAATGCTGGGCCGCCCAACAGCGAGGCGAAATTGCAGGCCCGGTCGGATCCTATGAGAGCGCTCCGCGTCTGTTGGCCGACCTTCAGGCCGAGCTTTCCGGCCTCTTTACCCGACCGAGCGCGCTGGTCATCGGGGCCAAGGGGCGCGTGGGCACTGGGGCCGCCGACCTTTGCACCCATATGGGCGTCGCGACGACGCTCTGGGACATGGAAGAAACCGCCCATGGCGGCCCCTTTCCAGAAGTCCTGGACCATGAGATTTTCTTCAACTGCATCCTCGCGCGCCCCGGCACCCCGGTCTTTGTGCCCGCATCGGCGAAAACGGCGGACCGCAAGCTCAGCGTCATCGGCGATATCGCCTGCGACCCAGACAGCGATTTCTCACCGATCAAGGTCTATGACCGGGTGACCACATGGGACGATCCGGCGCTGCGTGTGCACACGGATCCGGCACTCGACGTCACTGCGATCGACAACCTGCCCTCGATGCTGCCGCGCGAATCCTCCGAGGATTTCGCCGGGCAACTCCTGCCATCGCTTCGCAAGCTGTCGGACCTGTCCGACGAATGGGAACGCGCACTGGATATGTTCCGGCGCGCCACCGCCTAGGGCGGCATATTTCGCAGGGTGACGTGCGCATTTGCTTGCGTCACCCGTGAAAAAACCCCAAACATTTTCACAAACGCGACGTCAAAGCGGCGGAGCGTGTCGATTCTGACCTATCGCCGCAAATGGCGCTTCGTTAGATGCCAAAACGTAGATTTCGCGCCCAGGCAAATCCCAAGGCGCATGCCAACCAGGAGATACACCATGAAGGTCCTCGTACCTGTCAAACGTGTGATCGACTACAACGTGAAAGTGCGCGTCAAAGCGGACGGAAGCGGTGTCGATCTTGCCAACGTGAAAATGTCGATGAACCCATTCGACGAAATCGCCGTCGAAGAAGCGATCCGCATGAAAGAAGCGGGTACCGCTTCGGAAGTGATCGCGGTTTCCATCGGCGTGAAGCAATCCCAGGAAACCCTGCGCACCGCGCTGGCCATGGGTGCTGACCGCGCGATCCTCGTCGTCGCCGCTGACGACGTGCACAACGACATCGAGCCTCTGGCCGTTGCCAAGATCCTCAAAGGTGTCATCGACGCCGAAGAGCCCGGCCTCGTGCTCTGCGGCAAGCAGGCAATCGACAACGACATGAACGCCACGGGCCAGATGCTCGCCGCGCTCACCGGTTGGTCCCAGGCGACCTTCGCGTCTGAGGTTGCCGTGGACGGCGACAGCGCCACCGTGACCCGTGAGGTTGATGGCGGTCTGCAGACGATCAAGGTCAAGATGCCCGCGATCATCTCGGTCGACCTGCGCCTGAACGAGCCGCGCTACGCGTCGCTGCCGAACATCATGAAGGCCAAGAAAAAGCCGCTCGACGAGAAAACCGCCGCCGATTACGGCGTCGACGTCGCGCCGCGTCTGGAAATCGTGAACACCGGCGAGCCTGCTGAGCGTGCCGCTGGTATCAAAGTGGGCTCGGTAGACGAGCTCGTGTCGAAACTCAAAGAAGCGGGGGCAGTCTAATGGCGGTTCTTCTCGTTGCTGAAGTTGTTAACGGTGAGCTGAGCGTTGACGCCACCGCAAAGGCCCTGACTGCTGCCAAGCAGATGGGCGACGTCACCGTACTCTGCGCGGGCGCAAGCTGCGGTGCCGCTGGTGCCGAAGCTGCAAAGCTCGACGGCGTTTCCAAGGTGCTCTGCGCCTCCGACGACGCCTACGGCCATGACCTGGCAGAACCTGTGGCAGATCTGATCGTCGGGCTCGCAGGCGACTATTCCCACATCGTGGCACCGTCCACCGCCGCTTCGAAGAACGTACTGCCCCGCGTGGCAGCACTGCTTGACGTCATGGTGATCTCGGAAGTGACCGCCGTTGTCGACGCCGACACGTTCGAGCGCCCGATCTACGCAGGTAACGCGATCCAGACGGTGAAATCCTCTGACCCGACCAAAGTTGCAACGATCCGGACCTCCACGTTCGACGCCGCAGGCGAAGGTGGCTCCGCCGCCGTCGAAGAAATCGCCGCAGCCGCGAACCCGGGCCTCAGCGAGTGGGTCGAAGACAAGGTTGCCGAAAGCGACCGTCCTGAATTGACCTCCGCCGGTGTCGTCGTCTCTGGCGGCCGTGGTGTTGGCTCCGAAGATGACTTCGCGCTGATCGAAAAGCTGGCGGACAAACTGGGCGCCGCCGTGGGCGCGTCCCGCGCGGCCGTGGACTCCGGCTACGCGCCCAACGACTGGCAGGTGGGTCAGACCGGCAAGGTCGTGGCACCCAACCTCTACGTCGCTGTGGGCATCTCCGGTGCCATTCAGCACCTGGCGGGCATGAAGGACTCCAAAGTCATCGTTGCCATCAACAAAGACGAAGAAGCGCCGATCTTCCAGGTTGCCGACTACGGCCTGGTGGCAGACCTCTTTGACGCCGTACCAGAGCTGACCGAGAAACTAGGCTAAGCCTGCTCCGCAGAAAACAAGATTGCCCGCGCTTAACCGGCGCGGGCTTTTTTGTGCCCTGCCGCCGAAATCGTTTCGATCAGGGCCTGCGCCGTTTCTGCATGGACTGATGCCGGCAGCATCGCCCCGGCCATCGCGGCCTGCATTGCTGCGAAGAACAAGCCACGCGTCCCTTCCTCTAGCGCCTCTTTACTCGGCTCGACCCGCGTGAGCGTAGTCGCTACGGTCGCAAGCCCGGCGACCATGTCAGGATCGACAAAGGGCGCGCGCGACGGGCTGGCGGTCGACTGCGCGAACCGCAACAGGTGCACTGGCCTTTCGATCGCGGCGATCAACTGGTGCATCTTCTGGTTCCAGTTTGACTGACAGTCTGCGACGACTTCGTTGTGCAGCGACGGCGCTGCCTTTTGGATCTCCGCGTGTAGGTGACCAGTGAAATGCACTTCCGTGAGGTCGAGCCTCTTTGATCCCATCCGCAAGAGCCGCCTTGGACGCGTGAAACGATCGTTGCGACGCGGGTGAACATTGTAGAAATTGTTGCTCTGATTAGCGGCGCCGATCACCTCGATCACCACCATCTCTGCCCCGTTGGCAATGCGCAGGATTTCGGGGTCCTGGAGGAAAACATCAACGCCGGCGTTCTTGATCCCGAGATTGACGCATTCGAGCCCTAGCTCATCTGCCACAATCTCGCAGAAAGGGTGCGGCACCAGCGGGGCTACTGTCTCGGTCCCGCCGATAAAAGCGATGTACGGTTCGTCGAGATCCGCAGGCGGCCCGCGGAACAAAAGCTGTGAATACCCATACCTGCACGGCGCGAGATCCAGCGCCGTTTGCCCTTGCCACATATCCATGGCCCATCTCCTTTTCACCCGGGCTCTGACCTAGGCAAAGGTTGTGAGCGAATGCCTAACGGCGGTGCAGTGAATGCGGTCAATTCGCTGCAAATGCGAAGCGGGCCTTTTGAACCGCAAAAGGCAGGTATAGGGTGCCCGCACGGATAGGAGATCGGCATGGGCGTGGCACAGATTGGCGTCATCGGCGCGGGGCAAATGGGGAATGGCATCGCCCATGTGATGTCACTGGCGGGGTATGACGTGCTGATGACTGACGTGAATGCCGATGCGCTGAACGCGGCGCACAGCATCATCGAGGGCAACATGAACCGTCAGGTGGCTCGCGAAAAGATCACCGAAGCCGCGCGTGACGATGCGTTAAAGCGCATAGCGACCAGCAAGTCCTTGGCAGATCTGGGAAAAACCGATCTCGTAATCGAGGCCGCGACGGAGCGCGAGACCATCAAGACAGCGATTTTCGAAGACATCGTTCCGCATCTCAAGCCTGAGACCATCCTGACATCGAACACGTCATCGATTTCGATCACGCGGCTTGCGTCCCGCACCGACCGCCCCGAACGCTTCATGGGGTTCCACTTCATGAACCCGGTGCCGGTCATGCAGCTCGTCGAACTGATCCGGGGGATCGCCACCGACGACGCCACCTTCCGCACCTGCGAAGAGGTTGTGGCGAAGCTCGGCAAAACGTCGGCACCTTCCGAGGATTTCCCGGCCTTCATCGTTAACCGCATCCTGATGCCGATGATCAACGAGGCGATTTACACGCTCTACGAGGGCGTGGGGTCCGTTCGCTCCATCGATACTTCGATGAAGCTCGGGGCCAATCACCCGATGGGGCCGCTCGAACTGGCGGATTTCATCGGCCTCGATACCTGCCTAGCGATCATGAACGTGCTCCATGACGGACTGGCGGACACCAAGTACCGCCCCTGCCCTCTACTGACGAAATATGTCGAAGCCGGGTGGCTCGGCCGCAAGACTCAGCGCGGTTTTTACGATTATCGCGGTGAGGAGCCGGTGCCGACGCGCTAGGGCTTTAGGCCCAGCGTGTGTTCGCGCAGCCACGCCATGAAATCACGCGGATTGAGCGATTTTTCCTGGACGGTTTCCGCCGGGATTGGCTCTCCCACGATGGGACGCTGAGGTTTGCCGAAACTCTTGGCCACCTCACGGATGAGCAGACCCTGGCGGAGCGTGTTAGAGATTTGGTTGGCAATCTGGTAGGCGCGTGAGTTCTGCCCCTGAAACCGCACCGGGATCACAGCCGCTCCTGACTTCTGGATCATCTTGGCTGTGAACGGGTTCCATTCGCCTTCAACAGCCGGGCCAAACCACGTGTCCGAAACGGCGACCACACCTGACGGGAACACGACAATGGCGCCGCCGCGGTCCAGATGCTCCATCGCCGCGCGACGCATCTCGACCATTTTCTTGTGCGCCCCCTCTTCGTGCGGGAACGGCACGGGGATCATGTAATGCGAGACTTCCTCAACCCCGGTCAGCAACGACCGGGTGAGAATCTTGTAGTCGTCGCGGACCTCTCCGACGAGCTCGGCAATCATCATACCGTCCACGAGGCCGTGAGGATGATTGGCAACGATCACTGCCGGGCCGGTAGCGGGAATTCTCTGGATTTCTTCGCGGGGTGTTTGCAGGTCGATGCGCATGAGGCTGCGCGCCTGCTTCCAGAATTTCTGGCCGGTCGCCGGACCAATACGCTCGAACTGGCGAATGCGGCGCAACAGGGTGATCTTGCCCGTGCACCATTCCATCGTGCGGATGATGTTCGATTGCAGCGAGTTCTCGAAGGTTCCCGCATAGCTCAGCTTGCGCTTGTCGTAGGGAACGCGTTCGGGTTCGTACAGATCCTGAACAGGGCGGCTCGCCGGGGCCAGCGGGTTCAGCTGCGTTTGGGTTTGTTCAACCAAGTGAGGCTCCAGAATCTGTTCGCGGGGTCACACTACGCGCGAGGCTACGCCTACATTTCTTCCCCGAACCGGTCCGCTACCAATGTATCCAACGCATCAGCAAGGGCATCGGCCTCGGGACCCGAGGTTCGGATTTCAATAGTTGACCCGCGGGAAGCTGCCAACATCAAAAGACCCATGATGCTGTCGCCAGCCGCCTCTAAGCCGTCCTTTGTGACATTGCAGTCTGCATCATGTGCTTCAACGACCTCAACAAAGCGCGCCGACGCGCGTGCGTGCAGGCCTTTTTGGTTTACGATTCTCAGCTCTCGTGCCGTCGTCATGATCTACTCGGCGGCTTCCGGTGCGACCGTCAATTGGTCAATGTACTTTCTCCCGGCGACAAGGGCGGCGTCGACCGCCTGCTCCAACGGCTTGCGTCGCATTTTGGCGAGTTTGACCAACATCGGTAGATTCGCCCCGTAAAGGATCTTACGGCCGCTGGGCTGGCACGCCCGCAGCGACAGGTTGGATGGTGATGATCCGAACATGTCTATCACCAGCACCACACCGTCGCCGGTGTCCACCTCATCTGCAGCACGGCAGATCTCTTCTTGCTTGAGGGTCCGGTCATGTGTGGCTTCGATTGAAACCGACCGGATCCCGTCTTGCTGGCCCACGACATGCTCGACCGCCGATTTGTACTCGGCTGCGAGACCTCCGTGGGCGACGATCACGATCCCGATCACGTGCGCCTCTTTTGTCCCACCGATGGGGCAGAATCCTGCCCCGATCGCTCTAACTCCCGGTGCCGAATAGACACCTGCCAGCCCGCTTCTGCAAGGGCTGACGCGACGTGTTCCGCGAGGCTCACCGATCGGTGTTGGCCGCCGGTACACCCAAAGGCGATGCTCAGATGCGCTTTCCCCTCCTCGCGGTAGGCTGGCAGCAATAATTCCGCCAAGCTGATGACCTGCGAGAAGAAGGCCTCGTAACGTGGATCCTCAGACACATAGCTTTGCACCGCTGCGCTCTGACCATTTAGGCCGCGTAGCGCAGGATCCCAGTAGGGATTCCGAAGAAAACGGCAGTCAAACACCATATCGATGCCTCGAGGGAGGCCGCGCTTATAGCTGAATGAGTGTAGCGTGAGTGCCAATTTGCTGCTGTCTTCAAGAGAAAACAGGCGTTCCAAGTCAGCTTTGAGATCGTGAACCGTAAGCTCTGACGTATCGATCAGGACATCCGCGCGCGCCTTGATCGGGAGCAACAGATCCATTTCACGTTCTATGCCAAGCTCCGGGGACTCTTCCGGGGCAGAGGGGTGCCTACGGCGCGTTTCGGAGTAACGGCGCAGCAAAACGTCTGCGGTACTGTCCAAATACACCACTTCAGGCCTGATCTCGGCCGTTTCGGCCAACGAATCGATCAGTTCGATCAGACCGTTTGTCGAAAATTCGCGATTGGCCGGTGCCACGCCCAGCGCTAATGGCTTCTCGAGGGGTGGACCGCTTAGCAAGCGCGAGATCATCGAAAGCGGCAGACTATCAATGACCTCGTAGCCCATATCTTCAAAGGCATTGATCGCGGTTGAACGCCCTGCGCCAGACGGGCCGGTCACCATGACCAGCTGCTGCGGCGCAGAAGAAGGGGCGTTGCTCATACGGGTCCTACGGAATGTTTTGCTTTAGATATTGCAAAAGCATAGCGGCAACAGGACCACTCGCTGGCTTGTGAAGCAAGGGGATAGAGTGCCCCAGAAGCGTTATTTCTTGCGGCTGCGGCAATCGCGCCGCGCTGCAGCGCGTGAGGTCCAGCGCAGCAAAGGCGGGTTGTTGCCCTGCAAGATCGGCTTTTAGCAAACCCAATCCACGTGCTTCTATGGCAGAAGGCAATGCCGCGGGCGCGCAGGCAATCAAACGCCCTTCATCGCGCAATTCGGTGATGTCATCCGCTACAAGAGCCGCGCCCAAAGCCATGAGTTCGAGCGCGAGGGACGATTTTCCCGCGCCGCTTGGCCCAACGATCAAAAGCGCTCTTCCGCCCCACGCGACGGTGGTTGCCCGGACATGAGCGCCTTCGGGAACGGATGTCAGATTGAACGGATCAGCCAACGCCTCGCGCGCCCCGCCCTAGACGGGCAAGCCAACAACGAAGCGCGCGCCTAACGGATCGCTGGTGAGATCCGCGTCGGTCGGACGGATGTTTTCCGCCCAGATGACGCCGCCATGGGCCTCTACAATCTGCTTGGAGATCGCGAGGCCGAGCCCCGAGTTATTGCCGAATTGGCCTGCCGGGCGTTCGCTGTAAAAGCGCTTAAAGATTTTCTGAAGCGCCCCATCGGGGATGCCAGGACCCGTGTCCTCGACCACGATCAGCACGCGGTCGTCACGCTTGCGCACCCAAACCCGGATCGCGTCGCCGTCGCCGCAAAACGAGGTGGCGTTTGTGATAAGGTTCACAAAGACTTGGGCAAGACGCGCCTCTAGCCCGTAGATGACCAACTTACCGTCTGGCAAGTCGGTTAGAAAATCGATGCCCTTCGTGTGCGCTTCCTGACCCAAATATTCCGCAAGGTTGCTGAGCATCTTGATCAGGTCGAAGGCTTCTTCTTCCTCCTTGACCAGTTCGGAATCGAGTCGTGACGCGTTCGAGATGTCGCTCACCAGTCGATCAAGGCGACGCACGTCGTGGTCAATAACATCCAGCAGCTTTTCGCGCTGGTCCTCGCGCTTGGCAACGCGCAGGGTACCCACAGCTGATCGCAAGGATGCCAGCGGGTTCTTGATTTCGTGAGCGACGTCTGCCGCGAACTGTTCGTTGTTGTCGATCCGATCGTAGAGCGCAGACACCATCCCACGCAGAGCCGCAGAGAGACGACCGATTTCGTCCGGACGTGCCGTGAGATCCGGGATGCGGATACGGCTGGGCGACATTTTACGAGCGTTCTTGTCGCGCCCAAGCTCTGCCGCGGCGGCAAGGTCGCTCAGCGGGTTCGCTATGGTGGAGGCCAGCACCAGCGACAGGCCGATGGACACTAGCAGCGCGATAACAAACATCTGCAGGACCTGCTCCCGCTCCTGGCGGACGAGCAGATCGATCTCACCTGAAGCCGATACAAGCGCGATCGCTCCCACAACAGACCCGTTTTGGGAAATTGGCGTTGTCACTGCGAAGACAGTAGAGCCACTTGCATCGGTCCCTGTTTCGGCCTGGGTGCCCTCCTCAAAAGTGGCCGGGAGAAGCGAGAGCACTTGGTCTTGAGGATCAACGAGATCCGTTGCCGGATCATCCGGTGCCAGCAGGCTCGATATCGTTTCCCAGATCGAGTTGAGGATTTCTGTGATAATTGTTGAGCGGCCGTCCGTTTCCAGACCGTCCACGGCGTCGTCTGATCCTGATTCAAAGTTCTCGGTAGAGGCGATCAAGGCGGTGGTCGTGTCAAAAACGTAGACGTCGACCCCGCCACGCAGGTCCAATCCGCGCAGAACCTCTTCGATTTCGATACCGTCGCCTGTCGCGAAGTTCGCCGGAGCGCTGGCAGGAAGGCGCGCTTCGAACACATCGGCTATTAGCTCGGCTTCGTTGACCAAACCGTTTGCGCGCTGAATGGCGAGGCTTTCGCGCGATGGGTTAAGGTAAAGAACACCCGCAACCAAAATGACGAGCGCGAGAAGGTTGAATGTGATGATCTTGCGCGCGAGAGGGGATCGGTTGAGAGCAGTGAAAGAGCGACGCTCGCGTCGAACGCGCAACTCTTTCTCAACCGTCGCGTCAGGCGCAACCCAGTCATCGCCCAGCAGGATATCTGCCTGCCGGACGCTGTTTAGATCGCGAACATCGATCTCTTGGTTACTCATCGGGGTGATTTCACCCCCCCACCAGGTTACTCTTCGTTGTAGCGGTAGCCGATCCCGTAAAGGGTCTCGATCGCTGAAAACTCGTCATCTGCTGTGCGCATTTTCTTGCGCAGTCGCTTAATGTGGCTGTCGATGGTCCGATCATCCACATAGACCTGATCATCATAAGCCACGTCCATCAGCTGGTCGCGCGATTTAACAAAGCCAGGGCGTTGCGCAAGCGCTTGCAGCAAAAGGAACTCAGTCACTGTAAGCGAAACGTCGCGGCCTTTCCAGCTTACGGCATGGCGCAGGGGATCCATCGTCAGATGGCCGCGTGACATCACCTTCGTGTCTTCGGTGTCGCCCACGACATCGCCGCTTTTGGCCTCCTGCCGGCGCAACAGTGCGCGGATACGTTCCACCAGCAGGCGCTGGCTGAACGGCTTTTTCATGTAGTCATCGGCGCCCATCCGCAAACCGAGAACCTCGTCGATCTCATCATCCTTGGACGTGAGAAAGATCACCGGCATCTGGGACTTCTGGCGCAGACGCTGCAGCAGATCCATTCCGTCCATGCGGGGCATCTTGATGTCCAGCACAGCCATATCGGGCATGGATTTGTTGAAGGCGTCGAGGGCCGATTGGCCATCATTGTAGGTTTCAACGTCGAAGCCTTCGGCCTCGAGCGTCATGGAAACAGACGTCAGGATATTCCTGTCGTCGTCCACAAGGGCGATTTTTGACATGGATTAGATGCCTCTCATACTGCTCTGTTATTGCCTGCCTGTTTTGACCAAACGTCGCGGAATTGCGGTGGAAAATCAACAGAAATGCGAATCACTAGGGCCTCTTGGCGCTATTTGGGCCCGAAAACCCTGAAGACTGACTTAATTGCCGCACTTTCGCGGATGCAAAGCCAGCCGTTGCCTATGGTGGCGCTAACGTCCGACTGATTGCGCTAACAGTTTGAAATCGCACTGTTATTGCTAGGTTTGGTCATGTAACCGTCTCTAAATCAGCAATCCAATGAGGACAGAACCATGGGCCACGGCCGCGTCAATCCCGACTTCACCCTGGAAACGCAAGGGATCACGGGACTAGGCGAGGTCTATTATAACCTCATCGAACCTGCCCTGGTTGAGACCGCGTTAAAGCGTGGCGAAGGCGAACTGGGCCAGGGCGGTACGCTCCTGGTATCCACCGGAAAATTCACCGGCCGCTCCCCCAAGGACAAGCACATCGTTCGCACCCCGGGCGTCGCCGACAGCATCTGGTGGGAACAGAACGCCGAGATGTCCGCCGAGGGTTTTGACGCGCTATATGACGACATGATCGCCCACATGCAGGGGCGCGATTACTTCGTCCAAGACCTGTTTGGCGGTGCGGACCCGGCGCATCGCCTCGATGTCCGCATGGTGACCGAACTCGCCTGGCACTCCCTCTTCATCCGCCACATGCTGCGGCGCCCCGATGGCGACGAGATCGCGGAATTCACCGCCGACTGGACCGTCATCAACTGCCCGTCCTTCCAGGCGGACCCAGAGCGGCACAATTGCCGGTCCGAGACCGTGGTAGCGATGAATTTCTCCCGCAAGCTGATCCTGATCGGCGGCACGGAATACGCCGGTGAGAACAAGAAATCGGTGTTCACGCTGCTGAACTACCTGCTGCCCGAACGGGGCATCATGCCTATGCACTGCTCGGCCAACCACGCGCCGGGCAACGCTGTCGACACTGCGATCTTCTTTGGCCTCTCCGGCACCGGCAAAACGACCCTGTCGGCTGACCCCGCCCGCGTGTTGATCGGCGATGACGAACACGGCTGGTCCGAACGCGGCACCTTCAACTTCGAAGGCGGCTGCTACGCCAAGACCATCAAGCTCAGCGCCGAGGCAGAGCCCGAGATCTACGCGACGACCAAGAAATTCGGCACCGTGATCGAAAACATGGTCTACGATCCCGACACCAAGGAGCTCGATTTCGAGAATGACAGCCTGACGGCCAACATGCGTTGCGCCTACCCGCTGGAATACATCTCGAACGCGTCAAACACGGCGTTGGGTGGTCACCCCAAGAACATCATCATGCTGACCTGCGACGCCTTTGGCGTGTTGCCCCCAATTGCACGGCTGACCCCGGCGCAGGCGATGTACCATTTCCTGAGTGGGTTCACGGCCAAGGTGGCTGGGACCGAGCGTGGCGTAACCGAGCCGCAGCCGACCTTCTCCACCTGCTTTGGTGCGCCGTTC
>JBCDKE010000076.1:0-14163 GCA_038747015.1 Pseudomonadota bacterium
CCTGCCATCAGGTGCTGACGGGGGATCTCGGACGAGTTCAGCGCCGCGATACCGCGCGTCAGCGTGAACTTCGACGGATCATCCAGCAGCATGAAGGCCAGCAGGAATTCGTTCCACGCGATCATGAAGACATAGAGAGACACAGACGCCAGCGCCGGCAGCGACAGCGGCAGCGTGATCTTCCAGATCACCTTGAGCCGCGAAAGCCCGTCCATCAGACCCGCTTCTTCCACCTCGGCCGGGAGGCCGCGGAAGTAGCCCTGCAGCATGTAGAGAGCCACAGGGATCGTCGTCACCGGATAGATCAGCAGGATGCCAAAGATCGAGTTCCGCAGACCCGTCACCGAGAAGGCGATATAGATCGGCAGCGCCAGAACGATCATCGGCACCATGTAGATCAACAGGATCCCGCGCGAGAACGCCGCCTGCCCGGAAAAGCGCAGCCGCGCCACCGCATAGGCCCCCGGGATCGCAAAGAGCAGCGTGACCGCCACCGTGATCACCGAGATGATAAAGCTGTTGAACAGGTAGAGGCCGAAATCGAACTGCGTAAAGAGCTCTTCATAGGACCGGAACAGCTCCCATCCCTTTGAGAAGTCGATACCGAAATCCAGCGGGTTAGCCACCTGCTCGGCACGGCTCTTAAAGCTCGTCATCAGCATCACCCAGAATGGGATCGCCACGATCGACGTAAAGAAGATGTAGCCGAAACCAGTGAGGAAGCGGATCACGCTAGTCTCAAAGACGTGGCGATCATCGCTGCCGGGGGCGAGGCCGTCATTGGTCATCGAGATCGCGACGGCAAAACCGGCCCATAGCAGCGCTGTTGCCAGCGCCTGGGCGAAGAAGCTTGCGCCTTCGCCCGCCAGGATCGGGCCGAAACCCGCGACCATAAGCACCGCACCCAGCGCCACACCAACGGCGGCGGTGACGGCCAGGGGCAGGCGGACATAGATCAGGCCCACCCCGATTACCGCGCCGAACAGGATCGACCAGATCATGCTCGGGCGCAGCGCCTCACCGGTGACAAAGGCCACGGCGACGGCCACGGTAACGGCCAGTGTGATCATCCATGCTGCACCGAGAAGTGCAGCAGCGACAGGGCCTTGGCGTAGGAAACTCATAGCCCTTCCTCCTGCGAGATGTATTTGAAGAAGAAGAAGCTAAAGCCCAGCAGGCAGGCAAAGATCACCACTGCCACCGCGGCTCCGGCCCCGATATTCGAGATTGCGAACGCCTGTTCGTAGACGTTCACCGTCAATGTCCGCGTCCCGGCATTGCCGCCGGTCAGCAAGAAGATGTCGTCGAACTTGTTGAACGTCCAGATAAAGCGCAGCAGGAACAGCACTGACAGAATGCCCAAGAGCTGCGGCAGCGAAATCCAGGCGAATTGCTGGAACGGAGACGCCCCGTCGATGTCTGCGGCCTCGTACATGTCCTGCGGGATCGACTGCATCCGCGCGAGAATGAACAGGAATGACAGCGGGAAGTAACGCCAGATTTCAAAGACCGTCACCATGATCAGCGCCAGCGGACGCTCACCAAAGAAATTGATCGCCTCATCGGCAACGCCCATCCGCACGAGCAGCGCGTTCGCAGAGCCCGAGAACGGATCGAAAAGGATGATCCAGGCAAAGGCCACGGCAATGACGGGGGCCACATAGGGGAAGAGGTAGAGACCTCGCAGAAGCCCCTGACCCTTGAACGATTTGTCCAGGAGGAGCGCCGCGAACAGCCCCATGACGATGGCGCCAATGGTACCCACGATCGTGTAGAACAGCGTGGCGTAAAGCACGTCCCAGAACTCGTTACCGTCAAAGATGCGGGCAAAGTTCTCGAGTGTGAAGGTGCCGTCGGTCAGCACCGAACTGGCCGAGGCCGTAGTGGCCGCGACCGTGTCACGGACGCTGATTTCAGGATCAAAAGAGGCGCCTGCCGTGGCGGGGATCTCCAGCGTCTGACGCCAACCGCCGTCCACGTCTCCGAAATCACAGGTCAGTTGCGCGCCGTCCAGCGAACAATCCTCGGGAAGATCACCCAGAGTGATCCCGGCAGGGACCTCGTCGCTAAAGCTCACGCCGCGCAGCGCTCGGTCCGGTGACGAGTTGCGCAAGCGGAACCGCCAGGCTCCCTCGTCGCCCGGGGCTTCAATCCGGCGAAGGTCTTCGCGCAGCACCAGCTCCGGCGCGCGAAGGTCACTCAGCTGAACCGGCTTCACGCTGATCCAGAAAATTGCGAGCAGTGGCAGCAGCACGACGGCTGCAACGATGGCGATGGTAGGCAGCAATAGCCCCCAGGCGAGCCTTGCTTCGCCCTTGGCTAGCGCCCCGCGCCCGGTTGGTGGTGTGGCCATGTCCGACATGAAGTGTCCCCCGCCCCGAAACTGCTCCGGGGCCTCATGGATTGAAGAAAATTCTGATGGGTTGTCCCCGGCGCGAGGCCGGGGACAGGGTATTTAAGGCTTATTGCACCGATGCAATGGCCTCGTTGAGCGCGGCCACGGCGGCTGCACCCTCGATCTCGCCGTCGATGTACTGACGCACAACGCGGTTGATGACCTGGCTGTTGATGACCTTCGAGGCCACGGCCAGCTGGCCTTCGGTCACGCCCCAGCGCTGGGCCACGTCGAGACCACCAACGATGTCCGCGATAACGGCCGCGTCATAGAGCTCGCCCAGCGGAGCGCGGCGGTCGATGCCGACGTCCAGCGTCGCCCAGAGATCGGTGTACTCGGTCGGGTTGTCCGCGTTGCCGCGACGGACCGGGAACTTGCCTTCAGGTGCGATCGCCAGCGTGTCGCCATAGCCTTCGGACATCGAGAACTCGACAAACTCCATGGCCGCATCGGTGGATGCGTCCGAGGTGATGCCAAAGTAACGGATGTCACCCCATGCCGCGCCGTCGGGGTTCGACGGACCCGCAAAGTTCGTCACGATACCCGTCTTGGACGCGAGCTCTGCCGAGGTCGGGTCATCGGTGATCGTGGGCGGGGCGCTGTCACGCAGACCGGCCAGTTCGTCGAGGATGAAGGGCGACCAGATGATCATCGCTGCATTGCCCGAGAAATAGAGCGTCCGGGACTGATCCCAGTACAGCTCGCCCTCAGGGGAGGCGTCTGCGATGTCTTTGTAGAACTCGAGGACTTCCAGCGTTGCCGCTTCGTCCAGCTCGGTCACGCCGTCGCCGTCAACGATGCTCACGCCGTTGGCGAGGAAGACATGCTCCAGAACCTGAGACATGAAGTTTTCGTCAACCTTGGTGGCTGCAACGAAACCGTACATCTCTGGCGGGTTGTGGAGCGCTTCGAGGGCTGCGCGCACGTTGGCGTAGGAAGTCGGTGCCTCCAGGCCGTTCGCTTCGAACAGGTCCTTGCGGTAGACGACCATCTGGGTCCAGCCGTCGACCGGAACAGAGGCGAAACCGCCGTCCACAGCTGCCAGCGCCAGCGCGCCAGAGCTGAAGGTGCCTTCGCCAAGGTTTTCGATCGCGTCTGTTGCCGCGTCGGTGTCCAGAATGCCGGACTCAGCCCAGGGCAGGGCGTATTGCAGTGTGTGGTAGATCACGTCGGGCAGGTCGCCCGCGGCGAAGGCTGCCGTCGCACGTGTGCCCAGGTCGCTTTCGGAAACCGGGATCACTTCGACCGTGTGGCCGCTTTCGGCCGCGAATTCCGCGGCCATGGCTTCCTGACGTGCCAGACGATCAGGCTGCTCTTCCGTGGTCCAGAAACGCAGGTTCTCGGCCGAGGCCAAGCTCGCTGTCAGCGCCAGGGCTGTGGTTGTGGTTAGTAAGGCTTTCATGAGTCTCCTCCCATGTGACTCGGGTTATCCACGTCGCTTCATGCGGACGTTGGGTTCAACACGACCGAGGCGGAGCCACGATCGAGAAAGGTTGCTGGCATCATGGCTCGCAGGTCTTCGACTGCTTCGCCTCGAATGCGGCGGATCAACATGTCGCAGAGTTCGTTTCCCGCCTTGCCCCAGTCCACGGACCAGCTGGCAAGGGGCGGCTCGGCAAATGCGCCCTCAGGGTCACCGTCATAGCCGATGACAGCCAGATCGATGCCCACCCGGCGACCGCGCGCTTCCGCGGGACGCCATGCGCCCAGTGCCGCCCGGTCGAGGGCATAGACAATGGCCGTAGGTGGGGTCGGCAAATCGAGAAGCCGCGCCGTAGCGGCCTCGCCCAAGGCGCGGTTCCAGGCACCGTCCTTGACGTATTCCGCGGGCAGATCGATGCCGCGTTCCGCCAAACCGGCGCGCAAACCGCCTTCGCGCTGGCCGTTATAGGCGTAGTCAGAGTTGCCGCCGACATAGGCGATCCGCTCGTGACCGCGGTCGACCAGCAGATGCGCCGCCGACCGCATGGCCTCAGCACTGTCCACGTCGAACCACGCACATCCCTCGGGCGTGCTGTGCTGACCAAAGAGGACGAAAGGCACCCCCGCGCTGCGCAGCATCTCGACCCGCGGGTCATCGAGCCGCGTCCGCGGCAGGACAAACCCGTCCGCTTTGCGTTCGTCGATCAGGCGTTGATAGGTCTCGCGCGCCGCACCCACAGGGGCCGTGGCCACCGTCAGCGTCCAGCCCTGGGCGGCAGCCGTGTCCGACAGACCGGAAAGAAAGCGGTCCAGAAACGGGCGGTGCGCGTCGTGTTCATCTGTCTCAAGAACCAACCCAATGGCCCGGCAGCGCCCGGTACGGATCGCCTGCGCCGACCCCAGCGGACGGTATCCCATCCGCTCGGCCGTGCGGCGCGCACGCAACCGCGTGGCCTCGGCGATGTCCGGGTAGTCGTTGAGCGCACGGCTGACGGTTCCTTTCGTGAGGCCGAGCTCGGCCGCCACGTCGGAAATTGTCACGCGCGACCCTCCTCCCAGGGGCTGCTTCATTCCTGACATGAGGTGATTCCTGCGTTCCGAAACCGGTTTCGGCAACCCCTAATTGACTCGTGCATCCTGCGCACGGCCCCGCCTTGCAGATTTTCAAAGACGCGGGGCGCGGCAAATCGTAGACAGTTCCAAGACCCCAAATCCCTGATCGGACGGCCAAAAATGCTCGAAACTTCTGCCAGCCATTCCACCCACGACGCCGACGCTGATCCGCGCAATGACGACCTGAAAATATGGGTGAATGGCGAGCTTGTTCACAAGGACGACGCCAAGGTTTCGGTCTATGACAGCGGCTTCATGCTGGGCGACGGCATGTGGGAGGGGATGCGCCTCTATGACGGCCAGTGGGCGTTCTTTGACGAACATATGGACCGGCTCTTCAATTCGCTGAAATCGGTCAGCATCGATATCGACCTTGGCCCCTCAGACATCCACGATCTCCTCATGGAGACCGCCGCCGCCAACGGCATGACCACTGACGCCCATTGCCGCCTGATGATCACGAGGGGGCGCAAGGCAAAGCCGTTCCAGCACCCGGGCCTCAGCCGCTTTGGCCCCACCATCGTCGCCATCCTCGAGCACTCGAAACCCGTGGAAAGCCTCCAGCAACACGGCATCCGCCTGGCCACCGTGCCCCAGGTCCGCGGCCTGCCAATGAGCCAGGACGCCAAATATAACAGCCACTCGAAACTCAACTGCGTGATCGCCTGCCTCCAGGCCGAACAGGCGGGTGCCGACGAGGGGCTAATGCTCGACCCCCATGGCTTCGTGAACACGACGAACGCCTGCAATTTCTTCATTGTGCGCAGGGGGGAGGTTTGGACCTCCACCGGCGACTACTGCATGAACGGCGTGACGCGCCAAAAGGTCATCGACCTTTGCCGCGCCAATGAAATCCCGGTCTTTGAAAAGAACTACTCACTCTACGAAACCTACGGTGCGGACGAGGCCTTCCTGACAGGCACATTCGGCGCGCAAACGCCCGTCGCGGAGATCGACGGCAAATCCATCGGCACCGGCGACCGCCCGGTCATGGCCCGGATCCGCGAGTTGTATAAGGAGCTGGTGGCAATGGACGTGGGCAAGAGGGCAGGGCGCACCTGACCAGTTGCGCAGAAATCCGCGCAGCCTTTATTGAGAATAGTTCGCAATTGCATTGACTTTGCGAATGCTTCGCACTATCACTCATAATCAGATGTAATTCCTTCCGCTCATTTCCTGAGGAAACAGCCATGAAGCTTTCGAAACGAACCCTTCTTGCGGCCGCAACGGCCTTTGCAGTGGCCGCCCCCGCGGGTCTTGCGCAGGCCGAGGAAAAGCAAAAAGTCGTCGCCACCACCGGCATGATCGCGGACGCTGTCA
Organism: Pseudomonadota bacterium; assembly: GCA_038747015.1. Taxonomy (GTDB): domain Bacteria; phylum Pseudomonadota; class Alphaproteobacteria; order Rhodobacterales; family Rhodobacteraceae; genus Shimia_B. The sequence continues at coordinate 6,251 of JBCDKE010000076.1, forward strand.
CCCAGATCGGCGGCGATCTGGTCGAGGTTCGCTCGCTCATGGGGCCGGGCGTCGATCCGCACGCCTACCGTCAGACGCGCACCGACATTGTCGCCATGGCGGGGGCCGACCTCGTACTCTGGAATGGCCTCTACCTCGAGGCGCAGATGGAGGACTTCCTGCTCGAACTTGGCCAGGACGCCCCGGTGGTACCAGTGGCCGAGGCCGTTCCGGAAAACCTGCTTTTGGGTTCCGAGGATTACGAAGGCCGCTTTGACCCCCATCTCTGGATGAACCCGAACCTTTGGTCGCGCGTGGTGGTGTCCATCCGCGACGCCCTGATCGACACTCATCCAGCCGGGGATGCGGCATTTGCCGCCAATGCCGACGCCTATCTGCAAGAGCTGACCGATCTCGCGCGTTACACCAACGACGTGCTCTCCTCGGTCCCGGTAGAAAGCCGCGTGGTGCTGTCGTCCCACGACGCGTTCAACTATTTCGGCAACGCCTACGGGTTCGAAGTGGTGGGCATTCAGGGCATCTCCACCGAATCCGAAGCCGGGCTGCAGCGCATCGCCGAACTCGTCGACATGCTCGTCGACCGCGACATCCGCGCGGTCTTTGTCGAAACCTCCGTTTCCGACCGCAACATCCGCGCGCTGATCGAAGGCGCGGCCGCCGAAGGCCACGAAGTCATCATCGGGGGGGAGCTTTTCTCCGACGCCATGGGCGAACCGGGCACGTACGAGGGCACCTATATCGGCATGATCGACCACAACGCGACGACCATCGCCACCGCGCTGGGCGGCACGGCACCCGCCAGCGGGATGCAGGGGCTGCTCAACTGATGACCATCGCGCCGGGCACAACAGGACCACAGATCGCCGCCGAGGCGGGCAGGGTGGTCCTCGCAGATCAGGCCCATGAAGAGGCCGCGCTTTCCCTGCGCGGTCTCACCGTTTCCTACGGCGAAAAACCCGCCGTGTTTTCCGTCGACGCTGCCTTCCCGACCGGCGCCATGACTTCCATCATCGGCCCAAACGGCGCGGGTAAATCCACGCTGCTCAAGGCCGCCCTCGGCGTGATCCCCCGGCTTTCGGGCGAGGTCTCGATCTTCGGCCAGCCGCTGGAAACCGCCCGCGACCGCATCGCCTACGTGCCCCAACGCGCCAGCGTGGACTGGGATTTCCCCACCACGGTGCTCGACGTCGTCCAAATGGGCCTCTACCGCAAAGCAGGGCTGCTGGGCCGTCTTTCTGGCAAGCTCACAGCGCAGGCGCGCGACTGTCTCGCCCGCGTCGGCATGGCCGACTTCGCGGACCGCCAGATTGGCCAGCTCTCCGGCGGCCAGCAACAGCGCGTCTTCCTCGCGCGGGCGTTGGCGCAGGACGCCGATCTCTACCTCCTGGACGAACCCTTTGCAGGCGTCGACGCGGCCACGGAAAAGGCCATCATCGACGTCCTTAAGCTTCTGAAAGATAACGGCAAAACCGTCATCGCCGTGCATCACGACCTGTCGACCCTGCGCGCCTATTTCGATCATGTCTTCATGATCAACGTGCGCCGCGTGGCCGAGGGTTCCGTGGACGAGGCCTTTACGACCGAAAACCTCCAGGCCACCTATAGCGGTCGCCTGAGCCTGCCGCATCTCAATGACCTTGCCGCTCAGGCAGGCGCTAGATGACACCCTTCTTTGAGGCGCTGTTCCTGCAGGCAGGCTACAACGCCTCGCTGGTGACAATCGGGGCTGCGCTCCTGGGTTTTGCCGCCGGGGCCTCGGGCACATTTCTCTTTCTGCGCAAGCGTGCGCTCGTTTCCGACGCCGTGGCCCACGCCACGCTGCCGGGCGTCTGCCTCGCCTTCATGGTGCTGGTGGCGCTGGGTGGTGACGGGCGCAGCCTGCTAGGCCTCCTCGCGGGGTCCGCCATCACCGCGTGGATCGGCCTTTTGGTCATCGAATGGATCACGCGCAGAACGCGCCTGTCCGAGGACGCCGCCATCGGATCGGTGCTTGGCGTTTTCTTCGGCGTGGGCGTCGTCCTGCTTACCGTGATCCAGACCATGAGCGCCGGACGTCAGGCCGGTCTCGAGGGTTTCCTCCTCGGCTCCACCGCCGGCATGCTCTTTCAGGACGCGGTCGTCATCGCGGTAGGAGGCGTGGCCGCGGTGCTTGCCACGTGGCTTTTGCGCAGGCCGATGACGCTCGTGGCCTTCGACGCCGATTTTGCGGCGGCGTCGGGCTACGACGTGCGCCGCATCGACCTGATGATCATGGGGCTGGCCATGGCCGTCACTGTCATCGGGCTCAAGATCGTGGGCCTCATCCTCATCGTCGCCATGCTGATCATCCCGCCCGTGACCGCCCGTTTCTGGACCACGCGATCGCAGAACGTGGTGTGGGCTGCGGGCCTCATTGGTGGCGTCTCGGGCTACCTCGGCGCCGTGATCTCCGCCTCCGCGCCAGACCTGCCAACGGGGCCGATCATCGTGCTCGTGGGGGCAGGGGCCTTTGTGGCCTCGCTGCTCTTTGCGCCCGCTCAGGGGCTCCTCGCTGCCGCCATCCGCCACCGCCGCTTTCAGCGCCGCGTGCATCGGCGTCAGGGCCTCCTGGCACTAGCGGCCCAGCACCCGATCCGCGAGGCCTTCACCCTGCGCCTCCTCGCCCGCGAGGGCCTCGTGCGCCCCGACGGCGTCCCCACCGAGGCAGGGCGCGCTCAGGCTGCCAAAATCGCCCGTGACGAACACCGCTGGACCATCGCGCGCGAGATCCATCAGGACGCGGGCCTTACCGGTCTCTATGACGGGCTCACCCCCATCGAAGAGGTCTTCACCGCCGACGAAATCGCCGAATTCGACAGCCGCATTCCGGCCCCGTCGCTGGCAGGAGGCGCGTGATGGGGGCCGAATTCGTCCAGTTCTCACTCACCCCGATCCTCATCGGAGTGCTTTCGAGCATCGCATGCGCTTTGCCCGGTAACTTTTTGATATTGCGAAAACAAGCACTGATCGGCGACGCCATCAGCCACGTGGTCCTGCCGGGTATTGTCGCGGCATTCCTCGTCACCGGCGCAGTCGCCGCGATCCCGATGCTGATCGGTGCCGCACTGGCCGCCGTCGTCGCCGTCGCCTTGATCGAGGCGGTCAAACGCCTCGGCAATATCGAACCCGGCGCGGCCATGGGGGTGGTCTTTACCACCATGTTTGCAGGCGGCGTACTCCTCCTTGAACAGACCGATACCAGCAACGTCCATCTCGACGTGGAACACGCGCTCATGGGCAACCTTGAATCGCTGATCTGGTTCCGTGCCGAGGGTTGGGGATCGCTCCTCGATCCCGCTGCACTTGCCTCGCTGCCCGAGGAACTCCCGCGCATCGCTATCACCTGCGCCGTCGTCATTGCGCTGACCTTGATCTTCTGGCGCTGGCTCAAGATTGCCACCTTCGACGAAGGCTTCGCACAGGCACTGGGTATCCCGGTTTCGGCACTGGGTTTTGGCCTCGTGATCACTGCCGCCGTGGCCGCTGTGGCGGCTTTTGACGCGGTGGGATCGATCATCGTGATCGCCATGTTCATCTGCCCCCCCGCCGCCGCGCGGCTGATGACCAACAGTCTGGGCCACCAGGTCCTCTGGTCCGTCGGTTTCGCCACCGTATCGGCAATCCTCGGCTACGTCCTTGCAGGCTACGGCCCCCTCTGGCTGAGCTACACCAACGCCGTCAGCGCGGCTGGCATGATCGCGGCGGTGGCGGGCGTGATCCTCGCGCTCGCGTGCCTCTTCGGCCCCCACCGCAATCGGATCGGCGCGGCCCGCGAAACCACCGTTTAACCTCGATTTGTTGCCCATCGTGAACGCCGTGTCGCCAAAGCGGTACAAAAAGTCCGAATTGCGTGGGACATGGCTCCCTTGCCCGGCCTATTTCGCTTGTATCACCTAGCACTGCGACTAGGTGGTAGACCAAGGCGCGAGAGCGCGCTGACTTAGGCAGGACAGCCGGGGCGATCTTCCCAACCCGGTTCCCAACCGAACAATCTGAACAGCAACGCAGCGGCTCTTACCGAAAGGCGCAGCTATGGCGAGTAATGACCACGTCAAATCACCCTCCAAGGCGGCGGGGGGCTGGGGCGCGCTGAAAAGCGTGGTGCGCCAGCTCAAAGGCAGTGGTGCGCCGGTTTCAGGCGCCAAAACGCTCCTGCACCTCAATCAGGCCGACGGGTTCGACTGTCCGGGCTGCGCCTGGGGTGACCCCGAACACGGCTCGTCCTTCGAGTTCTGCGAAAACGGGGTCAAGGCCGTCGCGTGGGAGGCGACACGCGCCCGCGCCACGCCGGAATTCTTTGCCAAACACACCGTGGCCGAACTGCGCGAATGGTCTGACCACGACCTCGAACACGAGGGCCGTCTGACCCATCCCCTGCGCTACGATCCACAATCCGACAAATACGAAGTCGTGGAATGGGAAGACGCTTTCGCCGGCATCGCCGCCGCCCTGAACGCGCTCGACGACCCCAATCAGGCGGAATTTTACACCTCAGGCCGCGCCAGCAACGAGGCCGCCTTCCTCTACCAGACCTTCGTGCGCCTTTTTGGCACGAACAATTTCCCCGATTGCTCCAACATGTGTCACGAGGCCTCCGGCGTCGCGCTGACCCAGGCCATCGGCATCGGCAAGGGCACCATCCATCTCGAGGATTTCGACCACTGCGATCTGGTCTACTGCGTGGGCCAGAACCCCGGCACCAACCACCCCCGCATGCTGGCCTCCCTGCGTGAGGTCGTGGCCCGTGGCGGGCAAGTGCTCGCCATCAATCCGCTCAAGGAAAAAGGCCTGCACCGCTTCGCCGACCCGCAGAACAAGCTCGAGATGATCCGCGGTGGCTCCGCGCCGACGTCCAGCGACTACATGTCCCCACGCCTCGGCGGCGACATGGCAATGTTCCGCGGCATGGCCAAACTCGTGCTCGAGGCCGAGGATGCCGCCCAGGCCGCTGGCGACCCGGCGATCCTAGACCATGACTTCATCGCGGAACACACTCACGGGTTTGACGACTGGTGCGCCCTCGTGCGTGCCACGCCTTGGCAACAGATCCTCGATCAATCCGGCCTCACTCGCGCCGAAATCGAACGCGGCGCGCAGATGTACATGAATGCCGACCGCGTCATTGTTGCATGGGCCATGGGCCTCACCCAACACGTCCACTCCGTCGCCACGATCCGCGAGATCGCAAATTTCATGTTCATGCGCGGCAATGTCGGGCGCGAGGGTACCGGCCTGTGCCCCGTCCGTGGCCACTCGAACGTGCAGGGCGACCGAACGGTCGGCATCAACGAAAAAGCGCCCGAGGCCTTCCTCGCCGCGATGGAACAGGAACTGGGCGTGACGCTCCCCCGCGGCCACGGCCACAACGTGATCCAGGCCATCGGCGCCATGCTCGACAGCACGGCCAAAGCGTTCATCGCGCTCGGCGGTAACTTTGCCCGCGCGGTCCCCGACAGTGAAATGGTCGCCGCCGCGATGCAACGCCTCGACCTGACCGTGAATATCGCGACCAAGCTCAACCACGGCCACCTGATGCCGGGCAAGGTCTCCTACGTGCTGCCCTGCCTTGGCCGCACCGAGGTCGACAAAAACAGCGCCGGCAAACGCCAGATGATCACCGTCGAGGATTCTATGTCCATGGTCCACGGCTCCTCCGGCATCAATCCACCGGCTTCCAAGGCCCTGCGCTCCGAGGTCCGCATCATCTGCGGTCTCGCCAAGGCCACGCTGGGCAACGGCACCGTCGACTGGGACGCGCTCGCCGAAGATCATGACAAGATCCGCGATATGATCGCCCGCGTGCTGCCGGTCTTTGGCGACTACAACGACCGCGTCCGCCAGCCCCGCGGCTACTGGCTGCGCAACCCGGCCTCGCACCGCGAATGGCGCACGCCTACGGGCAAGGCAAACTTTGCCACCGCCGACCTGCCAGACGCCACCGAATGGCAGACGGTCAAAGGCCAGGACGCGACCTTCGTGCTTCAGACCTTCAGGTCCCACGACCAGTACAACACGACGATCTACGGCATGGATGATCGCTACCGTGGCGTATACGGCGCCCGCGAGGTGGTCTTTGTGAACCCCAAAGACATGCGCGCAATGGGGATAGCCTCCGGCGATCTGGTGGACATCACCGGCACCTTCGATGACGGCCAGCACCGCACCTGCAAGGGCTTCCGCGTGGTCGAATACGACACTCCGCGCGGCTGCCTAGGGGGCTACTACCCCGAAATGAACGCGCTGGTCCCGCACCAGACCGTGGGCGAAGGCAGCTTCACCCCCACCTCGAAGTCCATCGTGGTGCGGCTGGAGAAGGCGGCCCCATGACCGAAGCCGACGAAACCGCCTTCGTGGAACTGGCCGAGGCGCTTATCGCCTCCGATCAGCCGTTCCTGACGACGCTCGGCCCCTTCATCCTCGCCAGCCGATACCTTGGCATCGTTTCCGACACCCGCAGCGTCGCGCGGCACTTTGATGTCGCCCACGCGCATGCGATCCGCGAATGCCGCCATCTGGAGGAGGACGTCGGATATCTCAGCGTCACAGACAAAGGCGATCGCTCCGCCCGGCTGTTCTTTGACCTGACGGAGACGGGCGAGAAACTCATCGAGGGACTGGGCAGCCCATGAACGCACGCTCCATCACTCCTCTGCCCGGAGTCTCCAAGGTGGTCGACACGGTGAATTCCGAGGCTGGCGCGACGCGCGCCACCACGCGTGAAATCATGGTCGAAACCCCGGTGGCGCTCGTCTTCAACGGCACCACCGCCGCGGTCATGATGGCTACCCCCGCCGATATCGAAGATTTCGCCCACGGTTTTGCCCTGACCGAGGGCTACATCGCGGGTCTCAGCGATATCGAGAGCTTCGAGACCCACCACCACGCCAGCGGCATCGAAGCCCGCTTCTGGGTCACCGACGAACGCGCTGAGGCCATCGCGGAACGCCGCCGCATGATTGCCGGCCCCGTGGGCTGCGGCCTCTGCGGCATAGACAGCCTCGATCAGGTGCACCGCGCGCTCAGCCCCGTCATTGGTCAAATCGACCTTACCGAGGACAAGATCGCCGCCTCCACGACAGACATCAAGGCGTGGCAGCCGCTCAAGGACCTGACGCGCTCTACCCACGCCGCGGGATTCTACCTGCCGGGGCAAGGCATCATCGCCGCCCGCGAAGATGTCGGCCGCCACAACGCGCTCGACAAACTGATCGGCGCGCTGGCCCAGGGCGGTGAGGACGCCTCACGCGGCGCCATGGTTCTGACCTCGCGGGTCTCCGTGGAACTGGTCCAGAAATGCGCCGTCAGCGGCGCGCCCATGCTAATCGCCGCCTCCGGCCCGACCAGCCTCGCCATCGAAACAGCCCGCACCCTGGGCGTGACCTTGATCGGCTTTTGCCGCGACGGCCGCTTCGAACGGTTCACCTAGCCGCACCCAGCCGAGACCACTGCGTTTCGAAAATCGCCGGAGAACTTAACGGCGAACGTCCGCTCCGAGCCCATATTGCCGGATGCTGCAGGATGCTTAGACGTCCGCTTACTATTGCCACTACCTAGCGCGTAGACGGCTCATCGTGACCGGCGTGATACCCAAGAAGGACGCTTTCAACGAGTGGGTGAAAATGTCTTCATAGCTAGGGAACGCTTGGCGGAACCAGTTCAGCCGCTCCGCCCCGCCAAGAGCGGCGAGACACCATTCGCGCTCCGCCTTTTCACTCAGTGCGCGTCCTAGAACACCATTTGCCCAGTTTCGGATTGGTTCAGAGTCAATCATCAGATTTGTAAGCTGATCCGTATCGATCCAATAAAGCGAGGCTTCTTTGGTTGCTTGGATGGACACAAGGGACACGCCATCCCGCGTTCGCGCGATATTCGGCGTGACAACGCAAGGACCAACA
>JBCDKE010000077.1:0-13954 GCA_038747015.1 Pseudomonadota bacterium
GACTGCCCCGGCCATGCCGACTACGTCAAGAACATGATCACGGGTGCCGCGCAGATGGACGGCGCGATCCTGGTTGTGAACGCCGCTGACGGCCCGATGCCTCAGACGCGCGAGCACATCCTGCTGGGCCGCCAGGTTGGCATCCCGAAGATGGTCGTGTTCATGAACAAGGTTGACCAGGTCGACGACGAAGAGCTTCTGGAGCTCGTCGAGATGGAAATCCGCGAACTGCTGAGCTCCTACGAGTACCCTGGCGACGATGTTCCGATCATCGCGGGTTCGGCTCTGGCGGCGATGGAAGGCAACAACCCTGAGATCGGCGAAGAGAAGATCAAGGAACTGATGGCAGCCGTTGACGAGTACATCGACACGCCCGAGCTCGAAGTCGACAAGCCGTTCCTGATGCCAGTGGAAGACGTGTTCTCGATCTCCGGCCGCGGTACGGTTGTGACCGGTCGTGTTGAGCGCGGTGTGATCAATGTTGGCGACGAGATCGAAATCGTCGGCATCAAGGACACGCAGAAGACGACCTGCACGGGCGTTGAGATGTTCCGCAAGCTGCTGGACCGCGGTGAAGCGGGCGACAACATCGGCGCGCTGCTGCGCGGTATCGACCGTGAAGCTGTCGAGCGCGGCCAGGTTCTGTGCAAGCCGGGTTCTGTGACCCCGCACACGAAGTTCGAAGCCGAAGCCTACATCCTGACCAAGGACGAAGGTGGCCGTCACACGCCGTTTTTTGCGAACTACCGCCCGCAGTTCTACTTCCGCACGACGGACGTGACGGGGACGGTGACGCTGGCCGAAGGCACCGAGATGGTCATGCCTGGCGACAACGTGTCGTTCGGCGTTGAGCTGATCGCGCCGATCGCCATGGAAGACGGCCTGCGCTTCGCCATCCGCGAAGGCGGCCGCACCGTCGGCGCAGGCGTCGTGTCGAAGATCGTCGAGTAAGGCAGTTCGGTCCGAAGTCATTTGGAGATTTCGGACCGCTGAAATGAAAGAGCGCCCTGCCAGCCGGGGCGCTTTTTTTATCCGAAAAGCCCGCGACGCCGCGACGAGATCGGGCTGTCGGCAAATCTGTCCTTTTTGCGAGGACCGAGATCGGTGACCTGCATGGGCGCCGGCCTTGTGCGCGTCGGCTCTTTGAAGGGCGACGGAGCAGAACTTGGGGACGCTTTGGGGGCTGTTCGCGCCGCTTCCTCTGGCATGGTGCTCAGCTTTGCGGGCGTAGGAACTGTCTTTTTCGGCTGCGACCACAGCGTATCCAGAGCCGACTGGGGTGCGCGGCGCTGGTCATAGCGCGCGGCCTCGTTTTTTGCTTCGCCGACCTTCCCCCGAACCCAACCACGGGCCTTTACGTAGCCGAAGGCCGCCAAAGGGTTGAGAAAGAAAAGCAACACGGGGACGATTCCAAAGCGCCGCACAAAGACGAAAAGTCCTGCGAGCACCGCGAGCAACACCAGGCGTCCCAAAATCTCTGTGGCTGCACCGGCTGGATCGACCAGACTCTGGCCAAAAGGGGCCAAGAACCACGGGGCCATGTTGATCGCAAAGATCATGGCAACGACCAAGAACAGGGATTGCCCATCAAATTTGTTATTCACACCCAATATCCTCTCTCTCACGAGGCGGGTGTCGCATCACAGCGTGCCGAAAGTGAGGCAAAACGACGATCAAGTTGGCATATCGGTCGCACGTCCCGCTTTTTCATCATCGGCGAGCGCATCCAGCGCAAGGCTGAGCTGTCGGTCTATTCTACGGGATAATGGGGCGAGGCGTTGGCGGGCGCGGTGCATCAAATCGAAGTCTTCTGCATAGCTAAGACCCGAAATCGCGCGGTCTCGTAGGTCCTGGTCGGTGGGCCTTTTCACACATAAGAACGCGATGGTGCCATTGCGCACAAAGGTGAGCGGCTCGAAATGGTCCGCCCAGAGCTCCATCTGGACGGCGAGCCAGGGGAACCTGGAGTGAATCATGTCCTGCTGCAAAACGATCGAGGCGCCGGGTTTCAGATGCGGCCAAAAGATAGCGGCATGTCGATCGGCTGAAGCTCGCGTTTTAGAGGCATCGTGGATCAATACATCGATCGGTGTGCTGTCCCACCGTGCTTGGTTGATATCACCGGGATGGAAAACAACGTGAGGCGCAAAGGGGGCTAAAAGCTGTTGGGAGAGCGCCAGAATGCTGTCGCCTTCAAATTGCGGAATGCCCGCCGAGTAGAGCACCTTGCGTTTAGCCTTTGGGGCGGCTGTAAAGCGATCAAAGGCGTGAACGACACCCCCTGTCGTGCCATCGATATTGCCGGCGATCATGCCGCCGGCTAGCCGGGCGGTGGAGCCGCCGACGAAACTTCCCAAATCGACGATAACCCCGCCACCAGCCCCGAAGGCGGCTCCCAGCCAGAAGTAGAACTTTGATTCATCGCGGTGGAGCATCGTGGGCACCGCAAGCGCGTTGCCAATCTGTTGGCGGGTAAGACCCTGCCAGGGTGCGTCTGAGAAGAGGTCTTTGATTTCCTGCGACATCGATAGCCTTGCGCATTTCTTTGTTTCGCAGTGACGCCTGCGTTGATTTGATCCTAGGCAAGCTTGCCAGCAGAGGGAAGTTTCGCGCCGTCTCATTGGTTCTGCAATCACAATGCTTGCACATCGGGCAGGGCCGGGGTAACTCGCCCTCCAGGCCTTAGGGGTATAGCTCAGTTGGTAGAGCGACGGTCTCCAAAACCGTAGGTCGCGGGTTCGAACCCTGCTGCCCCTGCCAGGCCAATCTTATTCCGCCAAATTCAATCTCTGCGAGTATTTCTGGCTGTTGTGGACACCCATGGCGCGAAAGTAAGGCAGCGCTACTCGGCAATCATCGGCACGTGGAACCGAATGTACGTCCGAAACCCGTCCACTGGTCCTGATTTAGAGCAATTTTCGCCTCTATAGTCAGTTTTTTCGGCCATTTCGGTGCCTTTGCGTCGCCGCCATGCTTTGGCCTCTGCGCTGCCTCCATGTCTTCATTCGGCCTCCCTGTTTTCGCGGGATGCCCACGGGATTGCCCAGAATTGGCCTCAATGGATGCGGAGAATGTTCCTAACGGTGTTGTTTCCGGAGCGGCAGAATGAATTTATTTATCGCTATCCTTCGATTCCCGTGGTGGGTGCATCTCGCGATTGCGGGGCTCATCGTGTACTTCGGGTTTTCGATGCAAGAAGATGTCGAACAGGCCAAGATGGACCTGCAGGCGGCTCTGGAGGCTGATGCGCCCGAAGCCACCCCGCTGCACCTGTTCCAGCCCGCATCGAATGTCGGGCTGTTGAAAGAGGGACGGATCCTCGCGCAGATCAACACCGACTATAACTACCGGCTGATCAACAAGACCAATGGTGTCACCACGTCTGAGACGGCGATGTATGTTCTGTTTGGGCCGGACGCCGATGGGACCGCCACGAACGTGCAGGCGGTTGTCATGGTGGCCCCGGGCGAGGTTGACGCCTTTGCCGACTGGGTCACCGAACGGATCGACAATTTTGGCAACATAGGGCTGGTCTACGACATTCACGGGCGCTTTTCGTCGTCCCACGGAAAGAGCACTCTGGCGCGTGATGCTCTGCGCGACGAGGGTCTGACGCCGGCCTCGAACCTGCAATTCATCACGCCCTACCTTGAAGGTCGCGAGGCGGGTCTCGAGAAGGCGGCGAGCCAAAGCGAGGGCAGCCAGTGGATTATCTATCTCATTGCTGCGTCGTTCGCGATGCTGGGTTTCGCCAAGTTTGCCTTTGGGCGGTCCATTGGCCGCAAACGTGGCGGCGGTGGGCGTGGGGCGAAGCGCCCACAGCCTGATCCCTTGGCGCCGGTGGATACGTCGCAGCGCCCGGTACCTTTGATGGCGGAACCGGGGACGCCGGAAACCGCTTGGGCCAACATGCAGACAGGCCAGCGAGAAAATCCGTTGAATGCCCTGATCGCCGATGGCAACGCGGCACCTGCAGCGGCAACGACGACGCAAGGCGTGGGACCCAAGGCCACGCGCGCCGCGAAGCTCATGGAAAAGCAGCGCATGTTGGCGCAAGCCGCCCCTGCCGAGCAGCCTCGCGCGACCAATGTAAAAGCGCGGATGTCCGCGCTGGAACAGGCACGAGCGTTCAAGCGCACGGCCAAATCGGCATCCCATGAGGCCAAGTATTTCCGCGACAAGATGAAACAGGACCCCTTTGCCAAGCTTGGACAATGAGGGTGCTAGTTACTGCTGTGGGATAAGCGCATTGCGCCTTGCCGGAACGTGAGGTCGACGTGCCCTTGAAACCTGCCGCCGCCCCGCGTATCTGACGCGAGCTAGCAAAGAGGCGTGCCATGAACCCGCTTAAGTTCATCAGTGAAACCCGCAACGAGATCTCGAAGGTCGTCTGGCCCACCCGCCGTGAGGTTGTGGTGACGACGATCATGGTTTTCATCATGGCGGCGCTGACGGCCGTGTTCTTTTCGATTGTCGACCTGGGCATTCGCTCTGGCCTGACGGCGATTCTGGGTATGATGGGCTAGCGCCGCAGCTCCCTTCCAAGACGAAGAACTGAACTAGATTGGTTGGCATGCGGCTGACACCGGAGCCGCGGACGGCAGAGAGATCTGTGCGCTACGGGGCACCGTCGCGCCGCTGCCACCACCGTCGCGCACGGAAAATTCCTTGAAAGAACTTTGGCCTTTGCCGAGTGCCGCGCGCGAGAGGCTGAGGGCTTGCAACTGGCGTCTATCGCCGCTATCTCCCCTTCCCAAGCGGCGCGCCTCGATCAAGATGGCGCGCCCCTTTTGTTTCTGGGAGTCGGATCGCACCCGCGCCGACGCATGATTGAGAGGCCCTGACCCATGGCAAAGCGCTGGTATTCCGTGAGTGTGCTGTCGAACTTCGAAAAGAAGATCGCCGAGCAAATCAGGCAGTCCGTTGCTGAGCAGGGCATGGAAGACGAGATCGCCGAGGTTCTCGTTCCCACAGAGGAAGTCATCGAGGTCCGCCGCGGCAAGAAGGTGACGACCGAGCGTCGTTTTATGCCGGGTTATGTGCTCGTGCACATGGAGATGTCGGACGAGGGTTATCACCTGATCAACTCGATCAACCGCGTCACCGGTTTCTTGGGTCCGCAGGGTCGCCCGATGCCGATGCGCGACGCCGAAGTTCAGGGGATCCTGGGCCGCTTTGAAGAAGGTGCCGAGGCACCCAAGCTGCTCATCTCCTTCGACGTGGGCGAGAAGGTCAAGGTCAACGACGGCCCGTTCGAAGACTTCGACGGCACCGTGGAAGAGGTCGACGAAGACAACCAGCGCCTCAAGGTTACCGTATCAATCTTTGGCCGCGCGACGCCGGTCGAGCTGGAATACACCCAGGTTACCAAGCAGAGCTAAGTGCCGCCCCACGCGATGCGGGGCGCGAAAGCACTACGATGACGCGAAGGTGAGGGCTTACTCCGCCCCCGCTTTGCGGCGCCGATTTACGAGTGCCATGCCAACGACGGCGGTGAGAAGCAAAGCCGCGCTGGCCGGCAACGGAACGGCCGCGACGGGCGGCGGCGGCGTCACAACGGTTCTGTCGTAGGTGTAAATCACGCGGAGCCGCGACTGGTTAATTCCGAACCTGTTCGATTCACTTCTTTCGACTATGCCCCCAGACATGGATTGTCCTTGTATTAAATCCGCCTCGGCTGCGAACGTGACTCTGATCGGGGCATTGTTGATGCCGCTCCACTCATCGGGCGTGAACTGTATGGTGCCGCCAACACTTTCTATCGTGTTGGAGAAGCCCTGACATGGGTTCAAGAAAGACTGACCGAAGCAATCCGCGGTGCCAGAGAAGCTGCCAAATCCGAACTCTTGAGACAGGATTGCGAGCTTTACCGAACCGGCATAGGTGCCGGATCCTCGGCTAGTCGGGGAGAAGCCGCTTGGATCGCTTCCCACAACCCGACCGCCCAAACTGAAGCGGATGGAGCCGTCAATCTGTACCGACACCAAGTCCCCTAGAGAGGTGTCAAAGGGATCGTAGCCCAGAAAAACAGTCTCAGTTGCGCGCCGGGCCGGCAGAAGCCGACTTGTATCTTCGACGCCTACGCCGAGGTTCGGCGGGATGTCTACTTCTTGGAACTGGAAGATGCGCTGTATCGTCACCGCATTTGCCGCCGTGACGGTTGAGGCTGCAAGGGCAAGCCCCGCAAGGAGCGTCGCAAGTCGTCGCATGTCACAAACTCCGATAACAAAATGTCGTAAAAATTAATGGGAATAAAAGTACTGATTCGTCGGGTTGGGTGGCAAGGCTGGCTTGGCCTGACGCCCTTCCAATGAGGGCTTTATCGGCGTTGGTGCTCAAAGTTCGCGCAAAATAGGCGATTTGGCGGCCGCCTCTGCGTCTTTGGCTGACAAAGACCAAGCCTTGTCCGTTGGGTTCAGACGAGTTGGCCAGGTAATCGGGATCGTTGGCTAGTTCACGGTAAGCCCGATTTAGGGCGAAGCCGTTACTCGTTGGGTCCTGTTCGCAGGATTTTGGAGGTTCATTGACAGTCTTGCACATTCCCGCGACCGTTGCGCCATGACGATCAAAGATGACGCGCGCGCCCATGTCCGGGCGCGAATGGGCGAGATTTCCCAGTGGACGCGGACCATCTGGGACTACGGAGAAACCGCGTGGCGCGAATACCGGTCGGCGGCGTTCTATGTCGATCTGTTGCGCGCCGAGGGGTTTGAGGTCGAAGAGGGCAGCGGGGGCATGCCCACGGCCTTTTGCGCGACTTGGGTAAATGGGGATGGTCCCACCATTGGCGGCTACGCCGAATATGACGGGATCCCCGGTCAGTGTCAGGCGGCCGCGCCGCGCCGCGCGCCGCGGGACGGGCTGAGCGCCCATGCGGGCGGGCATACAGACCCGCATTCGGCGCTGGGCATGGCGTCGCTCGCCGGGTTTCTGGCCACCAAGCACGCGATGGAGCAGCAGGGCATTCCCGGGCGGCTCAAATTCTTTGGCGAACCTGCGGAGAAGGTCCGGGGCTCGAAGCCCATCCACGCGGCGGCGGGGTATTACGACGAACTCGACGCGGCGATCTCTTTCCACCCGTTCTACATGGATCCCTATTGCAACACGGTCCGGTGGGACACGCATTGCGGGGCGGGGTATGCGGTGCTCTACGAGTTCACCTGCGATGATCCTGAGACATGGATGGCGGGGGGCGATGCCTCTCCGATCCCGGCCTCGCACGCGGCGGCGCGGGCACCCGGCGCGACGGATGCCATGGTGCAGATGTATCAGAATGCCAAAGCGCTGAGAGAGCATATCATGGCCCCGGGCCAGTCATGGTCGATGAACGAGACGATCCTGAGCCACGGGCAGGCCACCGCCGACAACATCACCCCGCAGATCTCGCAGCTGATGTACATGATCCGGATTTCCGAGGTGGCAGAGGCCGAACACGTGGTGCGCGGTCTCGATCACATCGCGGAGGCGGCGGCGCAGATGACCCATTGCAGGTGGCGGCGGCGCTGGATCGCGAAGTCGCGACCGGGGCTGGCCAATCACGCATTGGCGGCAGCGACCTATGCCAACCTCGAGGAGGTCGGCGCGCCGCAATGGGGGGAGGAGGCGACCGCCTTTGCGCAAGCCGTGCAGCGGGAGCTGGGGCTGGAGCCCATGGCGGACCCGTGGCTGCCCGCGATCCGGGAGTTGATCGATCCACAGGATGCGGAGGCGCGTGTGCGGGCCATGCTGCCGTCCACGCAGCGGCATTTCACCTCCGACGACTACACCGAGTATTGCTGGCATGCGCCGACGGTACGGCTCTATATCGGGCGGCCTGCTTTGGCGGCGCCCGACGGCTTTGCTTACCCGGCCTGGGCGATGAACGCGTTGGGCGGGGAGCCTGCCTGCATCGACCCGATGACCGAGGTCGCCGCGCAGGTCGTGGCCATGACCGCGCTCGATTGCCTGACGGATGCCGACATGCTGGCCGCAGCCAAGGCCGAGTTCGAAGAGCGCCGCGCCCGCGATCCGCACCCGCCGCTCTGCGATTACGAGCCGCCGCTGAACCTGCGCTGGCCAGAATATGTCACCACGGCGCGGGGCGCCGATTGGGTCATGCCTTCCTAAGGCCTGCATAGGTGATCTGGCGAAGGACCCATTCGAAGGGTCCCAGCCGGAACGCCCGCCGCCAGAGCAGGACGAAGCCGATCAGGAGGATCGTTACCGCCCATGCCGTGAGGGTGACGGCGAGAGGGCCAAGCTCGGACCAGAGGTCCAATCCGTAGGGCGAGAAGATCGTCGTCAGCAGGATCGATTGGCCCAGATAGATGGTCAGGCTCGATCCGCCCGCCAAGAGGGACGCCGCGACAGCGGGCGAGGGCGGGCGCGCCACCGAAGCGATGACCCCGAGATACCCTGCGGTGGCAATGGGCGCGCTGCCAAAAAGCAGGTAGCTCGCCCAGTCGTGTTCCGCCCAGAGCGCCGAGGCTGTGAGGCTGAGGACCACGCCGGGGATCAGGAGCCAGCGCGCGCGGGCCCAGATCCGGTGACTTGGGTTGTCGATCAGGCCAGCGCGGACAGCCGCGAGGCCGAGGCAGAACCAGCCGAGGCTGGAAAGGCCCTGATAGGGGATCGTGAACACCCAGCCCGCGAGAAATTCGCGGGTGCGGAAAGAGATAACCTCTGCAAAGCTGCCGCCGGTCATGATGGCGACCTCGATATTCGGGTCTGCCCAGTCATCACGCGGGTAGGTGTCGAGCGCCGCGGTGATCGGGAATTGCACGATGATCAGGGCGAGGCCCCAGATGACGAGGCCCCGGGGGCTCTTGTTGCGCATGAGGTAGAGGAACGTACCCATCACGCCGTAGAGCGCGAGAATATCGTAGGGGTAAAACAGGCAGCCGTGGATCACGCCGAGCACGAAGAGACCGGTCATGCGGCGCAGATAGGCGGCGCGGAATGACAGGCCACGCGCCTCGGCAGAGCGCATCATGAAGGCCAGCCCCACCCCGAACATGAAGGAAAAGAGCCCGTAGGATTTGGATGTAAACAGCCCGTCCACCAGCCAGATCGTTGCTTCATTGAGCAGCCCGCCCTGCGGAGCGTCGTCAAAGCCGCCGATCAAAGTGTAGGCCATGAAGGGCGCGTTCACCGCCACGATCCCGAAAAGCGCGAAGAGGCGCAGGTAGTCGGGCATCAGGGCGCGGGTCGTCGTCATTTCGTAGTATTCTCGGCGATGAGTGAGACCATTTCGAACATCACGGCGGCAGCGACCATGGCGGTGATGTTGTTGGGGCTATCCTTGGTGGGCATCAGACAGACCACGTCGCCGCCGACGATGTTTAGCCCGCGGGCGGCGTGGATCAGGGCCACGGCCTCGTCCATGGTAAATCCGTTCACACCGGGTTCGATATTCGACACGGCCGGGGCCACTGTTGGGTCGAGGCAGTCGAGGTCGAAGGTGATGTAAACGGGGCGGCCATCGAGCACCGCTGCGGCCTGCGCGATGACGTCGGCGGCGCCGCGGGCGCGGTAGTCGGCCATGGTCACGACGTTGTAGCCGTAGTCGTAGCTCGGCTGGAGCCAGTCCAGCGTTCGCGGGTGTCCGCGCAGGCCGATCTGCATCGAGGTTTTCGGGTCCACCTGGCCTTGGTCGGCCAGATAGGCCCCCCAGTGGGCAGCGGATTTCTTGGCCCCGAGGAAGTGATCGACCTTGGTGAAGACATCCGTGTGGGCGTCGAGGTGGAGCAGGCTGACCGGCCCGCCGCCCGTGAGGGTCGAATTGGCGATGCCCTGGATGATGCCCCCGGTGATGGAGTGATCGCCGCCGATGGAGACGGGACGGATGCCCGCCTCGCCCAGGGGGCGGTAGAAGTCCGTGATCTGCTGGATGCAGTGTTCGTTGTCATTGGCGCGCGGGAAGGCGACGTCGCCCAGATCGGCCACCGATGCCTCGGCCCAAGGGTCGATACCCAGTCCAAGATGCACCCGGCGCTGGACGCTGGACACGTTGCGGACGGCGCGGGGGCCCAGATGCTGGTCCCGTTCGGTGGTGCCATTGCCCGTCGAGTGGGGGACGCCGACGAGGCCGATGTCCTGATTTGACGGAGCTTCATGCGGCGCGCGAAACAGGGTGGGGATGCCCCACCAATAGAGGTTTTCCATCATCGCGCGGTCGTGTTCTTCGGCCATGGCGTCGTCTCCCCCTGCGTTCTCCGCGCAACTTGACAGCTCGCGCCCCGATGTCATCCTTTTTCGCAGGGAGACGCAGCCTATGCCACGCGACTACAGCCTGACTGGAGACGGCCCCCCGGAGGAGCTTGTTTCACCGAAATGGTACCGCCCGCGGATTGCCTCGGCGGATATGCGGCGGATTACGCAGCAGAGCGATGCGATTGCCGGTCGCGACGCGGTGCTCTGGCTCGGTCTCATGGCTCTTTTCGCGGGGATCGCGATTGCGCTGATGCCGTCCTGGTGGGCGGTGCCTTTCTGGCTGGCCTATGGGGTGCTCAACGGGTCCGGCGCGGATGCGCGGTGGCATGAGTGCGGGCATCGCACGGCGTTCAAGACGAATTGGAAGAATGAGGTCATCTACCAGATTGCCTCCTTCATGCTGATCCGGAACCCGGTGGTCTGGCGCGCGTCGCATCTGCGTCACCACACCGATACGATCATTGTCGGGCGTGACCCGGAGATCCAACTCATGCGGCCGCCGGACCTCGGTATCTTCTTCCTCAATCTGATCGGGCTGCCGTACCTGTGGGAGCACCTTGGGCGGCTTGCCTTGCATGCGTCAGGGCGCGTTCACCCGGAGGAGGCCACCTTTATGCGGGAGGGTGAGCCGGAGGCTGCGGTGCGCGTGGCGCGGATCTGGGTGGCGATCTTTGGGCTTACCATTCTCGCTGCTGTGGTCCTGCAAAGCTGGATCCCGTTGCTCCTGATCGGTGGCCCGCGGATCTACGGGACATGGCACATGATCATGACCGGGGCACTGCAGCATCTGGGATTGGCGGAGAATGTGACGGATCACCGGCTTAACACCCGCACGGTGCTGATGAACCCGGTCTCGCGATTTATCTATCTCAACATGAACTACCACATAGAGCACCACGTTTTCACGAATGTGCCCTACTACCATTTGCCTGAACTGCACGCGTTGACGCGGGGCGAGTTTCCGGAGCCTGATCCCTCGATTTGGGCGGCGTTTCGGCGACTACTACCGGTGCTCTGGAAGCAGCTCAGGTACCAGGACGCGGTCATCGTGCCTGAGCTGCCGGAGGGGGCCACCCCTTATGGTTCCGAGGTTGAGAAGTTACGACCGCACGCGGTCTAGGCTCTGGCCTTTCCTTCGACCGGCAGCTGCAGTCTTCAAGACACCTTAAGACCCCTTGCGCATATGCGCTTCCTCCTCTATCTGCGGCGTCTGTCCTACCCAGGACATCCCCGTGGGAGGCCGTCTGCACGCGCGCAGGCACCGGACCACGTCACACATATCCCCCGGACGCGTCCGCGTGGGAGTTGAGAGAGGAGAGACCAGATGGCTAAGAAAGTCGCTGGCACCATGAAGCTGCAGGTTCCTGCAGGTCAAGCCAACCCGTCCCCGCCGGTGGGCCCAGCACTGGGTCAGCGCGGGATCAACATCATGGAATTCTGCAAGGCGTTCAACGCCAAGACGCAGGAGATGGAGCCCGGTGCGCCGTGCCCGACCGTGATCACCTACTACCAGGACAAGTCCTTCACGATGGACATCAAGACGCCGCCTGCGTCTTACTATCTGAAGAAGGCTGCCAAGGTGAAATCCGGCGCCAACAACCCGTCCCGCGAGACGGTTGGTTCCGTATCCGCCAAGCAGGTACGTGAGATCGCAGAGGCCAAAATGAAGGACCTCAACGCGAACTCCGTCGAAGCTGCCATGCAAATCATCATGGGCTCTGCAAAGTCCATGGGCATCGAGGTGAAGTAAGATGGCATCGGTTGGAAAGCGCATGAAGGCGGCTAAAGAAGCCTTCGCAAATCAGTCTGACGTTTCCGTGGAAGAGGCCGTGGCTCTGGTAAAGGGCAACGCAAAGGCCAAGTTCGACGAGACGATCGAAATCGCCATGAACCTGGGCGTTGACCCGCGCCACGCAGACCAGATGGTCCGCGGCACGGTGAACCTGCCCAACGGCACCGGCAAGTCGGTCCGCGTGGCTGTGTTCGCCCGTGGCCCCAAGGCCGAAGAAGCCAAGGAAGCAGGCGCAGATATCGTCGGTGCAGAGGACCTGATGGAAACCGTCCAGGGCGGCACCATCGAGTTTGATCGCTGCATCGCGACCCCGGACATGATGCCCGTCGTGGGCCGTCTGGGTAAGGTTCTGGGCCCGCGTAACCTGATGCCGAACCCCAAGGTTGGCACGGTGACTATGGACGTCAAAGAAGCTGTCCAGGCAGCCAAGGGCGGCCAGGTACAGTTCAAGGCCGAGAAGGCCGGTGTTGTGCACGCGGGCGTGGGCAAAGCCTCCTTCGACGAAGCCAAGCTGGTCGAAAACGTGCGCGCCTTTGTGGATGCCGTTGCCAAGGCCAAGCCGTCGGGCGCCAAAGGCACCTACATGAAGAAGGTCGCGATCAGCTCCACCATGGGGCCGGGCGTATCGATCGCTGTAGAGAGCGCGAACTCGGCTGACTAAGCCATCTGAGTTAGAAATCCAAAGGCGGCTCGGGCGATGCTCGGGCCGCTTTTTCTTTGCCTTGTTAGAAGGCACCGTCACGCAGATGTGAGCCGAGGGATGCTGCTTTGGCCCTGCGCCCTATCGGAATCGCGCCGGCCACTTATATGTTCCTACAAGAGCCGCGATCTGGAGGGATTTGGATGCCAAAATCAAGTTTCACGCGCCGGGGCCTGATCATTGCCGGGGGCGCAAGCGCCGCGATGTTGGCTGCTCCAGCGCAGGCGCAGAGCCTGGCCCCCACGAAAACAATGCGCGGTGGGGCCAATAACTATCGTCCCGGCGCGCCGATCGTAGAGCGTATCGGGGGCGGCGGTTTCTGGATGTCCGGCACGGTGCGCCGCGCAAGCGACGGGGCGCCGCTGGCCGGTCAACGGATCCAAATCTGGGCCCACACCACTGAGGGTCACGAGCGTGACGCGCATAGCCATGGTGCGACGCTGACCGATGCCAACGGGGTTTACCGGCTGGAGATGCCACAGATCGTGCCTGCCTTTGGTCAGGCACACGGGCATCTGGCCTACGACAGTGGCGAGTTCAAAACGGTGTTCCTGCGGCCGTTGATGGCCAGTTCCAGCGATACGTCGCTCGAGGCGCATTTCGTGCTGGAGCCTGCCTGATCGTGACCGCGCGGGCGGTGGTGATCTGGGGCGCGCTGGGCGTGGCCCTTGTCGCGCCGCTGGTGGCTGCCGCGTTCAGCCCGCTTTTGGCCTGGCGCCAGCCCATCTATATCGCGGCGGGGTTTGCCGGAATTCTGGGGCTGGGCCTGATGGTGCTGCAGCCTCTTCTCGTGGGGGGCTATCTGCCCGGTATCGGGCGCATGGAGGCGCGGCGTCTCCACCGGGTTGTGGGCGTAGCACTGGTAGTCTGCGTGTTGGGCCATGTGGCCGGGCTCTGGATCACGAGCCCGCCGGACGTGATTGACGCGCTGCTTTTCCGGTCGCCTGCGGTGTTTTCCTATCTGGGTGTGATCGCGATGATCGCGGTCCTTCTGGCGGCGGGTTTTGCGGTGCTGCGGCGGCGGTTGGGCATTCGTCTTTGGCGGCTCGGGCACACGGCGCTGGTGCTGGTGGCGGTGGGCGGTACGGTCGTCCATGCGGTCCTGATTGAAGGGACGATGGAGGCGGTGACCAAGTATCTGCTCTGCGCGCTGGCGTTGGGTGCTGCAGCGAAGGCGGTGCTTGATCTCAGGGTCTGGGTGCTGATGCGATCGCGGCGCTGAATTGAGCCGGTGGCACGGCACTCTTGGCTGGCGCCAATTCGTCCCGCCC
>JBCDKE010000078.1:0-13901 GCA_038747015.1 Pseudomonadota bacterium
CTCAACACGGCTTCCTGTCGGGTTTCATCGTTTACTTTCAGCATAATACGCTGCGAAGCCAATGTAAAATCCGAGGCCGGCGTCAACCCCGTCAAAACACAGCTCTGCTCCACATCCTTGCCCGTGTCCCAGGGTCGGCCCTTCACGCGGTTCGCCTGCTGCAAATCCCGCCGCGTCATGTCGAGCCCCGCGCCATAGCCAAAGATCAGCGCCCCAGCGCTTTCAACCGGCACCCGAAATCCGTCACTGGCCAGCGCTACGACCAGCTCGAATTCGAAATGGTATTCCTGCGTGCCCGGCGGGTAGGCGATCACCGATGCGCTCGGGGCCACGGCATGGTGGCCCTTGGTAAAGTAAAACGGCGCCTCGCGGTCCACCTCAGCGCCCATTTCGGCGGCGTGGGCAGCGTAATTGCGCCCCACGCAGAATATCCGCCGTACCGGAAACAGCTCGTCGCGGCCTAAAATGGTGAGCCTCGGGATCTCGGGCGGGGCGAAAAGGTCGGCCGCGGGTTTGGTCATGGGCTTTGATACCTGCAAGGAAACGTCTCGGAGCAAGATTGCTAAATCCCCGCGAAACGCAAGGGTCAGAGCCGCGCCATGAACCCGGATCTTTCGCGCAAAATCTCGGTCTGCGGACGATCCAGCACCTCGATGCGCTCCACCTCGGCCAGCCGCGCAATGCGCGTGATCTCATCTGCCAGCCGTTTCGCACGACCGCTGCCCAGCTTTACGCCCCGCTCGGGCCAGTATCCCTGCACGAGCAGCGTGTTTTTCGCCCGTTCCGCCTTGAGATCGATCCGTCCGGTCAGGCGAAGCCCCTCGAGGATCGGGAACACGTAATAGCCATAGCGCCGCTTTGCCTCGGGGACAAAAACCTCGATCCGGTAGTCATAGCCAAACAGCCGCTCGATCCGCTTGCGGTCGCGCAGCGCGGGGTCAAACGGGCTCAGAATCCGCAACCGCTCGCTGGGGCCGGGCAGGGCGTCAAACTGCGCCTCCCAGTCCTCGGGCGCCAGCGTGGTCTTCCAGCTGCCATCGGCCCCCTGAACCTCTATCTCGGTGACCCCTTCAGGACCGGCCTTCTGCCAATCCGCCAGTGTTTTCTTGGAAAAGATGTCCCAAAACGCCGACAGCTCCGAGGCCGTGCCAAATCCCAGCCGCTCTAGCGCCGCGCGCGCTGACCAGTCGATGCTCTCCTCCTGTGACACCCGCGCGTTCAGATGCTCCGGCGGGATCACGCGCTCGGCCAGGTCATAGACCTTTGAAAACCCGCGCCGGTGGCAAATCGACAGCTCGCCCGTGCGCCACAGGTACTCCAATGCGGTCTTGGTGGGCTTCCAGTCCCACCAGCCGCCGCCATTCTGACGCTCGCCATCGCCCAGCTCGGCCGAGCTCAGCGCGCCTTCCTCGCCGATCCGCTTGAGTATCGCGTCGAATTCCTCGTGAAACCCTTCACGCCCCCAGCGTTGCCAACGATCTGCTATCGCGCTGCGGTCCAGATCGAACTTGTGACGCCAATGGGGATGGAACTGCGACGGTATGAGCGCCGCATCATGGGTCCAGCCCTCGAAAACGTGGCGCGTCTTGGCGGCGCATCCCATGGCGCGCCCCTGACGATAGCCCGGCATCCGCGACCACAGAATGTGATCATGGGCGCGCGCGACCGTGTTGATGCTGTCCACCTGGACAAAACCCAGCGCCGTGATCTGATCCGCGATCTCTGCCCGCGTGGCCTGACCCACGGGCCGCTCCAGCAGGCCATGGGACGCCAAAAACAGCTTTCTGGCGTCGGCATTTGCAAGTTTTGGGAGGGACGCAGAGGCCAAGGTCAGCAGTTCCTGAAAAATCTACCTAAAATGCTAGTCCCCGCGCCGGGCGGCTACAAGCAAGGTTAAGCGAATTTTAGACCTTGCCGCCGATGGTGCCGCCAAATCCCAAGGGGCACTCATGCGAATTTTGCGAGACACCAGTATCCGCCTGAAACTGCCGATCATGATGATCGCGCTCGTTTTGGGGTCGATCCTCGTGGCCGACTACGTGGCCCATGAACACGCTGAGGTGGCGTTGAATGAGGTCAGCCAGGACCGTCTGTCGGCCGTGTTGGACAACCGCCAGCAAAAGGTATCGACCTGGTACACCGAACTAGAGAGGGAGGTCGAAACCCAAGGCCGCAATCCCTTCGTGACGACCGCCTATCGCGCGTTCCGCAAGGGTTGGACCCGGCAAATGGGCGATATTCCTGACGGTACGGGCCGCGAAACATTGCGCACCGTTTTTACCCCACCAGACCCCGATGCTGTCGGCGAAAGCGTGTCGGAATCGGAGACAGAGGATCAGCAGGCCGACACGGCAGCGCTCGACGCCGTGTATGATGCGTCCCACCGTCGCTATCACGACTATTTTCACGACCTGGCCGAAATAGGTGGGTTCAGCGACATCCTGTTTTTGGATCTGGATGGGAATATCATCTACTCGGTGGCAAAGGGGCCGGACTTTACGCAAAATGTCGGTTCAGGCTCCTATGCGCAAACCGATTTGGGGGCGCTCTACCGCGCCGCTTTGCGCCTGGTGACGCCGCGCACGGTTTCCAGCGGATTTACCGATTACCTTGGCTCGGGCTTTGATCTGGCGAGCTTTATGGCGCGCCCACTCCTCGATGCCCAAGGCAATGTTATCGGCGTCATCGCCTTTCGTATCAGCATCACGGAACTCGACTTGATCCTTACTGATCCAGCCAATTTAGGCGAAACGGGAAAGGCCTTTATCGTTGGTCCATCGCGCCAGCCAATTGCCGGCTCTGCCATGCTCGACAACGCGCAGACAGCACTGGAAATCGACCCCGTGACCCTCGCCCTCGGCGGGCTTAGCGGAACTCAAACTGTCAACATAGACGGCATCAACGTGGTGATGAATTACGCTCCCGTGGCTATACTGGGGCAGACTTGGGCTTTGGTGGTTTCCCAACATCTCTCGGAAATAAAGGCGCCCGCCGCTGCCATGGGCAAGGCGATGATGCGCGACGGTTTTTTGGTGTTGATCTTCGCCGTGGCGGTGTCTTTGGCCATGGCCTGGTCGATCACCGCGCCGCTGGCCAACCTGCAGGCCGTGATGCGGCGCATTCAAAAGGGCAACCTGCAAGAGAAAATCCCAAGCACCGAACGGCGCGACGAAGTCGGGCGCATGGCAAGCGCCCTGTCCGATTTCCGCGATGCGCTTGTCTTGAACGAGGATCTGACGCGCGAAAGCTCATTCAAAGGGGCCGCCTTCGAAGGGGCCACCTCTGCGCTCACGTTGATCGATCTCGACATGAAAATAACCTATGCCAATGGCGCCTTTGGCGATCTGATGTCCGCGCATCTCGACGGGTTGCGGGCCCGCGTGCCGGATCTTTTGCCCCACGACGTCATTGGTCGTTCCATCGACATCTTCCAAGAGGACCCAGAGCACATTCGCGGCATTGTGGCGACACGAGACGTGCTGCCCTATCGAACCGATCTCACCGTGGGAGAGGTGGATTTTGTCCTGACATTCAGCCTCGTGCGCGACAAAGGCCACGCGCCCCTGGGCTATGTCGTGGAATGGGAGGACGTGACCGAGGCCCGCATGCGCGAGGCCATGCTCGAGGCGATCAATACGCGCCAGGTCATGGCTGAGTTCGACATGACCGGGAACCTCGTGACCGCAAACCCGTCGTTTTGCTCGCTCGTTGGTAAACCCTTCGAAGAGGTCAAAGGCGCCGCCCTTGATGACCTCCTAGAGCCTTCAGATGACCCCATGGGAACGACCGACGATGACCTCGGCGAATTGCCGGGTCAGTCGCGCTTTGTCACGGTGGGGACCGACCGAATCCTCGAAGGGGGGATGACTACTGTTCTGGACCGCGCGGGCATCCCAACCCGGCTCCTGCTCATCGGGCAGGACATCACCCGCGATCATCGCAAGCTCGCCGCTGCAGAGCTTGAAAAACAGACGCTCATTTCTGAGCAAAGCCGCGTTGTCACGTCCGTAAGTGGGGCCTTGGCCGGTCTGGCCGGCGGAGACCTGTCCACTGCGCTCGAAGAGGCGTTTCCCGACACCTATGAAAGCCTGCGTGCCGATTTCAATGCCGCGCTCAGCACGCTCAGCGGGGCCATGCGCACCGTGCTTCAGAATGCGGAATCCATCCGAGGTGAAGCGGGTGAAATTACCAATGCAGCTGACGATCTCAGCAAACGCACAGAACATCAGGCCGCAACGCTCGAAGAAACAGCTGCTGCGCTCGATGTGCTGACGACGAACCTGACCACGGCCGCCGAAGAGGCTGAACGCGCCGACACGGTCGTGCGCCGCGCCCGCGACCATGCGGGGAGCTCAGGCGAAGTGGTAGCCAAGGCCGTCCAGGCCATGGGCCAGATCGAGGCAAGCTCTGACCAGATCTCTCGCATTATCTCGGTAATCGACGACATCGCCTTTCAGACCAATCTCTTGGCGCTGAACGCCGGTGTCGAGGCCGCGCGCGCGGGCGAGGCAGGGCGCGGCTTTGCGGTCGTGGCCTCCGAGGTACGGGCCTTGGCGCAACGCTCGGCTGATGCCGCACAGGAAATCACCGCGCTAATTTCGCAAAGCGGCGGCCATGTAAAACAGGGCGTCGACCTAGTGGGTGAGGCGGGCAAAGCGTTGCAAGCAATCGTCGACTCGATCTCCGACGTGTCCCAACATGTATCGCAGATAGCCTCTTCAGCCACCGAGCAATCCAGCAGCATCGCCGAGATCAACGCCGCCGTAACCAACCTGGACCGTGTCACACAGCAAAACGCGGCAATGTTCGAAGAAACCACTGCCGCAACCCATTCGCTTACCCGCGAGGCAGAGCAACTGAGCGCGGCGATGACACAGTTTAAAATGTCTCAGGCTGCTCCGACCGATGTGTCCCGCGATGTCGTGGACCCAGGTGTCGAAACCAGTGGCCCGCCGAGCGAGGACAGCATTCTGCAAGACCCTCTCCCGCGCGCCGTGGGCCAGGATTTCCATAGCAGTACACCCGCGCAAGGGAGCACAGAAGATGCTCTTTCAGACATCGCCGAAGACGGCGACACCGATACCTGGGAAGATTTTTAAATGGTCGACGACGGCCAACCGGGCATTCCTTCCACGTCTTCACGCGTGATCCATATCGGGCAGGGTGAAGTGCGCGCCGTTACCGATACCTCGATCTGCTTGGGCACTATCCTGGGCTCTTGTATTGCCACCTTGATCTGGGACCCCGAGGCGAAGGTCGGCGGGCTCAACCACCTGCTCCTGCCCAGCTCCACGGGCAGCGACGACGGGAAAGTCGATCACGACATCAATCTGATGGAGCTATTGATCAATGGGGTCGTCCGGGCCGGCGGTGCGCGCAACAATCTCCGCGCCAAAGTGTTTGGTGGCGCACGGATGATTGATGGATTGGGCACGACAGGGGCTGCCAACGCCCAATTCGTCGACCGATTCCTCGCAGACGAGGGGATCCCCTGTGTCGCAAAATCCGTCGGCGGGCGGTACGCGCGCCGATTGCGGGTCTGGCCGGCGATTGGGCGTGTACAGCAATTGCGCTTGCGCAAATTTGATGAACCTGACAGCGCGCCGGAGTTTCTGGGCCTTAGGGCCCATGCGCTGAAGCTGTCGGGGGTGGAGCTGCTCTAGGGCGGTAGCCTCCAGAAAGTCAGCGGCCACTGACCGGGATCTCAAGTGCAATTGCGGTAAACCGTGTGCTCAACAAGTTCGAGTTGCTGGGCATTCTCTGGGAGCAATCGCTCAGAATGCCCAACCAACAGCCAACCCCGCTGCGTCAGTTTCTGTTGCAGGCGTCGCCACAGCATAGCCTGGCCAGCGGCATCAAAATAGATGACCACGTTCCGGCAAAATATCACGTCGAAACGGCCTGGCATGGGCCACGGACCGTGCAAGTTGAGCTCTCGAAAGATCGCAAGACTTCGCAGAGCCGGTGACGCGACATAGGTATTTGCTGACGCATCAAAAGTGAAAAACCGGTTTTTCAGGCTTCCACTGACCCCCGACATCATCGAGGCATGATAGGCCCCGAGCTGCGCAAAACGCACCACTGAGGGGTCGATATCGGTGCCCAGAATGCGGATATCGAGGGTATGCGCGTCGGGTGCAGCCTCCAGAATGGTGAGAGCGATTGAATATGCTTCCTGTCCATTTGCGCATCCGGCAGACCACAGCCGCACCCGTTCACCCGCTCGCGCGGCAGTCAAAAGTGGCGGCAAGATATCCTCTCTGAGCCGCTCGAAATGATGTGGCTCTCGGAAAAAGGTCGACACATTGGTGGTGAGCGCCGCAACCATACGGCGCCGCTCCGGTGCTTCAGGCACTGAAATTACGTCGAGATACTGCTCGAAGGTCGTGATCGCGAGCCGCGTCAGACGACGCGATAGACGTGCAGCGACCATGGATCGTTTTGACAACGGCAGCGCCAGCCCGGCAACCTCGTATGCGATAGCTGCAATGGCCAAAAATGTCGCCTCGTCCAAGCGGTCGGCTGCGGGCGGGGCGGCTCTGATCATCAGGCGGCGTTCACCTCCGACGCCGCAGCGTGGCTGCCCGGTGCAAGCGTGTCGACCGCAAGAACCCGGATCATCCGATCCTCTTCGAGGATCAGGCTGCTCACGCAGCTCTCGACGCCGCCATCTGCCAATGCTGGCGGATCAAGCAACGCCTCCTTGGAGACCGTCAGAATGTCTGAAACGCCGTCGACTGTGACGCCAAAGAGCCGTGCACCGTCCTTGATGACGACAAAAACCGTGCGCTCTTTCTCACCGTCATCTTCGAGACCCAGCCGATTTGCGAGGTCCAGGATCGGTAGCACGGTTCCGCGTAAATTGATTACGCCGCGCACATAGTCAGGCGTCCGGGGCAAGGGCGTGGGTTTTGACCAGTTTCGAATTTCGCGCACGCGCATTATGTCGATGGCATAATCCTGACCCGCCACAGAAAAAGACAGCAGCTCCACCTGATCGGTGGGGGCGGCTTCGTCTTCACTTGCATGCTCGGCCAGGGCGTTTTCTGTATCAGTCATTGGGCTCTCGGTGTTTTTGGCTCTAGGCTGTCAAATCAATAGGCACGGCCTGTCTGCCGCTCGTCGTGGAGCCCGGTGACAGGCTCGCGTCAAAGGGGTCGATGATCAGCGCGATGCGCCCGTCACCAAGGATCGTCGCGGCGGCCACACAGCTCGCTGTCGAGAACCCTTCCTGCAGGCCCTTGATGACGACTTGGCGCTGCTCGTAGATCTCGTCGATGGCGAGCGCCACAGGCGGTTGCCCTTCGCTCGCGGTGATGATAGCGACCCGGTCCGTGAGGCTGTCGTGGCGCCCGTGATAGCCCAGCTCCTCGCCCAGATCGAAGAGCGCGATAGGTTTGCCACCGTAGCGCAGCATGCGCTGCCCGCGGGTCAGCTCCAGCTGATCGGCCGGCTCTATCGTCGTGGTCTCGTGGATCGTGGAGAGCGGGAAGACCAGCGTCTGATCCGCCACGCTCACAATCATCGCGTCGAGCACGGCCAGCGTCAGCGGTAGCGCGATATCGAACCGCGTGCCTTCGCCCGGTGTGCTCTCGATGGTGATACGCCCGCCCAGCCCGTGGATGGCCGCACGCACCACATCCATGCCCACGCCGCGCCCCGACAGTGACGACACCTGATCGGCCGTGGAAAAACCCGGCAAAAACAGCAGGTGGTCGATCTCTGAGGGGCTCAGCTCGGCACCCGGGGCCACGAGCCCCTTGTCGCGGGCCCGCGCGAGGACCTTTTCGCGGTCGATGCCTGCGCCGTCGTCGATCACCTCGAGCACCACTTGCCCCGAGCGGTGCGAGGCGCGCAGCGTGATCTTGCCCGCCTCGGGCTTACCCGCCTCCAGACGCCCCTCGGGCGCCTCTATGGCGTGGTCCACCGCGTTGCGGATCATATGGGTCAGCGGATCGGCGAGCCGTTCGATGACGGTCTTGTCGATCTCGGTGTCTTGCCCTTCGCTCACCAGCTCGATGGTTTTACCCCCCACCGATGCTGCCTCCCGACAAATCCGCGCCATGCGCTGGAAGAGGGGCTTCACCGGTTGCGCGCGGATCTGCATGACGCTGTCCTGAATGTCGCGCGTCAGCCGCATGAGCTCGTCGAGGCCCAGCATGTGGTCCGAATTGGTGGCCGCGCCCATGTCCTCCGCAGAGCGTGACAGCATCGCCTGATTGATGACCAGCTCGCCCACGAGGTTGATCAGCCGGTCAATCCGGTCGAGTCCGACGCGGATCGTAGGGGCCACTTTCAGGGTCTCGGCCGCGCTGGCCAAAGGCTGCGCCGCCGCCGCGACCTCTGCAGACCCGTTCGCTCCGGCGTCCACCGGCGCATCTAGCCGCGTCAGCGCGCCGTTCGGATCAAGATCGCTCAGGGCGCTCTTCAGCACCGCCTCGCTGAGATCGGTGGACAGCGTTATCTGCCAGGCGAGCGTACATGTCTCGGGATCATAGACCTCCAGATCTGGCAGGCTCTCGCCCTCCAGCGCCGCCTCCACCGCGCCCAGGGATTTCAGCCCGCGCAGAACCTGCCTGATATCGGTTTTCCCTGCCGTGAGCCGGTAGGCGACCTTGCGCTCCCCCGCGACGGCCTCCGTCCGGGTCAAAAGAGCGGCATCCTCGAGCCGCGCGTCGTCGGTGACCTCGACCCCCTGGGCCGCCATGGTCACCAGCGCCGCCAATCTGTCGCTGGCGACCTCGAATTGCGCGATCTCATCCAGCGGGGGCAGGGTGCCGGCGTCGCGATAGGCGGCCAGCCGCGTTTCCATCCCGTGGGCGAAATCGGTCAGATCATTCAGGGCAAAGGCCGCAGCCCCTCCCTTGATGGAATGCACGGCCCTGAAAACGCTGTTGAACGTTTCCTGATCCGCACTCCCGGCGCGCAGTGCCTCGAGCCCGTCAACGAGCTCTTCCAAGAGCTCTTCGCACTCCTGAAAGAAAGACGCCTTGATGTCGGCCATCGGGTCGTTTCGGGACCCACCCTTGGGTTCTGCGCCACCGGCCACCGAGCTACCCCGCGATCATGCGCAGCGCGCGCACCAGTTTTTCAGGGTCAAAGGGTTTCACGACCCAGCCCGTGGCCCCCGACAGCCGCGCCTTGGCCTTCAGCTCCGGCGCGCTTTCGGTGGTCAGCACGAGGATCGGGGTCTTCTTGTGCTTGTCCTGTGCGCGCACCCCGTCGATGAACCCGAACCCGTCCATGTTGGGCATGTTGATATCGGTGATGATCGCATCCGGTTCGATCGTCTCCAGTACTTCCAGCCCGTGGACACCGTCCTCGGCCAGATGCGTGGTGATACCCGCATCCTCCAACGTGTTCTGGATCATCGATCGCATGGTGCGGCTGTCATCGACGGCCAGGATGTTGATGCTCATGGAGTGGGTCCTTTCAACTGCTCGTCCGAGACGCCCATGAGGGCGAGCTCTTCCAAAAATGCCTCTGACGGGTTTTCGAGGGCAAAGCCGTCGCCCCGCGCGCGCTGGGTCGCGGCGATCACCAAAAGCGCCTCGAGCCCGGTGGGATCGACCGACGCCACGCGGCTGCCATCCAGCGTCACCTTGTGGGGCCCGCTGCGCAGCTTCTCGATAACAGGCATCAGCCCCGGTCCCGCCGGATGTTCCGGCAGCCGGTCGATGAGCATCTTTGGCCGCTTTTTTTCGTCACTACCGCCCACGAGGCATAGATCCTTTCGCTCCGTCAGGAATCTCGTGCCCAGGTTTAGGGCAGGCGTGTTTAAGATTGTCTTACGCTAAACGCGTTTTCAGCTTTCCGTCAGGGCAACGAGGTGGCTCGCGCAACCCGTCAGCGCCGCGTAATCGTCTTCGACCAGCGTGACGCCGAAATTGCCCATGAAACCGGCAAAACGCCCCTTGTCGCGGAACGCCGCCTCGAAACCGCAGCGCCCGTAATAGGGCTTCATCGCCTTTGCCATGCCCCCCACGAGGTAGACCCCGCCAAAGGGCAAAAAGATCAACGACAGGTTCCCCGCCACCGTGCCGAAAAGTCGGATAAAGAGCTTGGCCGCGCCCTCCGCCAGCTGGTCAGAGCCGTCCGCCAGCGCCGCCATGATCGCCTGCGACGTTTTCTCGGCGGGCGTACCAGCTTCACTGGCGAGGAACGCATAGGCCCGCTCCAGTCCGCGTCCCGACAGCAGGTCCTCGACGCCCGGAAAGCCATGGGCATTTTCCACGAACTGCGCGAATTTCAGGTCCTGCTCGGTGCGGATCGGGAGGTTCGCGTGCCCGGCCTCGGCAGGGGGGACATAGCGGCCTGTTTCGGTCTCGAACACCGCCGCGACGTTGAACCCCGTGCCGATGTTGATCACCAGCCGTGCAGCATGGGGACCGGCCGTGGGGCCGCTGACGATCTCGGTCAGATTGGCGGCATCGATGTGCCCCAATGCGTGGCCGGGCGCTTGCAGATCGTTGAGCACCGCGACCTTCTCGGCCTGCGTCGCGCGGCGCAGCATCTCCTTGTCGATGGTCCAGTCCAGATTTGTCAACGTGCCGACACCGTCTCGCACCGGGCCCGCGATGGCCACGCAGCAGGCAGCGGTGTCCACATTGTCCTCGGCCGCAATATATTCCTTCAGCACGCTTTCGAGCCCCGGATAGGACGCGTTGGGATATTTGCGGATCGTGTCTGTCAGCACCTTGCGCCCGTCGGCCAGCGCCACGCGCGTGTTGGTGCCGCCGATATCGGCGACGATGTTCATCGTGTTGGGAGCATAGGCCATGTTTAACGTTCCAGAAGCCAGGATTTGAGCGCGTAATAGGTGGCTTTCGGGGTACGTTCCAGTGTCTCGAAATCCACATGGACCATGCCGAAACGCTTTTCGTAGCCAAAGGCCCATTCGTAGTTGTCGAGTAGCGACCAGTAGAAGAACCCGGTCAGGTTCACGCCATCGGCAATGGCGTCCTGACAGGCCTGCAAATGCCCGTCGACGAACCCCATGCGTTCAGGATCGTAAACCGCGCCGTTTTCGACGTGATCGTCCCAGGCCATACCGTTTTCAGTCACCATGATCGGCAGATCGCCGACATAGTCATCCTTGAGCCGCTTGAGGATACCAGCCAGCCCCTCGGGATAAATCTCCCATCCCATCTGGGTCTTGGGCAGATCGCCCTGGGTCCCGGCCAGATGCGGCCATGGTTGATCCTCTGCATGAGATAGCAGGCTGCGCGTGTAGTAATTCACGCCCAACCAATCCATCGGCTGGGAAATCTCGGCCATATCGTCCTGCCACCCCGCGGGCATATGGGGCTCCAGCCCCTCCAGCGCCTCTGCGGGGTAGGTGCCCTTGGTGATCGCCTCGATGAACCAGCGGTTGTAGATCGCGTCATTGCGCGCGGCGGCAGCCACGTCCTCGGGCCGATCCGAGGCCGGGGTGCAATGCTCGAAATTCAGCACGATCCCGAGGTTTTTCTGCCCCATTTCCCGCAACCGCGTCATCGCAGCCCCATGCGCCGCCATCACATGGTGCATCGCGCGGGCAGCCGCACGGATGTCAGCCAGACCGGGGGCATGGGCCCCCAGAAAATGGCTCAGCCAGGCGACGCACCACGGCTCGTTCAACGTGGCAATGGATGCGGTGCGGTCACCGATCTTGCCCGCGATGATCTCGACGTAATCGGCAAACCACTGCGCCACATCCGGATTCCGCCACCCGCCCAGATCGCTCAGCGCGGCAGGCAGCTCCCAGTGATAGAGCGTCAGATGCGGCTCGAGCCCGCGTTCGAGGATTGCGTCCACCAGACGGTCGTAGAAATCGATCCCCTCCGCATTCACCGCGCCGCGTCCCTCGGGCATCACCCGAGCCCAGGAGGCCGAGAACCGGTAGGCGTCAAACCCGCCAGCCTTGAGCAAATCCAGATCTTCGCCATAGCGGTGATAGTGATCGCAGGCCGTCGCGCCATCCTCGGCGCGCACGACATTGCCGGGGGCGGCGGCGAAGGTGTCCCAATGGGTGGGGCCTGCGCCACCAAATTTGTGGCCTTCAATCTGATAGGCCGCCGTCGCAGCGCCAAAGCGGAAACCGGCGGGGAAATCCCCGCGGGATCGGGTGTTCATAGTGTCGTCCTTACTGCGCGGCGTCGGCGTGAGCGTCTGTGGAGGGGTAGGGGCCGGTAGAGCGCCCCAGCATCAGCGGCGCTTCCAGCAGCCGCGTCGGTATCTCATCGGTGGGCATCGTGATCTGATCGATCAGCATCTGCGCCGAAATCCGGCCGGCCTCGCGCACCGAGGACCGCGTCGCGGTAAATAGCGGCACCTCGCCGCCATTGCGCAGATAGCTGAGATCATCGTCATGGGTGATGACGGACACGTCGCGCCCAATGGCCAGCCCGCGCTCTTCGAGCGCGCGTCGCACGCCCATGGCGATGATCATCGAGGACACGATGAACGCCGTCGGGCCATCGTCCCGGTCCAGCATCTCATGGGCACGCTGATGGCCGTAAGTCTCTGTCATTTCCTCAGAAAGCATCAGCGACAGGTTCACGTCCAACCCGCGCGCCTCATGGGCCGCCTCGAACCCGGCGCGGCGTCTGCGCGCGAAATCCATTGTCTCCAGACCGTTGAGCAACGCAATGCGCCGGTGGCCCAGATCCACCAAGAGCTCCGTGGCACGCTGAAAGGCAGATTTGTTGTTCACATCCACCCACGAATAGGGCTCGGTCTCGGCCGTGGCGCGGCCATGGACCACAAAAGGTAGTCCCAGCTCGCGGATCAGTCCGATCCGTTCATCGGCCACTGCCGGACCATGAATAATCAGCCCGTCCACCGTGCCCTTGGCCTTCAACTCGCGGTAAACGCGGGCCTGATCGCCGTCATCGACCATCGACAGGACCATGTCATAACCATGGGTGGCGTAGGTCTCGCCGGCGCCGGAGATGAAATCGCCAAAGATCGGGTTCACCATCTCGTGGCGGGCAGAGGCGGGGATCACGTGACCCACGGCCATGGCGCGCCCCGTGGCGAGGCCCTTGGCCCGCGTATTGGGGCGGTAATTGTGCTGCTCGGCAGCCGCCGCGACACGCTGGCGCGTCGCCTCCGAAACCTCCGGATAGCCGTTCAAAGCCCGACTCACCGTGGTTTGGGACAGCCCCAAATGCGCAGACAATTCCTTTAGATTCATGGCCCGTGATGTTCCAAAGCGCCTTCAAATTTCAGTAGAGCCTAAACGCATCTTCCCGCAAAGGTCAAAACCCTAGCTCAGAAAAATTTTGCTGCAACTGCGAAATAACAGGGGTTTTTCAGCGATTTATCCAAATCCGATTGACAGCCGCGTCCGGCTGAGCAAGTGTCACGCCATCCAAAGCGCTTTGGCCCGACTCGATTCCGGCCCCAGCGCGGATTATCGGAACAGCGCCGGGAGTTGGCGCGATCGGGAGGAAAATCACATGAAACATCTGCTTCACGCAGGTACGGCCGTCGTGGCGCTTACGGCTGGCATGGCACACGCTGGTGGCCATCTGACCTTTGCGCCCGGCGAGGGCCCCTTCAGCTGGGACAGCTATAACGCATGGGCCGAAGGCGCGCCCGATCTCTCCGGCCAGACGGTGACCATCTCCGGTCCTTGGCTGAACCCGGAAGACGACTATTTCCGCAACGCGCTGGCCTACTTCATGGACGCCACCGGTGCCGAGGCCGTCTACACCGGCTCCGACAGCTTCGAACAGCAGATCGTCATCGACGCCGAAGCAGGGGCCGCGCCCAACGTCGCCGTCTTCCCGCAGCCGGGTCTCGCCGCTGTGATGGCCTCCAAAGGCCAGCTTTCGCCGCTGCCCGCAGGCATGGGCGACTGGGTTCGCGACAACTACGCCGCTGGCCAGTCCTGGGTCGATCTGGGCACCTACGCC
>JBCDKE010000079.1:0-13645 GCA_038747015.1 Pseudomonadota bacterium
CCTGCTTGAACCTCATGCGCGTCAGCACCGTCGCCGGGACATCCATCAGGGACACATCCAACAGTTCAACTTCCAAAATCGCATCAGGCGGCAGCGCAATCTTTTCGCGATAGGTCACGCTGACGGAAATGGTATCTTGATCGGCCAAAACCTCACCTACCGCAAATGTCAGGGACAAGACGACCGCACAGCATAACCTGAAAATGCCAGTGCCAATTTCCCGTAATTTGGGGTGCCGAACCGAATTTCCCGTTGCCTGCATTTCCAAAACTCTAGAGCGATCTAATCTCCAGATCAGCCTAGAGCCAATTCCGCCGGTTCAGCAACTTTTTTAAGCAGTTTGAAAACAGGTCGCGAAAATGCGCGCTACGTATTCGGCATCGAATTCAATTGCTGCTGTGCCGAAACCAGCCCGGCAACCATCTCGGGATGCGCCGGTTTCAGCTCCCGTTGGGGCCTGCCTGCAAGGATCGCGCGAATGTCGTGCAGGATCATATCGCCGATCAACTGCCGACCTCCGGGCACAGCAGCAGCCCGGTGCGGCGACAAAATGACATTGCGGCTGTTGCGCAAGGGATCAGCCCCGTCCAGCGGCTCGGACGGATAGACATCCGTTGCCACCTTAATGCGACCCTCAGCCGCCGCCCGGATCAACGCCGGAAAATCGGCGCACCAGGCGCGACTGATGACAACGACGAGCGCCCCGGGTTGCAGCTGATCAATCAGCTCGGCGCTCAACAAACCGCGCGTGTCCTCAGACGGCACCGCCGCCAGAACCACCACGCGGCACTTGCGCACCAAACTCGCCAGATCCGTCAGCTCGGCGTCAGTGCCAGTCTCTTTCAGATAGGGATCATAGGCCATAACCTCGGGCGCAAACGGCGCAATCAGACGATGCGTCTCGCGCGAAATCTGCCCGTAGCCGATAAACCCGACCGACTGACGATAGAGAGAGAAATCGCTCCCGTCCCGGTCATCCAACCACCGCTCAGACCCGGTGCGAAAGGCTTCATGCTCCTCCACCAACCCGCGCCCGCCCGCGAGCATCATCGCCACGGCCATCTCCGCCACCGAATTCCGGAACCCCGGCGAACAGGAAAGAACCTCGACTTCCCGTGCAAAGCACGCGTCGTAATCCAGCCCGTCCCGGAATGCGCCCGCGACCTCGATCGTGGCCTTTAGCTTGGGCGCCCGCTCCAGATCCGCCGCCGACAACACCGGCTGTGAGGCCGCGTAAAACGCCGCCTCCGGCAATAGCGCTTCGATCCGGTCCCGCGCCATGGGCCTGTCCTGCCCACCCTCGATCTCGCAGAGCTCTTCGAGCGCGGCGAACGTGTCGTCACGAAAAAGCTCCGCCTTGGTGCGGAAATGATTGTCGAGGATGAGCAGTGGTTTCATTACGCCGCCTTGGCTGCGGAGGTCTCAGTGGCAAAAAGATGCGCCCGTGCCGGGTCGAAATCCAGATGGATCGCCTGCCCCGGTTCGAAAACGCGGTCCTCCGCCATCGAACACAGAATGCGTGTGCCGTCTTTGAGCGCAACGTCCACCACCGTCTCGATCCCCAGCCGTTCCGCCAGCGTCACCGTGCCCTGCAGGATGCCGCCGCTCTCGACGGTGTGCAGGTCTTGCGGGCGGATGCCCAGCGTCGCACGCCCCGAGGACGGAATGCCCTCGCGCCACGCGGGGGCTGCGAACTCGGCCACAAGGCTCGAACTTACCTTCGCGCTATCCCCGTCGCGGCCCAACACATCGACGTCGAGGAAATTCATCGAAGGCGCCCCGATGAACCCCGCCACAAAGAGGTTCTCCGGCCGGTGGTACAGCTCCATCGGCGCACCAACCTGTTGAACATAGCCGTCTTTGAGCACGACGATCTTGTCGGCCAGCGTCATCGCCTCGACCTGATCATGGGTCACATAGACCATCGTGGCGCCCAGCGACTTGTGCAGCTTGCCGATCTCGATGCGCATATCCAGCCGCAGCGCCGCGTCAAGGTTCGAGAGAGGTTCGTCAAACA
The DNA here is from genome assembly GCA_038747015.1 of Pseudomonadota bacterium. GTDB lineage: Bacteria > Pseudomonadota > Alphaproteobacteria > Rhodobacterales > Rhodobacteraceae > Shimia_B. The sequence goes on from JBCDKE010000079.1 coordinate 2,018, forward strand.
GGAATACTTCCGGCTGGCGCACAATCGCGCGCCCGATCGCCACGCGCTGGCGCTGGCCACCCGACAGCTGCGAGGGACGCCGATCCAGCAGATGCTCCATCTGCAAAACCCGCGCGGCCTCGGCCACCTTTTCCTCTTTTTCCGCCTTTGACGCGCCCGCGATGGTCAGGCCAAAGGCCACGTTCTCGCGTACCGTCATATGCGGGAAAATCGCGTAGGACTGGAATACCATCGCAATGCCCCGCTGGGATGCAGGGACCTCGTTGACCATGGTACCACCGATCTCGAGCGTGCCGCCCGTGATGTCCTCCAGCCCCGCGATCATGCGCAGCAGCGTGGACTTCCCACAGCCCGAAGGCCCGACAAAGACAACAAACTCGCCGTCTTTAATTTCAATATCGACACCCTTGATCACATCGACCGGGCCGTAGCTTTTCTTGATACCTTTCAGAAGGACGTCTGCCATATCGTGGCTCCTTAGCTTTCTGCGAGGGCGAGCCGCCCGTCTTTCAGCCGCATCAGCGGCATGGGGTCTGAAATGATGCCGGGGAAACTGCCATCCGGGCTGTTCTGAACGAACCCGGTCAGCTGCTTGGTGGCACCATCATCAATGATGCGCCCGGCATAGGTTGAAGTGTCGAGCATCGGCCCCTCGGCCAGCCGCCAGGGCCCGCGCGGGCCGTCACCGATCAGGTAGTGATTGCCGGATTGCGGTGCGCCAATCAGCGCCTGCGCGGCATCCGACCAGAACCGCTCTCCGGTGCAGAACAGGCAGTACCACGTACCGCTCCACTGAAAGACCTGCGGCACTTCCAGCTCACCGAAACCGCCGGTGAAGACCGGGTCTTCTAGCGTCCAGTCGTAGAGATCAGGCGACGTGGCAAACCCAATCGCCCCCGCCTCCAGCTTGGCGTCGACCGAGGCATCGCGCGCGGTGAAATACATGATCCACCCGTCGCCCTCGGGGTCCCGCATGACCCACGGATCGCGGAACGCCCGGTCATGCCAACGGCCTTCCTGATACTCCTCGTAACGCGCGTCACGGTCCAGGATCAGACCGTCGCCGACGCGCTTCCAGTTGTGCAGATCGTGCGAGACAGCGTGGCCCAGCTTCTGGTGCTTGCCCGCATCTGCGCGGCTCGTGCCGGTGTAGAACAGGTGCCACTGCCCGTCGTCACCGCGCACCACCGACCCGGTCCACGTGGTGTAGTCATCCCAGGCCGGGCCTTCCGCAGGCTGAAAGCAGGTGCCCAGATGGTCCCAATTCACCAGATCGCCGCTGGTCGCGTGACCATAGCTCACGTTCCAGTGCCGCAACTCCGGGTCTTTGATCGCCTTCGGCGCCTGCAAGTAGAACCCGTGCCAGGTATCCCCGTCGCGGACATACCAGCTGTCCCACAGCCATTTGTCGTCCAGCGCGAGCATCAGCCTTTGACCCCAGTGGCCGCCACCGAGGCGATAAAGACGCGCTGCAGCGACAGGTAAAACGCGAGAACCGGGATCGTGATGATCGTCAGATAGGCCATCACTTCGCCCCAGGGCACATTCAGCTGATCGGTGAAATAGCCCAGCCCCACCATGACTGGCCGGATTTCCTCGGCCTGCACGACCATGAGCGGCCAGAGATACTGGTTGTACATGAACAGGAACTTCAGGATCGCCGCCGTGGCAATCACCGGCCCCGATAGCGGCATCACCACCCGGCGATAGATCGTCCACCAGCTCGCGCCCTCCACGCGGCTCGCCTCGATCAGCTCACGCGGCAGATCCTTGAAATACTGCACAAAGAGAAAGATCGACAGCCCGTCCGCGATAAAGGGGATAATCTGCACACGGTAGGTGTTGATCCATCCCCACTCGATCCCCTCGCCGCCGATCCACGGCAGCTGCGACACCATCAGGAGCAGCGGGATGAAAATGGTCTCGTAGGGAATGATCAACGTCGCCAGCAGGATCGAGAAAATCACGCTCTTGCCGCGCCAGTCCAGAAAGACGAACGAGAACGCCGCCAACGAACAGACGAACAGCGTCAGCACCACCGTCACCCCGGTCACAAATACCGAATTAAAGACAAAGATCCCGATCGGCGCCCGCTCAAAGGCGTCCGAATAGTTCTGCAACGAGATGTCCCCCACCGGCAGGAACGCCCTCAGCGAATTTGTATCGCTCAACAGTTGCTGATCCGGCTTCAGCGAGGAGACCGCCATGAAGAGCAGCGGAAAGATAAAGATCACCGCTACAAGGATCAGCACCGCATAGCGCGTCCACAGACGCAGCCCGTGATTGTCAGAGGTAACCAGCGCCATCAGTTCCGCTCCCTTGTGAGCCAGCGTTGCACGAGTGAGATCATCAGCACGATCAGGAACAGGATGACCGAGATCGTCGACCCGCCAGAGATGTCCTGCTTGCCATAGCCGCGCTCCACCGCCTGAAAGACGAGGACCTGCGTGCTATCCAGCGGCCCGCCGCTCGTCATCACGGCAATCTGCGCATAGAGCGCAAAGGCCTGCATGGTGATCACGATCAGGATCAGCACCGCCGTGTTCCGCAATCCGGGCCAGGTGACATAGCGGAATACCTGCCGCTTCTTGGCCCCCTCGATCTCCGCCGCTTCATAGAGCGTCGGCGATATCGTCTGCAGCCCGGCCAGCCAGATCACCATGTGAAAACCGACGCCCTGCCAGACCGACATCGCCATGATCGACGGCAGCGCGGTCGAGGTTTGCCCCAGCCAATCGATGCCCTCAAAGGCACCAAAGGTGACCCACCCGAGCAGCGAATTCAGCAGCCCGTCGCCGGGCGAATAGATGAATTTCCACAGCAAAGAGACCACGACGATCGAAACCACGACCGGCATGAAATAGATCGCGCGGAATACGCTGATCCCGCGCAGCTGCTGATTGATCAACAGCGCCAAACCCAGCGCCAGGCCGGCCTGAATAGGCGCCACAAAAATCACAAAGGTGAACGTGTTCACCAGTGCCCGCATGAAGACAACATCCGACGACAAAACCACCACCCGGTTCTCGCCTGACTGCCACCCGAACCACTCCCTCTTGCCCTGCAAGTTAGGGTAGTCGGGGTTGTTGCGGGTAAAGTTGCGCAGGCGCGGATACTGGATCTTGCCATCCTCGATGACAGCATTGCCCGCCTCGTCACGCTCAGGCTCCAGCGTGAAAATCGACAGCCCCAAAAGGTCAGAGTAGTTCTCGAAACCCACATACTCCGTCGGGTTCGGCGAGGCGAGGCGCTGATTTGTCAGCGACAGCGTGAAAGCCAGAAAGAACGGGATGATGATAAAGGCGGCGATCAGCCCCGCTCCGGGTAGCGCCATCAGCCACCCTGCGCGGTTCGACCGCGTCAACTTGGACGCCATCGGACAGATTCCTTATGCGGTGGGACGGGGCCCGGCGGTCCGGGCCCCGCGGGAGGAGAGACCTAGTGGCCGTAGCCGCTGTTGGCCTCGATGTCCTCGTTGATCTCGTCCACGGCCGCGTCGAGCGTGTCCGCCACGTCCGCGCCATTGGCGATATCAGCCAGCGCTTTCTCGAACACTTTCGCCTGAACGATGTAGCCCGGTGTCACCGGCCGCACGAGCGCCTGACCCTCGGAAAGGCCGTAGAACACTTCCAGCGCACCGCCGGGGGCATAGTTCGCGGTTTCCGCAGCCGACGCAGACGTGACCGGGATCAGGCCCGTGCCGTCCGAGAATGCGGCGAACCAGCGATCCTGTAGGGCAAACTCGATGAACGCGCGCGCGCCGTCGGGGTTCTCGGAGGTGCCCGAAATCCCGAACTGCCAAGACGCGGCACCAATGGTCGCGCCGTTGCCAAAGTCGGGCGCCGGCAGGAACAGCGCGTCGTCGCCAAAGGCTTCGACCACGGGCAGCGCGGCCCAGTTGCCGTTCCACGACATGGCGTATTTGCCTTCCAACAGACCCACATCGCGGTCAGCGGCGTCCTGGCTCGTGCCCGGCACATGGCCATTTTCAAACAGGCCCTGCCACCATTCGCCAAACGCAATCGCCTCGTCCCCGTTCAGCACGCCCTCGGCGGTCTGATAGGTCGAACGATCCACAATATCGCCGCCAAAGCTCTGCAGGAACGGCGAGAACGCGTAGGGATACCATTCGCCGGTCCACGCCATGCCCAGATCCAGCGGGTATTCATAGTTGCCCGTGGCCGCGAGGGTCGCCAGCGCGCCGTTGAATTCATCAAGGCTCCATGGTGCGTCCAGCGTCGGAACGCGGATGCCATTGTCCTCGAGCGTCGAGCGGCGGGTCGTCAGCGCCACCGCCGCGTCCCAGAGCCCGACCGAGTAAACTTCGCCGTTCCAACGCCCGATGGGGCCCGGCAGATAGCCGTCGAGGCCCGCCTCATCAATGCCCAGCGGCTGCATGTAGCCAGCCCATGCCCAGTTCGGCATGACGGGGCCGTCCACGTCGAGGATATCCGGCAGATCACCGGCCAGCGCCGCAGCACCTACGGCGTCATTGTATGCGCCCTGCGGGAACGTCTCGAGCACGACTTTCCAGTCGGACTGGCTCGCGTTGAATTCTTCGACCAGCTGGTTGACCAGCGCCTCTTCCGCGTTGGCGGAACCCGCGCCATGGTACCACATGCTCAGCTCAGTCTGAGCCGCCGCAGCACCCGCAACGCCAGTGGCGAGCAATCCCGCCAGGATTGGGGTCATTTTCATATCTCGTTCCTCCCTTTGAGATCTACGATATTTCCGGTGTGTCCGGGGCGCGGGGCCACAAGGGACCCGCGGTGCTTGACTTGCCCGCCGACGCGGATTGCCTCCGCAGGAGCAGTGTCGCCCTCGGCCAGCAGATCGAGCAATGTCTCTGCCGCCCGCGCGCCCATGGCACTGTAGGGCAGCTCCGCCGTCGTCAGCGGCGGGTAAAGCGTCTCTGAAATCAAACGGTGGTCGTCATAGCCCACGACGGACACCTCTTGGGGCACCTCAATGCCCCGCCCGCGCAGGATCGAGTAGACCGCCATCGCCAGACGGTCATTGCCACAGCAAATCGCCGTGGGCGGGTCATCCCCGTCAAAGAACTTGTCCAGCGCGTCCCAGATCAACTGGCGCTCTCCCGGCGTGCCGAAAAGGTCGGTCGCCTGCACCAGCGCAGGGTCAAATTCGATCCCCGCTTCGCCCAGCGCCCGGCGGAACCCGGCCACGCGCAGCTTGGTCGCCTCCTGCCCCTTGGCGAGCGTGAGATAGGCGATCCGGCGGTGGCCCTTTTCGATGACGGATTTCGTCAGCGCATACTGACCGCCCTCGTCATCCGGCACGACCGCAGGCGTGCCCGACTGGTCATAGCAATTCACCAGCACCTTGGGGATGCCGCGCCCCGGCAGCGTCAGGTCCAGCGGCTTGTGAAAATCCGCGACATAGAGGATGCCCTCGACCCGGTGCTCCTGAAACGTCCGCACCAGATCGGGAACCCGATCCAAACGCCCCCCGGTATCCGAGATCAGAAGCGTCTTATTCGACCGCTCGATGACCTTCTGCGCCCCCTGAACGATCAGGAGTTCCGGCAGGCCCGCTGCGGTGGAAATCTCGTCGGCATTCGAAATCGCCCCGGTGATGAGGCCGATCAGGCCGGACTTGCTGGATTTCATCGTGCGCGCCGCGTGGGACGGAACATAGCCCAGCGCGTCCATTGCGGCGGCAACCGCTTCGCGCGTCTTTGCCGATACGGGTGCGTCCTTGTTCAGGACGCGGCTGACAGTCTTAGGCGATACACCGGCGTGCTTCGCCACGTCATAGATCGTGGCCATTGCGGCTATTCCCTCCCTGGGTCGTCTTTGCGACCTCTTATGACATCGATGTCATGACACCGGTGTCAGAGTCAAGACCGAACTGTCTCCCAAAGAGTTCGGCACTGTTCCGCATCATCCTGATCAAAGAATACGGGAAGGGATTTCCGACGCCTCCGCGATACGAAGCGCTCCGAAAGGAACGTCACACTCAGGCGATCATGTTTTCCGGGGTTACAATCTGCACCGTCGAGATCGGGGTGCCTCCAAAGCCGACATTCAACCGATGAAAGCCCAAGAACGCATCGAACGCTGCGCGGATATCAACACGCAGATCATGGTGCAGAATGAAATCCACACGCCGCGCGGCGATCAGCTCTCTGTTCTCGCGGTCCAGATCATGGGCCACATAGACCTCCGGCGTCAGCCCCCGCTCCTCCAGCGACCGCAGGATCGACCGGTTCCCGCCGCCCATGGAATAGACCGCCCTCAGGTCCTCGACACCCGTCAGCGCCTCGGCCAAGAGCTTCGAGGTCTCGAAATCCACGCCACTGCCCCCCTGCACGGCGATGACCTCCAGCTCGGGCCGCATTCCAGCCAGCGTCGCAACAAATCCCGCCTCGCGCTCTTCTTCGCCCAGAAACCGCTCGTGGCTGCGCGTGGCCAGCACCTTGCCGGGCCCCGCGCCCAGGGCCCGCGCGACCAGATAGGCCGCCGTCCGCCCCGCACCGGGATTGTCTAGCCCCACATAGGCCAGCCGGTCGCAGCCCCCGATATCGGTCACCAGCGTCACCACGGGGATCCGCGCCGCGCCCAGCATGGCAACGGCCTCCCGGATCTTTGCCGTATCCCGTGCTTTCAGACAGACACCCTGGCTGCCGCGCTTCATGATCCGCGCCAGCGCCGCGACGACCTCGTCTTCCTCCATGACCTACTGCAGCAGGAACCGGGGCCGGCACACCGCCGTCCCGATCTGGGGCAGGATCCCCTCGGCGGCCGCCTTCACCTCCCGGCTGAACCGCGCCGGGGCCTCCACCACGAAATCGAAAAAGAGCCGCCTGCCACGCGCCGCGAGCTGTGCCTCCTGTCCTTCCAACTCGCCAATCGCCGCCTCCACCCTCAGCCGCGTCTGCGCGCTCACATGGGCGCGCCCGTTGAGCACCCGGTCCACCGTGGCCGTGCCCAGCCCCGCCTGCCGGGCGATCTCTTTGATGGGAAAGCGATGGGTCATTGATGTGTTTTTGATGTGTTTTAGCGCCCAAGGCAATCGCCACCCCCGCTACTCTGATCCGCAACAGGGAGGACCCACCATGAAAGATACCGTCGACCAAACCGTCGCCTACTACGACCCTGATCTCTGCGATCTGGGCGAATTCACTGCCCTCATCGACCTGCAAACCGACGCCGCGCAGGTGCCGCTGGCGTCAGTGATCGAGAATAATATCCCAGTCTACGACGTGGCCACGCTGCGCCCGGCGCTCGAGGACGACGACGCCCGCCGCCAGATCATGGGCGAATGGGCGCGGGTTCTGAACACCGGCGCGGGCGTCCTCGCGCTCAAAGGTGCCTATGCCGACACGTCCGTCCTCGACGAGGCAACCCGCCTCTACGAAGACATCATCGCCGAGGAAAAACTGGCCTCGGGCGGGGGCGGCGACCACTTTGCGGCGTCAGGTGCCAATGACCGGGTCTGGAACTCCCTGCAAAAGCTCTGCGAGGCGTCGCCTGCGGTCTTTTTGGACTACTTCGCCAACCCCGCCATCGCGGCGGTCTGCGAGGCATGGCTCGGCCCGAACTACCAGATGACCGCGCAGGTGAACCTCGTGCATCCCGGCGGCGCGGCACAGCAGGCCCACCGCGATTACCACCTCGGGTTTCAGACCGCAGATGTCAGTGCGTCCTATCCGGCCCATGTCCATGACGTGTCGCCCATCCTGACGCTCCAAGGGGCCATAGCCCATTGTGACATGCCCCTGGAGAGCGGCCCGACGAAACTCCTGCCCTTCTCGCAGGCCTATCGCCCCGGCTATGCCGCCTGGCGGCGTCCGGATTTCCGCGCGCTTTTTGAGGAACGCCATGTTCAGCTGCCCCTGGCCAAGGGCGACGCGGTATTCTTCAACCCCGCGCTCTTCCACGCGGCGGGCGCGAACTCCAGCGCCGGCATCCACCGCTTCGTCAACCTGCTTCAGGTATCATCTGCCTTCGGGCGCGCCATGGAGACGGTGGATCGCGACAAGATGTGCAAACTGCTCTACACTCACGCGGCGCGGGCGCGGCAGAACGGCAGGCTCACCGCAGCGGAACTCGCTGCCGCCATCGCCGCCACCGCCGAAGGGTATTCCTTCCCCACGAACCTCGACCGCGACCCGCCGACCAACGGGTTGGCGCCGGAAACGCAGGCCGCCTTTTTCCACCGCGCCCTGTCCGAAGCCATCCCCGAAGACGCCTTTGCGAAACATCTCGATCAGATGACCGGGCTGCGCCGGGCCTGATGCGCCCCGCAGACCCTTGACTTGACCGCGACGGAGGACCTTTCTTAGCTCACTGATGTGGCGCGTGCGCCCGAGGCAAACCCGAAATCAGGCGCGCGCCCGCTGCCCCCGCAGCAGGTCGCGCCCTCGCAAGGCGGAAAGCGAAACAGCAGTGAACGTCGTCAGCAATCGAACCTTCGATCAACTTCAGGTCGGCGACACCGCCGCCCTGTGTCGCCTCTGCACAGTCGACAGCCTCTATACCTTCGCCGCCGCCACCGGGAACCATAACCCGCTGCACCTCGCAGGCTATGACGGCGACGGCGATGGCCAGCCTGAGGCGCTCGCGCCCTCGCTCTGGATCGCCAGCACGCTCTCCGCCGTGGTGGGTAATATGCTCCCCGGTGCAGGCACCGAGATCCGCAAAACAGTGCTGGCCTACCACGGGAGCGTCACACCGGGCGAAGAAGTCACCGCCCGCGTCACCGTCGCGGAAAAGCTCGGCTCAGGCGATGTGATCTGCTCTGCCTCCGTCCACCGCGACAGCGACGAGACGCTGATCGTCGACGGGACGATCACCCTGACACCGCCCAAGGTGCCGCTCAGCTTTGAGGCTATCGATGTCCCAGGCCTCATCGTTCAGCGTCACCGCCATTTCGAGGCACTGGTCGCCCGCGCGAAACCGCTCGATCCCATGCGCACCGCCGTGGTCGCACCTGAAGAGCCGAATTCACTGGGCGGCGCGCTGTTGGCCCATGCCAATCACATCATCGCGCCGATCCTAATCGGCGACCCGGCCAAAATCACCGCCGCTGCCGAGACGCTCGGCGCAGATATCTCCGGCTTCGAACTCATCGACGTTCCCAACCATCAGGCAGCCGCCCACAAGGCGGTGGACCTCATCGTCGCCGGAGACGCCATAACGGTGATGAAAGGTCATTTGCACACCGACGAGTTGCTCCGCGCAGTGCTCAGGCGTGAAAACGGGCTGCGCACCGGACGGCGGCTCTCGCACGTCTTTGTCATGGACGTGCCCGGCCAGCCGCGCCCGCTCATGGTGACCGATGCCGCGATCAACATCGCGCCGGATCTCGAAACCAAGGCCGACATCGTACAAAACGCGATCAATCTGGCTCATTCCATAGGGATCGAAGAACCGCGCGTGGGCGTGCTCTCTGCCGTCGAGACAGTGAATCCGAAAATCCAGTCCTCCATGGATGCCGCGCTCCTGTCCAAAATGGCCGAGAGGGGCCAGATCAAGGGTGGTCTGGTTGATGGTCCACTGGCCATGGACAACGCCGTCGACCTCGGCGCAGCGCGGACCAAGGGCATTACCTCGCCCGTGGCCGGGTGCGCCGACATCCTCGTGGCCCCCGGCGTCGATGCAGGCAACATGCTCGCCAAACAGCTGACCTACATCTCCCATGCCGAGGCGGCAGGCATCGTTCTCGGTGCCGCGGCCCCGGTGATCCTGACATCGCGCGCCGATGATGACGCCTCGCGCCTCGCCTCCTGCGCAGTAGCCGCGCTCCACGCCCACGCCATGAAGGACACCTGAAATGACTGACCACGTGATGGCTCTCAACGCGGGGTCTTCCTCGCTCAAGTTCGCGATCTACGAACTAACCGCAGGTTCTGATCCCCAGACCCGCTGGGAGGGCCAGATCGAACGCATCGGCGATGCGCCGCGGCTCATGGCCGAGGCGTCAGACGGTCAGACCATCGACCGCGCGCTCGCCGCAGCCAGCACCCACGAAGAAGCAATTCAGGAGTTTCTCGACCTCGTCCGCAAACAGATGCCCAACATCAACCTGCGCGCCATCGGCCACCGGGTCGTCCATGGCGGGCCGGTTTATTCGGAACCGGTGCTCGTCGACGACAAGGTCAAGGAAACGCTGACGGGTTTCATCCCCTTCGCACCGCTTCACCAACCCTACAGCCTCGCAGGCATCCGCGCGGCAGAGGCCGCCTTTGCCGGCACACCCCAGATCGCCTGTTTTGACACCGCCTTCCACCGCACACACCCCTGGGTAAACGACACCTTCGCGCTGCCCCAGCGCTATTATGATAAGGGCGTACGGCGCTACGGCTTCCACGGGCTCAGCTACGACTACGTTTCCGAGAAGCTGCGCGAGATCGCCCCAGGCCTCCACGAAGGCCGCGTGGTCATAGCCCACTTGGGCAATGGCGCCTCCATGTGCGCTGTGCTCGGCGGGCGCGCAGTGGCCTCCACCATGGGCTTTTCGGCACTCGACGGCCTGCCCATGGGCACCCGGAGCGGCCAGCTCGACCCCGGCGTCGTGCTCTACATGATGCAGGTCGAGAAAATGGGCCCTGACGACATTGCCGACATGCTCTACCGCAAATCCGGCCTCTTGGGCCTCTCCGGCCTCTCCTCGGATATGCGCACACTTCTCGCCGCCGACACACCTGAGGCGCGCCGCGCCATCGACTACTACGTCTTCCGCATCCGCCGCGAACTGGGCGCACTGGCCGCCGCGCTCAACGGGCTCGACGCGGTGGTCTTCACCGGGGGCGTCGGTGAAAACTCCGCCGAAATTCGCCAACGCGTCTGCGAAGGGATGGAATGGATCGGCATCGACATGGATCGCAGCCGCAACGCTGATGGCGGTCCGATCCTGTCCACCGAACTCAGCCGCGCGCGCATCCTCGCGATCCCAACGAACGAAGAGATGGTCATCGCCCGCGCTGCGGCTAATATGACCGCCTAACCGCAGTCAGCCCCCACCAGGTACCCGTACCCGATGACAGCAGAACACGCCCCGGCCTTCATCGCCTTCACGCTCGGCATGGTCGTCTACTTCCTCGGTGCCTTCCTCACGCGCAAGGTCGCCTTCCTTCGCAACTACAACATCCCCGAACCGGTCTCGGGCGGGCTCGTGGTCGCCGTCGCGGTCTGGCTGATCTACCTCATCACCGGCCACGCGATCGAATTCGACCTCGTGGTGCGCGACGCGCTCCTGATCCTGTTCTTCACGACCATCGGGCTGAACGCCCGCTTTGCCGACCTCCTGCGCGGCGGACCGCTCCTGATCACGCTCCTCGTGCTCACCATCGTCTTCATGCTCCTGCAAAACGGCGTGGGCCTCCTCGGAGCAACTCTCTTTGGCCTGCCGTCCGAACTTTCCGTGCTCCTCGGCACGGCCTCCCTCATCGGCGGCCATGGCACGGCCATCGCCTGGGGGCCGGAAATTGAACTAATCTCCGGGTTCGAAGCGGCCGAGGAAATCGGCCTCGCTGCCGCCACCCTGGGCCTGATCGTCGCCGCGCTCGTGGGCGGGCCACTGGCGAAATTCCTCATCGACAAACACGACCTCCACGGCGACGACGAAGCCGCCCCCATGGTCGGCCTCGAATACGAAGAACCCGAC
>JBCDKE010000080.1:0-13459 GCA_038747015.1 Pseudomonadota bacterium
CCTTCTCCAAGGCCGCCGTTTCCGGTGGCGCGCTCTTCCCCACGCTCCGCGACTACTACACCTCCCGCGGCATTACTTGCCGCCAGTGCTACGCCACCGCCGACCTCGGCAACATCGCCTATGAAAGCGACGCGCTCGAAGGGCTCATCGTGGACGAAGGCGTCATCGTCGAAATCGTCACCCCCGGCACGGGTGACCCGCTGCCCGAGGGTGAGGTGGGCGAGGTGCTGGTAACCTCGCTCAATCCCGACTACCCGCTGATCCGCTTCGCCACCGGCGACATGAGCGCCGTGTTACCGGGCCACAGCCCCTGTGGACGCACTAACACGCGCATCAAGGGATGGATGGGCCGTGCCGACCAGACGACAAAGATCAAGGGCATGTTCGTGCGCCCTGAACAGGTGGCGGCCCTCGTTGCGCGCCATGATGAGGTCACCCGCGCCCGCGTGATCGCAGGCCGCACCGGCGAGACCGACACGATCACCGTGCGCATCGAGGGCGCGGCAGAGGCCGCCCAGACCTACGCCGCCACCGTCACCGACCTCTTCAAGCTCCGCGCCGAGATCGAGGTGGTGGCCGAAGGCGAGCTGCAAAAAGACGGCGTGCTGGTCGAAGACACGCGCAGTTACGACTGATCGATCCGGTAAAAGGGCTTGTCACAGCGCCCCGTGGGGCGTAGGACGCGCGTCTATTCGATAACCCACCGGGAATCGGGTGACCTGCGACCAACAGCGCAAGGCCCGCCGGTGAGAGCAAAGGAGAGCGTCATGAACGCCAACGAACTGCGGGAGAAGACTCCCGATCAGCTCAAAGAAGAGCTGACCAACCTCAAGAAAGAAGCGTTTAACCTGCGCTTTCAGCAGGCCACCGGCCAGCTGGAAAACACCGCACGTATGCGCACCGTCAAGCGTGACGCCGCACGCGTTAAAACCATCCTGAACGAAAAAGCAGCCGGGAGTGCCGAATAATGCCTAAGCGTATCCTCCAGGGCGTCGTCACCGGCGACAAGAACGACCAGACGATCTCGGTTTCCGTCGAGCGCCGCTTCAAGCACCCGCTCCTGCAAAAGACGGTGCGTAAGTCCAAGACCTACCGCGCCCACGACGAACAGAACGAATTCAAAATCGGCGACAGCGTGCGCATCATCGAATGCCCGCCCAAGTCGAAGACCAAGCGCTGGGAAGTCTACAAAGACGCCTAAGCCACGGTTTCCCGATTGGGACAGTAAAGACGCCCGGGTTCAGTGCCCGGGCGTTTTCTTTTGCGCCTCTATGGCAATCGCGTGGAGCTCTGCCATGGCGCCCTCTGCTCGGTCGGACGGGAGGAACAGGTGATCGTGGTAGTAGCCCGCCACCGGGTTCACCCCCATCCCCAGCGTCGCCAGTCGCGTGGCGATCGGGGCGAGGAACCCCACCGCGTCGAGCGATGAATGCACGTTCAATGTGATCCAGCAGCAGGGGAACTCTGGGTTCAGGCCCGCCTCTTCCGCGGCCTCCCAGCTTAGGATCAGCGTCGTGCCTTCCTCTTCCTGAAACATCATCAGGGGCGTGACGTCGGGGACGTCCGCCACCGTGACAAAGGCGTATTTCCCGGGATGGAGCTTCGGCTCCATCGTCGCGAAGAGAGTATCTATTTTGCTTTCACCTGTCATGGCCTTTGCCTACGGAGGCGAAACGCCGGCGTCTAGTGGCGCGACATGATCCGTGCGTGGAGCCGCTTGATAATCGTCGATGCCGTGGTTTCGCACAGCTTGGGGATCACCGCGTGGACCAGTGCGGCCAAACAGGCCAGACCCAGCCAAAAAGCAAAGGTCAGCGCGAACCGCGCGTGTTCCAGATAGGTCTCATCGACGCTGGCGGGATGCTCGGTAAAGATCGTGGCAAAGAGCGACGGGCTGCGGGTTTCGGTTTCAGTCTGCATGGTTACCTCCGGCTTTCACTTAATGTGCTCGCTCGTGGCGCGGCATGCTTCCCAAAATGTAATTCATTTATGTCTATTCTTGGGACATAATCCCAACATGAAGCTAGATTCATTCGATCACCACATTCTCCGCGTGCTCCAGCGGGACGCCAGTACCTCGATGGAGGCGCTCGCTGAACGCGTGCACCTATCCCGCAACGCGGCCTGGCGCAGGGTCAAACTGATGGAGGAGGCAGGCGTCATCACCGGCCGCGTGGCCGTAACGGACGCCGCCAAACTGGGCGTGCCCCTCATGGCGGTCGTCCTGATTCACGCGGGATCGCACGGGCCGGGGTGGGCGGATAAATTCGCCACCGCCGTCCGCGCCTTGCCGCAGGTCGTGAGCGCCTACCGGATGACCGGGGATATCGACTACCTGCTGCGCGTGCGGATCGCCGACATGGCGGGCTATGACCGGTTCTACAAAGAGTTGACCTCCCGCGTGGACATTTCCGATGTATCTGCGAGCTTCGTCATGGAAGAGATCGTTGAGACAACGGCCGTACCGGTGGGAGAGCTATGAGCGATAACAAAATCAAAACATCCGCTGAGGCACTGGAGGCCGACGCCTTGCCCCGCCTGCGCGAAGTGCACGCCGACCCGGCCAAGCCCGCGGCCGATCCGGGCGCTTTGCCCGCACGCGCCCGCCAAAAACCTCTCGCCGAAAAAAGCCCTGCCGAATGGGCCTATGAGCGACTGATCCTCTACATTCAGAACTTCGAGAAACAGCTCGACGCACAGCACGAGGTGGCCATGGGCTTTGCCGGGGGCGATGCCGGCGTCATGCGGATTGAGGGGATGGGGTTTTTTGACCCCGACATCGTGACCTTCTATGGCTCCGACCCCACCGGCGCGCGGACCCAGCTGGTACAGCATGTCACGCAACTAAATGTGATGCTCAGGGCCTTGCCCAAACATGTCGATCAGGACGAACCTGTCCGTATCGGGTTCCGGTTGGCCGCCGAGCTAGAAAAGGAAGCCTGACTGCGGCCTGTTGGCACCGTGACACCGGTAGCCGAGTTCGCTAAACGGCGAGATACTTGAGGAGGCATTGCCATGGGCGACGAGAATCACGGCGAAAAGCACGTTCACGGATCGATGGACATCGAAGTTCAGGAAAGGACTTTCGAGGCGTTTTTGTCCTATGTCGGCCGCGGAATGGCGGTCTGCGTCATCGCGCTTATTCTGCTTTATCTGATCAACGGCTGACCTTTGTATCGCCGCGCATTTCTGTTGGGGGCCCCTGCGTTGCTGGCGGCCTGTTCGACAAAGCCGCGCGTGTATGCGCCACAAAGCGCCGTCGACGCAGCATACTCACCCAACACGGATGCGCCGCAAGTGGCGGTATTCACTTCCTTTAACGTCGGCTCCGACAATGGCGCGCACTCCGCGCTGTTCATCCGGGCCGACCAAAACGTGGTATTTGATCCCGCGGGTACTTTTGCCCACCCCAAGCTGCCTGAACGCTATGACGTGATCTACGGCATGAACCGCAGTGCTCGCCGCGCCTTTGTCGATTACCACACCCGGATCACCTACTGGACAACGTTGCAAACTGCCGAAGTGCCGTCAGCTACCGCCGCGTGGATCTTGCGCGAGGCGGAAAAGGCCGGCCCTGTGCCTGACGCTCTGTGCACCCGGTCGCTTTCCGGAATCCTGGAACGCGCGCCTGGTCTCCCGTTCACAGTCAGGCAGACATGGTTCCCGAATAATCTCCATGATCAGCTCTTGGATCAGCCCGCCATAACGCGGCAGGAATTCCGCCAGTATGACGATGCGGACAAGGAAAAGTTCTGGGAGACGGCGACGCTATAGCGTCAGCCCAAGAGCCACATCAGCCCGTAAAGTGTCCCCGCGCCGCAGATAACGGCGACCATGACATTCCGGCTGAAATATCCCGCAACGCAGGTCACAACCGCCGCTGCGAGCCGCGCCGGATCAGGCTCGCCTCCCGTCGCCGCGGGCCAGAGCACCGCAGGCGCCACCAGCCCCGGCAGCACGGCCACGGCGGTATAGCGTAGATGGCGCAGCACCCAGGGCGGCAGCTCCCGGTCGCCCACAAAGGCAAGAAACGAAAACCGCATCAGGAACGATCCCGCGCCCAGTCCCACGATAATCAGCCAGATCTGCCAGGCAGGCCACGTGATCATGATCGCCGCTCCTGCCAGAGCTCGACCTGCGCCCCAACGATCATCGCAAGCGCCGCCGCAATGAGCAGCCCCAGCGAAAACGGCACGAAGGCCAGCGCGAGCGCCGCAACGACAGAAGTCAGCGCCGCAGCCACATGGGCTGCCGTGCGCAGGGCAGGGGCGATCAGGGCGAGGAAAACGATGGGCAGCGCGAAATCGAGGGCCAGCGCCTCGGGGATCGTCTCTCCCAAAAGCGCCCCTGCCAGCGTCGACAGATACCAGGCCGGGGCCACCGGGATAATGACGCCAAAATAGTACCCAACCTTTTCGGCCAATGGCCAATCCGGCTTTTGCTCGTACTTCACCGATGACAGCGCAAACGCCTGATCCACCATGAAATACGCGATCAGAAACTTCTGCCAGTTCCGCGCGCCTCCCAGATGCGGGGTCAGCGCGGCGGAATACATCGCCATGCGCAGGTTCACTGCTAGGGACGTCGCCAGCACGATCAGAACGGGCGCATTTTCCTGCATCAGCGCGACAGCGGTGAATTGCGCCGCGCCTGCGATGACAACGATGGAAAAGGCCAGCGTTTCGACCACGTCCAGACCGGCCTCGGTCGCGACGACGCCGAAAAGCGTCCCGAAGGGTATCAAGAGAAACAGGAACGGTAGCCCGTGGCGTACGCCCAGCCAGAAACCCTCTTTCCGGGTGGCCTCGGTCATGTGATCCCCCTAACGTGCCCTGACTGCTTCGCTAGCGCGGGGCGTGAGGGGATGCAAATGGCCACGCTCAAAGAGCTCGATTACATCATTGCGCCAGACCCGGATCGGCAGGGGCTGACCCGCGCCGTGATGTCCCGTGGCCCCGACGGATCCGAACGCGAGCTGCGCGTGGTCGAAGAGCGCCCGCTGACGATCTACCTGAACCGGCAGGAGATCGTGACGGCCATGACTATCGGCGATTATCCCGAATATCTGGCGCTCGGGTTCCTCAGCAATCAGGGCATGCTGTCAGAGACCGACGTGGTGACCCGCGTGGACTATGACGAAGAGGTCGCGACCGTCGTCGTGCGCACCGAAATCGAGACCTCGCATGAGGACAAACTGCAACGCAAAACCCGCACCTCTGGCTGCGCTGTGGGGACGGTTTTCGGCGACATGATGGCCGGGCTCGACGGGCTGACGCTGCCGGCCACGCAGGTGCGGCAGGACTGGCTGTTTGCACTGTCTGAAAAGATCAACCGCACCCCGTCGCTCTACCTCGCAGCGGGGGCGATCCACGGCACTGTGCTCTGCGAAAAAGACCGCCCGCTGGTCTATATGGAAGACGTGGGCCGCCATAACGCAGTGGACAAGATCGCTGGTTGGATGCGCTCCGAGGCTGTTACCGGCGAGGACAAGATCCTCTACACCACCGGGCGCCTGACCTCCGAAATGGTCATCAAATGCGCCCTCATGGGCATCCCCGTACTCGCCTCGCGATCCGGCTTCACCGCCTGGGGCGTCGAGATCGCCTGCGACGTGGGCCTCACGCTGATCGGACGGATGAAAGGGAGACGCTACGAGTGCCTCAGTGGGTCCGAGAGGATCGTGTCGTGACGCTGACATACGAACTGACACAGGCCCATCTCGAAGACTTCTTTCGCGCCATGATCGGACGGAGCCAGCGTGGGAGCCCATTCATCCTCAAAGCCATGGCATTTGTAGATCGCGCTCTCATCGTGATCGGCCTGACAGGCCTCATCCTATCATTCTTCGTGGCCAGCGGAGTCACTTTGGCGATCAGCTTGGGCGCAGTCTTGGTTGCCGTTGGTTACGGCCTAACTGGAGTTTTGTTGCAGCAACGCGTCGGCCTGAGGCGTCAAACCCGCACCTTCGCTGAACGCAACGCAGGACTAGGCTCTGCACGGGTCACCCTGGATGAAGGCGGGGCAAGGGTCGTCGCAGAGGGATACGATCTCCGTTGCGACATCCAGCATTTTACCGGCCAGACCGAAGGGCAGGAGACGGTAACGCTGCATTTCCGGAACGCGGATGTTGTGATCCCCAAGGACGTGCTCACGGCCAGCGCCAACGACTTGCCCGCCGTTTACGGGCGTCCCTACGATCCATGGCAGGCGTCATGAGCATCCACGTGATCATCCCTGCGCTGGTCCTCGGCTTTCTCGCTTTGGTCGCCCTGGCCGTCTGGGCCATCGTTCGCTTCAGGGGGCCTGATCAATGAACCTCCCCGTGGGTGTCATACTCGCCGGGGGACAGGCGACCCGCATGGGCGGCGGCGACAAGGGCCTGATCGAGCTTGGCGGGCGCACGTTGCTCGACCGCGTGATCGAACGCATCGAAGGCCAGGTCGCGGGGCTATCAATCAACGCCAACGGCAACCCGCGCCGGTTCGATGAATTCGGCCTGCCCGTGATTGCCGACACGATCGACGGCTTCCCCGGCCCCCTCGCCGGGGTCCTCGCGGGGATGGAGTGGGCGCACAAGGTGGGTGCCCGGCACATCGTCACGGTGGCCGCCGATACACCGTTCTTCCCCACTGACCTTGTCGTGCGTCTGGAACGGGCCGCGAGCCGTGCGAACACACCCATCGCGCTTGCCGCAACGCAGGAGGAGGGGCGCACCACGCGGCATCCGACCTTTGGCCTCTGGCCTGTCTCTCTGCGCGACGAACTGCGCTCGGCGCTCAAGGGCGGGCTGCGCAAGGTGGTGCGCTGGACAGACACCCACGGCGCGGCCACGACGGCCTTTGACGACCACGCGTTTTTCAACATTAACACGCCCGAGGATCTCGCGGCGGCTGAGGATATGCTGTGAAAGTCTTTGGCATCGTCGGCTGGAAAAACGCGGGCAAAACCGGCCTGATGGAACGGCTCGTGGCCGAATTCACCGCGCGCGGCGTGGCCGTCAGCACGCTGAAACACGCCCATCATGCCTTTGACGTCGACAAACCGGGCAAGGACAGTCATCGCCACCGCGAGGCGGGCGCACGCGAAGTGTTGGTGGCAGGGGCAGAGCGCTGGGCGCTGATGAGCGAGCTGCGCGGCGCGGGTGAACCCACGCTGGATGAATTGCTGTCCAAACTCAGCCTCGTGGACCTTGTCCTCGTCGAGGGCTGGAAACGCGACGCCCACCCCAAGGTCGAAGCCTGGCGCGAGGAGACCGGCAATCCGCTGATCGCCACGGATGACCCCACCGTCCGCGCCGTTGCCTCGGATCAGCCGCTCGAGCTGGACCGCCCGGTCTTTGACCTCAACGACACCGCCGCCATCGCCGATTTCATCGCCGCCGAGGTTGGGTTATGAGGGCAGATAGCGTCATCATGGTCGACTGGTCCGGCGGCGCGGATCGGGGCCCGAAACCCACCAAAGACGCAATCTGGGTGGGGGAGGCCGCAGGCGGTCAATCATTGCCCCCGGAGTACATGCGCAACCGCGTCGTCGCCGAAGACGCGATCGCCGCGCGCATCGAGGCCGCCTTGGCCAGGGGCGAGCGCCTGCTCATCGGGTTCGATTTTCCCTTCGGCTACCCCGCTGGATTTGCCCGCGGCGTGACAGGCTCAGATGATCCGCTCACGCTCTGGGCCGATCTGGCAAGCCGTCTCCCGGCCTCCGAGGACGGTCGCGAGCGGATGCAAGTCGCCGCTGACCTAAACGGGCTTTTCCCCGGTGAGGGGCCGTTCTGGTTCGATCCCTTCGGCAAAGGTACCGTGCCACGAAAGAAGCCCGCCTCCCTGCCGGTACAGGAATGGCGCGCGGCTGAGAAACAGGCCAAGGGCGCCTTTTCCTGCTGGCAGATCGGTGGGGCGGGGTCCGTGGGATCGCAGGCCCTGACCGGAATAGCCACGCTCGAAAGGCTGCGCCAACGCTTTGCGGGCCAGATCGCCGTCTGGCCGTTCGAGTCCCTCGACCGACCCATCGCTTTCGTCGAAGTCTGGCCCTCTCTCATCGCCGTCGAGGTCGCTGCGGGGCAGGGCGCAGACGAGATCAAGGACGCCGCACAGGTGCGCATCCTTGCAGAGGCCGTGTCGCGCCTGTCGGCGGAAGAGCTCGCCCAAATGCTCGACGTCGACGCGCCCGAAGAAGGCTGGATTTTTGGCCTGGGCCACGAAGAAACCCTCGCCGCCGCCGCGCGGCACGGACGCCTGAGGAACGATTGCTTCGCCCTGCCAACCGGCGTCGCCTGGGCCCCGGTTGACGAGGCGCTGGCAACGCTCCGTGCCCGGCTGGTGCCTGTGACCGGGGTAGAGGACGTGCTGCTTCCCCAAGCTGCGGGCCGGGTGCTGGCGCAGGATGTGATTGCACTGAGGTCCAACCCTCCAGCGGCGAACTCTGCCGTGGATGGCTACGGGCTGGGCGCCGGGCTGAAGCCCGGCCTACATCACATCCCCCTCATCGAGGGCCGTGCGGCGGCAGGTGTGCCCTTTGAGGGCGAGGTGCCTGCAGGCAAGGCGATCCGCATATTGACCGGCGCGGCACTGCCGGCGGGCGTGACGACCGTGGTACTGGAAGAAGACTGCCGCATCAGCGACGGCCAGATCAGCGTCGAAGGCCCCCTGAAAGACGGCGCCAACGCCCGCGCGGCGGGGGAGGATGTCGCTGAGGGCGACACGACCCTGACAAAATCCCGCCGCCTCACCCCGCCAGACCTCGCGCTGCTCGCAGCTGCCGGGCACGGGACCGTGACGGTACACAAACCGCTGCGCGTCGGCGTCCTTTCTACCGGTGACGAACTGCGCGAGGCCGGCGCGGCTATCTCTCCGGGTCAGATCGCCGATGCGAACCGCCCGATGCTCTTGTCCCTGATCGCCGGAATGGGGTTCGAGGCCGTGGATCTGGGCATCTGCCCCGACGACCGCGCGGCGCTCACCGCACGGCTGGACGGGGCAGAGGTCGACGTCATCATCACCTCCGGCGGCGCGTCGGCGGGGGAGGAAGACCATGTGTCGGCTCTCCTGAACGAAACCGGCACCATGGCGCTCTGGCGCATTGCCGTGAAACCTGGACGCCCCCTCGCGCTCGGCCTTTGGAACGGGAAACCGGTCTTTGGCCTGCCTGGAAACCCCGTGGCGGCGCTGGTCTGCACGCTGATCTTCGCGCGGCCCGCGCTCTCGCTCCTTGCGGGCGCGGGTTGGCAGGAGCCCCTCGCTATCGAGGTTCCCGCCGCATTTGCAAAGAACAAGAAACCGGGACGGCGCGAATACCTGCGCGCGCGCCTCAGGGACGGAGCGGCAGAGGTGTTCCACTCAGAAGGCTCGGGCCGGATCAGCGGGCTCAGCTGGGCGGACGGGCTGGTCGAGCTCCCCGATGGCGCCATTGCGGTCACGCCGGGCACCCCCGTGCGCTACCTGCCTTTCGCAGGGCTTATGTCGTGAAATTCGCTGTAGAACCGGGGTTCAGGGAACACCACCGCGCCGAGGTAGCGCTGCTCTTCTGGCAAGCCTTCGAAGGCAAACTCAGGCCCTCGCTCGGTTCGGACGCGCGCGCCCTGCGCTTTATCGAAGCCGGACTCAGGCCCGATTTCGCCTTCACCGCCGTTAGCGAAGAGGGCGCGCTCCTGGGAGCGGCAGGGATCAAGACGTCAAAGGGCGGATTTCTCACCGGCACATTTGCCGACCTCCGCGAGGTCTACGGCACCGTAGGGGCCTTCTGGCGCGGTACAATCCTTGACCAATTCGAACGCAGTCTGGAACCGGGCGTCCTGCAGATGGATGGCATCTTCGTGGACGAGGCCGCGCGTGGGCTGGGCGTCGGTACGGCGCTCCTCGACGCCGTGGTCTGGACGGCGCGAATGAACCGCTGCGACCGCGTGCGGCTCGATGTGGTGACTGAGAACCCGCGCGCCCGCGCACTCTACGAACGCTACGGTTTCAATGAGGTGGGGCGGATGAAGGCGGGGATCATGGCCCCGCTCTTGGGCTTCAAGGAAGCCGCCACCATGGTCCTGCCCGTTAGCTGAACATCCCGGTTACGCGACCCAGCAACATAAAGGCGCGCGCGGTGCGCGTGTCGGTCAGCGCTGCGATTTCCTCGTCGCTGGCATACTCCGCAAATTCGGTAAGCGTACGGTCAAACAGGCGTAAGAAGTGATGCGCAGCATCGCGAAAAATCGCGTCTGATCGCATCCTGCCCGCCGACAGCGCCAGCGAAGAGCGATCCCGAATACCCCCCAAGGCCGCAACGACGCGCCCCCGTTCACCAGCTGCAAAACGGCGCCATGTCTCAGGCTTCGCGCGATCGGGGCGCAGATCATCCATGTAGATGCCGTCTTGGCTCAGCAGTGTCAGCACATCCTGCGAAGCCTGTACCAGTGAGGCTGCTTTACGGTCACGCAGGGCCCGGCGCAGGGCGTTGAACCCGTCTTGATCCTCAGCGGTCTCGGGGAAATTCAACGCGCGTATGAAATCGGCGGTTTCCAATGGCGGTGCAATCGCCTCAGCCGGGGTGCCAAGCGCGAGCGCAGGCTGATCGTCCGCATCTGGCGTCACAGGCTTCGGGGCGGTGTTGGGCGCGCGGGTTGAGGTGAACGTTGCTACTGCGGACTCGGTCTGCCGGGCAGCGGCGACGATTTCGTCGATCTTTTTCTCCACCTGCTGATTGGGCACCAGCCCGTGACTCTGCCGGTCAGCCACATAGGTCTGCCGCATCGCGTCGATCGCAGATTGCAATCGCTGGCTCTCTTCCTTGACGATCCGTGCCGACCGCGCGGCGGACCCAGCCACCCAGATCACGGCCACGGGTACGATGACCGCCAGCACGGTCATAGCCGTCTGCAACTGGCCCATGTTTTCAGGCTCAAACATCTGGGAGCCGCCAAGGATTACAAAGAAGATCACCGACCCCAGCAGCCAAATTGCAGAAAGCACAATAGCGACGACTTCCACTGCCGACATGTCGCCAGCGACGGATTTCTCGTAAACGCCAAGATTTGGCTTTTCTGTTTTGGTGTCTTCACCGGCCATGATCGAGCTTAGATGTAAGAGATACTCAAAATTTCGTAGCTTCGCGTGCCCCCAGGGGTACGCACCTCGACGCTGTCGCCTTCTTCCTTGCCGATGAGCGCGCGTGCAAGGGGAGATTTGATATTCAGCTTCCCGTCTTCGATATTCGCCTCGGGTTCGCCAACGATCTGATAGGTCTTCTCTTCGTCGGTGTCTTCATCGACGATTTCGACCGTCGCTCCAAATTTGATTGCTCCAGACAGGCTTGCAGGGTCCATGACCTCAGCCCGCCCCATGATCGCCTCAAGCTCTTTGATGCGGCCCTCGATAAAGCCCTGCTTTTCGCGCGCGGAATGGTATTCTGCGTTCTCCTTGAGGTCGCCGAGCTCCCGTGCCTCTGCAATTGCCGTGATGATCGCCGGGCGTTCGGTACTCTTGAGGTGTTTCAGCTCTCCGTCGAGCCTCTCGTAACCTGCGCGTGTCAGGGGGATTTTTTCCATGTCGCGCTCCTCTCGGCGGGCGGGTTTTTCCAGTCGCACGATCTGACCCATAGCGGTGGGTTAATGCAAGGGCCTCGCGAATTTCCGCTGACTTTGCCGCTCTCTTGGCGGCGTTTCGCCGGGCGCCGCACAACTCACGGGATAGTGAGTTCTCCCAGGTGCACGCAGTCCCAATCTAAAAGTATTAACGGCGCAGGGTTGTCCGGCGCCGTACCCGATCAATCTGAGGAAATTATCATGCGTATTGCACTACCCGTTGTATTCGCACTGGCGCTGCCAGGCGTGGCAGCCGCACAAAGCTACGAAGGCTTTTCTGTAGGTGGCCAGCTATCCTATGGCGATGCCGAAACGAGCGGCGCCGCCGAAGTTGATGGTGACGATGTCCTTTATGGTCTTCGCGCGTACTACGACGCTGACCTAGGCAGCGTTCTCGTCGGTGGCGGCCTGCAGTATGACTTCACTGATATCGATCTCGACGGTGCGGCTTCGGCTGACTCGGTACTACGCGTCGCCGGACGCGTGGGTACTGTTGTGTCCGATTGGTACGTATACGGTACAGCAGGTTACGTAGAGCTCTACATGGATGAAGGCACCGTAGATACTGGTGATTCAGACGGCTACTTCATTGGTATTGGCTACGAAGACTATCTTACGGACACGCTGACAGTGGGTGCGGAGCTGCTCTATCACGATTTCAGCGGTTTCGACGATATCGATACCCTTGATGCCGAGGTCACAACGCTTGGTGTTAGTCTAAACTACCGTTTCTAAAGCCTAGGCTTCCGAGACCGCACTCTCCCGCCTAGCGCGGGGGAGTATTCCGTCTGCGAATTTTCCGCGCCTCACAGCGACTTATTCAGGTGCGCAGTCTCGCTAAACAATTCCGACAATAACAGTATGGAATTGCAGCGCTAATTCACCTTACTAGAATCCAGAATCCGGTCGTTTTTGGGCGTTTTTACGTCCCGTTCCGATTGACGTGTGGCGATATGGATTACTATCTTATTAATGAAAACAAGGCGGATTTTTTCATGAGCGACATCGAACGCGAAGCAATGGAATACGACGTGGTTATCGTCGGTGCGGGTCCCGCGGGGCTGTCTGCAGCAATCCGTCTCAAGCAACTCGACGAGAACCTCGAGGTTGTGGTGCTGGAAAAGGGTTCCGAGGTCGGCGCGCACATCCTGTCCGGTGCAGTCCTTGATCCTTGCGGTCTCGATGCGCTCCTGCCGGACTGGCGCGATATGGACTCGCCGATCAAAGTTGAGGTGCAGGAAGACAACTTCTACATGCTGGGCGAGGCCGGTCAGATCCGCCTTCCGAACTTCGCCATGCCGCCGCTGATGAACAACCACGGCAATTACATCGTTTCCATGGGCAATTTCTGCCGCTGGATGGCCGAGATAGCCGAAGGCATGGGCGTCGAGATTTTCCCGGGCATGGCCTGTTCCGAACTCGTCTTCGGCGAAAACGGCGAAGTCAAAGGCGTCGTCGCGGGCGTCTTCGGCCTCGAGGCCGATGGAACTCCGGGGCCGGGCTACGAACCGGGGATGGAACTGCACGGCAAATACGTCTTCCTGTCCGAGGGCGTGCGCGGCTCGCTCTCCAAAGAAGTCATCGCGAAATACGACCTCGCCGCCAATTCCGACGTTCAGAAATTCGGCGTCGGCATGAAAGAGATCTGGGAAGTCGACCCCGCCAAGCACAAGGAAGGCACCGTCACCCACACCATGGGCTGGCCGCTGGGTTCCAATGCGGGCGGTGGCTCCTTCGTTTACCACCTGGACAACAATCAGGTGGTAAACGAAGGAGCCACCGCCCGCATTGGAACCCAGCGGCCAGCCCATGGTGTGGGTGATGGTGCCTTCCTTGTGCTTGGCGGGGTCGACTTCCCAGATCTCTTTCATGCCGACGCCGAATTTCTGAACG
>JBCDKE010000081.1:0-13359 GCA_038747015.1 Pseudomonadota bacterium
TCTCGGGGGCGGTTTGTTCCTGCTGGCCTGGGCGGACCTGGGTGAGACGGCTCCCCTCGCTAACAGCAATTTCCGCGATCAGGTGCGCGACTACCCCGCGCTGCTCACTTCCCCGCGGTTCTGGGGCTACAATCTCGCAGCCGCTTTCTCCAGCGGGGCATTCTTTGCCTATCTCGGCGGCGCGCCCTATGTGGGAACGACGGTCTTTGGCATGTCTCCTGCGACGCTGGGCGTCCATTTCGGCGCCCCTGCCATCGGCTATTTCCTCGGGAACTGGGCCTCGGGGCGCTACTCGGTACGGGTTGGGATCAATCGCATGATCCTGCTCGGGGCGCTGCTTTGCGCGATCGGTATGTTTGCTCTGCTCGGGCTGTTTCTGGTGGGCATTCAAAGCGCAACAATCTTCTTCGCCTTTATGACCTTTGTGGGCTTAGGCAATGGGATGGTGATCCCCAACGCTACCTCCGGGATGCTCTCGGTCCGGCCCAAGCTCGCCGGGACGGCCTCCGGCCTCGGAGGCTCCATGATGCTGGGCGGTGGCGCGCTCCTGTCTGCCTTTGCCGGGGCGGCTCTCGGAGAAGGCTCCTCAGCCATCCCGCTCATCCTGATCATGTGCGCCACGACTCTGGCAGGTGTGGGTGCGATCCTCTTTGTCCTATGGCGGGAGGCGCAGCTTAAGGCCGGGACCGAAGCCGCCGAGTAGTCAGAGTTTGGTCGCCGGTGCGGGCGGGGTAACCTCGCGCCGCCTTTGCGCTTCACGGAAGGTTATGTAGCTCACAGCAGCGATGATCATCAGGCCACCCAAGATGACGTAGCTGTCCACCGGCTCTCCAAAGATTATCAGGCCGACCAAAGTCGCCCATACGAGCTGCAGGAATGTGACAGGCTGGGTCACGGTCATCGGTGCTTCCCTAAATGCCATGGTCATTGTGTAGTGACCGGCAGTGGCCAGCGCCGCCACGAGAAAGAGCCACGCCAAATCGGCGGCGCTCGGCGTAATCCAGACCGCCGCGGCAAATGGGGCAAGACCGATAGTTACCGTGATCGACAGCATCCCCACCACCATGGTGGGGCTGACGCGGTCCGCCATGATCTTGGCAAGGAGATAGGACGAGGCGAACATCGCCGTCGTGCCCAGCATCGCCACATGGGCGAGCTCCACCTCGCGAAACCCCGGGCGCAGGATAACGAAGACGCCCACCAGCGCGACAAAGATCGCCAGAATGCGCCTGAGCGCGAGACGCTCTCCCAGGAATAGCGCTGCCCCTATCGTCACGCCAATAGGCGTGAGGTAGCCCATGGCCGAGACCTCGGCGACGGGGAGGATACCCATGGCAAAGAACCAGCTGATGACGCCGAGGGAATGGACAAGGCCCCGCAAGGCAAACATGCTCGCGGCCCAGCGCGTCAGACCTTCGCGACGCATAGGCCCGATCATG
The DNA here is from genome assembly GCA_038747015.1 of Pseudomonadota bacterium. GTDB lineage: Bacteria > Pseudomonadota > Alphaproteobacteria > Rhodobacterales > Rhodobacteraceae > Shimia_B. The sequence goes on from JBCDKE010000081.1 coordinate 1,440, forward strand.
GGGATCAGAAAAACGAGGCCGAGCACATAGCGAAGAAATGCGGCTTCAGCGGCTGGGACGCGCCCGCCCAGATGCTTCACCACCCCGGCCACCCCGACGAAGAGGAAGCCGGTGATGACCATCCAGAAAACACCGATGAGGGGACGCTGCCGCATGGCCTCTGTGTGCCCCTTCGCCGAGGGCGCTGCAACCGAGCTCGCAAATTCCTTTCAAAGGAATTTGTAAGGTTCTTTGAAAGAACCTTGGCCCCTAGCCGGCAGCCTCGAGTTCAGCAGCCACCGCCTCCGAAACTTCCAGATTCGCGGTCACACGCTGCACATCATCGTCGTCCTCGAGAACTTCGATGAGCCGCATGACCTTTTGCACACCGTCGAGGTCGAGCTCGGTCGTCGTTTGCGGCTTCCAAACCAGCTTGGTCGACTCCGCCTCGCCCAGGTCGCTCTCCAAAGCGTCCGAAACCGCCGCCAGATCCGTGTCCGCACAGTAGATGAAATGCCCGTCGTCGGAGCTTTCTACATCGTCAGCGCCAGCCTCTAGCGCGGCCATCATGACGGTGTCCTCGTCGCCCGCGTCGACGGGGTACACCACCTCGCCCTTGCGATCGAACATAAAGCTCACCGACCCGGTCTCACCGAGGTTCCCGCCATGCTTGCCAAAGGTCGAGCGCACGGTCGATGCCGTGCGGTTCCGGTTATCCGTCAGCGCCTCGACGATCACCGCGATGCCGCCGGGGCCGTAACCCTCGTACCGGATTTCTTCGTAATCATCGCCCTCGCCGCCCGAGGCCTTGTTGATCGCCCGCTCAATATTGTCCTTGGGCATCGAGTTAGATTTGGCCTCTTTCACAGCCAGCCGCAGACGCGGGTTCTTGTCCGGGTCCGGGTCGCCCATTTTGGCGGCCACCGTGATCTCCTTGGAAAGCCGCGAAAACAGCTTTGCCCGCAGTTTGTCCTGACGCCCCTTGCGGTGCTGAATATTCGCCCATTTGGAATGGCCTGCCATGGGTATCTCCCGGGTCTTTGTCTGCGATTAGTTCGAGGTTTCCTGTAAGGCCTTCGGAGGGGTCTCTTCAACCCCGACTATTGGGGCGACGGCCTCTGGCGGCGCGCAATTGTGCCCTATCCGTAGTTCGGCAGCGCCGAAGAGTACCTGCACAAAGACGCCCGCGATCAAAAGCGCGAACAGCGGAACAGGCACCTTACCGGCGACATCGCGCAATGTGTCGGCGCGCGCTCGATACAGTTCCGCCGCGGCCACGTCCTTGCGCGCCATGCGGCCATCCCAGAGCGCTTCGACCAGAAACCCAAATCCATAGAGCACCGGAAGCGCCACAAGCAGCCCCGCAGCGGGGTTCAACCACGGGGCCTGGCATCGAGTGTTTTCAATCCAGGGCGCAGCCCAAAATCCACCGCCGATCAGCAACGTTATAACGAAGACGATGCGCCATTTGCGGCGGTCCATCGGCAGATTCCGGAGTTACGTTTTAGTTTCTAGGACAATCCGAACGGTGTAGCCCAATGCCTCGCCCAAGGCTTTGAGCGATGACAGCTCTGCCCCGCCCTTCAGTTTACCTCGCGACCACCGAGACAACTGCGCCGGTGCGAATCCGTATCTTTCTTCGATACCGCGCAACGAATGCGGGCTTTCCTGAAGCATCTGCGACACCACTCGGCTGGTTTCGAGCCGCGCCATCTCCTGCCCCTGAGCCATCAGCGAGGCATGGAGTGTTTCGGCATCCTGCTCTTCGCGCGCGTCGCGCAGCGCAAGCAGCTCTGCCGGATCCGCCAAAAGCGGCGAACGCTCCTTTAGGTGATCATCGTCTTTATACTGAGGCAAAGCAGACATGGGCTATCCTTGGGCACTACGCGTTGATCTTAAGATCAACATACGCATCTCACCCGTTATATCAAAGGAAAATATGCGCGGATGTGTTGATTTGAGGATCAACATAATTACTCGGCTGTTGACTGTCAAGTCAACAGTGCGCCTTCAACGAGAGCATCAAAGACTTCATCGAACTGAGACGCACCGTTTGAGTACAGGTCCAAAAGCTTAGCACCTTCCCCCAAGGGCAAGGCTTGTAAAAGGCCAATGACCGCAATTGTATTGCTGGGTTGCGCAACAAAGATGAGGACATCAATCTTTAACTCTTTGAACGGATAAACGCCGATCCACTGCCGCCCAAAGCTCATCATATCAGGGCCATCGGACACACGGTCCACCCAGCCTGATATCTCCGACAGCAAAGGCCAGAGCTCCAGCGGCCTCCGGGCGCCCTCATCAATGTCTTCTTCCGGTAGGTCGATGAAAAACGGATTCAGCGCTTCATCGTCCACAGAGACACCGCCGAAATCCCGCAGTGTTTCCATCGCCGAAATCACCGCGTCCAGCCATGCCAAACGATCCGCATGCGTCGCGCCCGGCGGCGGTTCCGTGGAACCGGTAAAGGAGCGCGTGACTTCAACAACGATCTTGGGCATGGCAAAAGGACATAAAATTATCTGATGAATGTCATTTTATCATGAACACCGATCAAGTCATCCTCTTCACGCTCTTCGGCACCGTCTTTGGCCTCTTGCTCTGGGGTCGCTACCGATACGACCTCGTGGCCTTTGCGGCGCTGATGGTGGCGGTCGTGCTGGGGGTCGTGCCCAGCGCAGATGCCTTTGCGGGATTTGGTCACCCCGCCACGCTGGTGGTGGCGCTGGTGCTGATCGTGTCCGCGGGTCTTGTCCGTTCCGGCGCGGTGTTTCTGATCACGCGCACGCTCGTTGACAGTACCCGCGGGCTCGGCGCGCACATCACGATCATGGGGGCCGTGGGCGGCATACTTTCGGCATTCATGAACAACGTAGCGGCGCTGGCGCTGCTCATGCCCGTCGACATCCAGACCGCACGCAAGGCAGGCCGCGCCGTTGGCCTGACGCTCATGCCCCTTTCCTTCGCGACAATCCTTGGCGGGATGGTCACGCTGATCGGGACACCCCCCAACATTATCATCGCCTCGATACGTGAAGAGGCGCTCGGCGAACCCTACCGCATGTTCGATTTCGCCCCCGTGGGCGGCATCGCGGCCATCGCCGGTCTCGCCTTCGTGGCACTGATCGGCTGGCGCCTGATCCCCAACCGCGCGGGCCAAGGCGCAGGCTCCATCGCCGAAGAATTCTCGCAATACGTGGCCGAACTCACCGTGCCCGAGGACAGCAAACTCATCGGCAGCCGCGTAGGTGAACTCTACGAGACCGCAGACAAATCCGCCGTGGCGGTCCTCGGCCTGATCCAGAACGGCAAACGCCGCTATGGCACCGCGCGTAACGTGGTGATCAACGCCGGCGACGCGCTGGTGATCGAGGCCACGCCCGAAGCGCTCGACGAGTTTCGCAGCGCCACCAAGCTGAACTTCTCGGACGAAAAGCGCGAAGAGGTCCTCAAGGCCGCTGGTGAAGGCCTCACAGCCATCGAGGTCGTGGTCCCCGACACTGCCCGCATTCGCGGCAAGACCGCGCAAAGCGTGGGCCTCGCATGGCGGCAACGCTCGGTGCTCATGGGGATCTCGCGCGAGGGCAAGCGTATCACCAAACAGATCCGCAAAACGGAAATCCGCACCGGCGATATCCTCCTGCTGCTCTGCCCCACCGATGCCGCCCATGATGTCACCGAATGGCTGGGCTGCCTGCCCCTGGCAGATCGCGGCATCGCTGTAACAGATAACTCCAAAACCTGGCTGGCTGTGGGTCTCTTTGGCGCGGCTGTGCTGGCGGCCTCGGTCGGTCTGGTCGACCTCCCCATCGCGCTAGGGCTCGTCGTCGTGGGCTACGTGCTCACCAAGATCCTGCCGCTAGCGGAAATCTATGATCTCGTGGAATGGCCGGTGGTAGTGCTCTTGGGCTCCATGATCCCACTCGGCGCGGCACTGGAGACCTCCGGCGGGACTGAGCTTTTGGCCGGGGCGCTCATCTCGTTGACCAACGGGCTCCCCGCCTGGGCGATCCTCACGGTGCTGATGATCGTGACGATGACGCTCTCGGATGTGCTCAACAACACGGCCACCACCATCGTGGCGGCACCGGTGGGCATCCAGATGGCGACAACACTGGGCGTCTCGCCTGATCCGTTCCTGATGGCCGTGGCCATCGCCGCCTCGGCGGCTTTCCTCACGCCCATCGGCCACAAGAACAACACGCTGATCTTGGGCCCCGGCGGTTACGGGTTTGGAGATTATTGGCGCATGGGCCTGCCGCTGGAAATCATCATCGTCGCAGTCTCAATCCCGACGCTGCTGATCGTCTGGCCGCTCTGAGGACCCGGGCGGGCGGGTGCGATTTGGCGTAGCCAAGAGCGTCCGACCCGCGCGGCACCTACAAAGGCCAGATAAACGGAATGACCGCAGACGCCAGCAGCCCCATGGACAGGTTCAGCGGGATGCCGACCCGCATGAAATCCGTGAACTTGTACCCACCCGGGCCGTAAACCAGCATATTGGTCTGATACCCGATGGGCGTCGCAAAACTGCAAGACGCTGCAATCATCACGGCCACAACCAACGCGCGCGGATCAATCCCCACCGCCCCGGCGAGGCCAATGGCAATGGGTGTCACGACCACAGCCACGGCGTTGTTCGACACCGTCTCGGTCAAAACTGAGGTCAACAGGTAAACCGCCCAGACGATCAGGAAGGGCGGCAACCCGGTGAGCGCAGGGGCCACGGCATTCACGATCAACGCAACCGCCCCCGAGGCCTCCAGCGCCGCCCCAATGGCCAGCATGGCAAAGATCAGTGCCAAAAGCCGCCCATCGATGAACGAAAACGCCTCATCCGCATCAATGCAACGCGTGACCAGCACCAGCGCCACCGCGAATATCGCCAGCATAAAGATTGGCGCAATACCCAGTGCTGCAAGAACGACGAGACCCGCTAGGGCCGCCAGCACTACGGGTGCGTGCTGGCGCCGATAGGCCCGCTCCGTGGGCTGGGTCACATCAACAAGCCCCATATCCGTCGCCAGTCGCTGGATATCCTCCGGCGCCCCTTCGAGAAGCAGCGTATCCCCCACCTGCACCACCAGATCATCGAGCTGACGCCCGATATTTTGCGAACGACGATGCACCGCCAGTGGATAGACACCGTAGCGCCGTCGCAGGCGCAATGACCCCAGGGAACGACCAACCATCCGCGCGCCCGGTGAGATTAGCACCTCGACCGTCGTGGTCTGGACCGAGCTCAGCTTGTCCACCATATGGACGTCTTTCGACTTCTGAAGGCCCAACAGCTCGGCCATTTGCGTCCGCAAAACCACCCGATCACCGGGTTGCAGATGCACGCCCTTCAGATTTCGCCGCAGCGAGGCATCACCCCGCAGCACGTCCACCAAACGGACCCCGTCGCGCTTGAACAGGTCAATCTGACCGACATCCTGCCCGATCAGCGACGACCCTTCCGGCACAGCCACCTCTGTAAAGAACTTCATCTTGGACCGGTCGGACAGCATAGCGGCCATCGAGTCACGCTCGGGCAACAATCGCGGCGCGATGTAGCGCAAATAGACCATGCCCCAGATCACCAGAATGATCCCCAACGGCGTGACTTCGAAAATGGTAAAGGCCGCCAGCCCGCTTTCCCGCGCCACACCGTCAACCAGAAGGTTCGTGGACGTACCGATCAGCGTCAGTGTCCCGCCCAGGATCGCCGCATAAGACAGCGGTATCAGCACCTTGGACGGCGACAGGCCCAGCGTCCGCGCCAGCTGAACAAAGACCGGGATCATGACCACGACGACCGGCGTGTTCGACACAAAGGCCGACGCAATGACCACAAATCCCATGAGCAGCGCCACCGCGATCACCGGCTGGGATTTGGCCTGATTGTCGGCATAGACCGTAAAGGCATGGAGCGCCCCGGTCCGCACCAACGCCCCCATCAGAATGAACATCGCCGCGATGGTCCAGGGGGCCGGGTTCGACAGCACCGACACCGCGGCGTCATAGGGCAGCACGCCCAGCGCCAGCAATGCGGCAGCCCCGGCGATGGCAACAACCTCGGTCGGGAACACCTCGCGCACGAAAAGCACAAACATGACCGCCACCACGCCCAGCGTGATCGCGGCCTGCACTTCAATGCTCAATCCAAGAAGCTCGACCATGCCTAACCCCAGCATTTTGAGGCACTCTTGCCTATGGGGCGGTGCGGTGCAACTCCCGCGCGCTCGGACGCGGCTGGACGAGGGCCATGCCCGCGAGCATCAGACCAAGCGCTGCCCAGATAAAAGGCGAATAACCCTCGCCAAGGAGCAGCATCGCCCAGAATACGCCGGACCCCGTGACGAGATAGCTCACCTGAATGGCAAAGGTCGGCCCGGCGCGCGACACGAGCCACACATAGGTCGTGTAAACCACCGCATGAATCAGGGACGAGGCGATGATCGCCAGATCCGCCCTGCTCCACTCCGCCGCGGGGTTGAAGAACTGGCCGGTACCCGTCGCCAAAGGCAGCGCGATGATTGTGCCCACAAGCGACGCACCACAGAGCGCCTGAACGGGATCGAGGCCCTCGAGACCAAATCGCGCCACGAGGTTCCCCTCCCACGCGTAACAGGCAGGCGCAATCAGCGCGACAAAGACCCAGACGACAAGGCCCGGCTCGGGCAGGCTCGCATCAGGCAAAACGATCAGAAGAACCCCCGCAAGGCCCAAAAGCAGGCCCAAAAACCGCGGGACCGTAAATCGGTCGAGCCCCAGCAACAGCGCCACAGGGAAAGCCATCATCGGAATGATCGACAAAAGAACCGACATAAGCCCCGCCTGCAAATGCACAACCGCCTGATAAGACGCCGAATTTGGTATCAACGTCCCAATGAAGGCGATCATCAGATAGACCCGCATCGGCCCGCGTCGGAACGGTAGACCCTTGCCTCGCGCGACGCTGACAACGCCCAGCACGACCGTCGCAATAGCCAGCTGCCAAAAGATCAAGCCAAAGGGTTTGTAGCCAGTGCTCACCGCGATCTTGGCCAGCGGTTGGGTGATCCCCCAGCCAGCGCCCAGAAGAACGAGTATCGACGTGAAATAGAGAACCGTGCCCCGCGAAACGGGCGCGCCGGCGGCGGTCCCGCTCACGACCCGGGCCCCGCCTGCGCGAGACGCCCGCCCTGGCGCACCATCTCGATCCGCGTGGCTTTGCCGGTCATATCGTCAGTTTCAACATAGACGCCAGACAGCGTGGCCTCGCCCTTCGCCGGGGTAAACCGCCCCTTTGGCATACCGGTGATAAAGCGCCGCAAAGGCTCTGCCGGCTCCATACCGATGACGGAATTGTAGTCCCCACACATGCCCGCATCCGTCAGGTATCCGGTGCCGCGTTCCAGGATTTGGGCATCCCCCGTGGGCACATGGGTATGCGTCCCGACAACGAGGCTTGCTTTGCCATCCACAAAATGACCCATGGCCATTTTCTCGGACGTTGCCTCGGCGTGGATATCGATGAGCGCCGCCTGCACCGTGCCACCGATCTTGTGGCGCTGGAACACCGCGTCGACGGCCGAAAACGGATCATCAAAGGGGCGCTTCATGAATACCTGGCCCAGAACCTGCGCCACCACGATCTTGCGACCCCGCGTTGCCTCAAACACCGCCACACCGCGCCCCGGCGCGCCTTTGGCAAAATTGAGCGGTCGCATGATGCGCGGCTCCTTTTCGATGAAACTGAGCATCTCGCGCTGATCAAACGCGTGATCGCCCAGCGTCAGGCAATCGGCCCCGGCATCGAGCAACGCCTTGGCATGGTCTGCGGACAATCCCACGCCAGAGGTGGCGTTTTCCGCGTTTACGCAGATGAAATCTAGCTTCCAGTCGTCCCGCAGCTGGGCAAGGCGGGTTGTGATCGCCGTCCGGCCCGCGCGGCCCATGACATCACCGAGAAAAAGAATACGCATTCCCGGTCGTTAGAGCGAATGGCGAGCGAAGGGAAGGCCGAGAGCTCCCGGATGCCTCCCCTCTCGCATTTCTTCGAAATGCTGCCGGGCAGTGGGCGGGAGTTATTTGGAAAGATGAAGGTCAGCGAAGATCGATGATCTTGCCCTCGGTGATGATCAGATCGAGCGGCTGATCGGTGGGCTCCAGCGGCAAATCCTCCGCCTCCTGCGCGGAATAGGCAAAACCTGCTGCCAGCGTGGGACGCGCGGCGCGGAGCAGCTCCAGCGTGCGGTCATAGAACCCACCGCCATAACCCAAGCGCCCGCCCTTTGCGTCAAAGGCCACAAGGGGGACGATGACGATTTCGGGTGTGACCCATTCGGGATCAGCGGGGATCATCGCTTTGAATGCGCCTTCGACCAGAGCCATATCCGGCTCCCACCGGGCGAATTTGAGCGGCGTCGCGGCGGCCTCGATGACCGGAATGCAGACCGGGCCGCGGGCGGCGGCCTCTTCCAAGGCCGGGCGCGGGTCAATCTCAGTGTTGATCGGCATGTAGCCCGCCACCGGCACGCCCTGGTGCCCGGCGAGAAAACTCGACAGCATCCCTGCGCTACCGGGGGCGGCGGTCTCATGGGCCAGTTTGCGGCGGGCGAACGCGGCCTTGCGCGCGGCCTTCTTGGCGTCATCGAGGCTCATAGAAGCACCATCGCGGCAAGGCCCAGAAAGGCGAAAAAGCCAACGACGTCGGTCACAGTCGTTACAAAAGCGCCGGAGGCCAGCGCAGGGTCAATGCCTAGCCGCTCCAGAACCACAGGGATTGCCGTGCCAGCGAGACCCGCGACCACCATGTTGATCACCATGGCCGCCGCGATAACGGCGCCCAGCGCGGATGAGCCGAACCAGAGCACGCCAACGATCCCCATAACGACGGCAAAAATCGCGCCATTCACCAGCCCCACAAGGCATTCGCGCCGGATGACGCGCCAGACATTGGCCCCTGTGAGGTCTTTGGTGGCAATCGATCGCACCGCCACGGTCAGCGACTGCGTCCCCGCATTTCCGCCCATGGAGGCCACGATGGGCATCAACACCGCCAGCGCCACAATCTGCGCGATGGCCGCGTCGAACTGCGCGATGACAAGCGACGCCAAAATCGCCGTGATCAGGTTCACGAACAGCCACGGGAAGCGATTGCGCGTGGTGGCGATGACCCGGTCGGTCAGCGATCCCTCGGCCACACCGGCCAGGCGCAGGATGTCTTCCTCGTGCTCTTCGTCGAGCACGACCATGGCGTCGTCGATGGTGATCACGCCCACGAGGCGATCATCTTCGTCCACCACTGGCGCGCTGATCAGGTGATACTGGTTGAACGCATAGGCCACCTCGCCCTCGTCCTGATCGGCCGGGATCACGCGAAAGCTCTCTTCCACGAGATCCCGAAGCTTCACCTCACGCCGCGCGCCCAGCAGCCGCCCAAGCGTCACATAGCCCGTGGGCCGCATCCGCGGGTCCACGAGGATCATGTGATAAAACTGCTCCGGCAGGTCCTCGGTGGCGCGCAGATAATCGATGGCCTCGCCCACGCTCCAATGCTCGGGGCCCATAACGACCTCGCGCTGCATCAGACGGCCGGCAGAATCCTCCGGGTAGGAAAGCGACTGTTCGACGACGACCCGGTCGGCATCGTCGAGCACGTCGAGGATCGCTTCCTGCTGCGGCTCTTCGAGATCTTCGAGAATGTCGACAACGTCATCAGATTCGAGATCGCGAACAGCCTCGCTCAGGACCCTTGCGGGCAGGAAATCGATGATTTCCTCGCGGACGCCCTCGTCGATCTCGGAAAGCACCTCGCCATCGATGATGTCAGCAGCAATGAGCAGCAGATCGCTCCGCTGACTGCTGTCCATCTGTTCCAGAAGGTCCGCGATATCCGCAGGGTGGAGCGGCTCTAGCAGCTCATCCAGCTTCGCGCGGTCAGCGGCCTCTAGGGCGCGGCGCACCCTCGGCAGCAGTCGGTCATCCAGCTCGTAGCCTTCCTGTTCCTCGACCAGCTCTGCCTCTGCCATGGCGCGCTCCCGCATTGTGGCCCCGGATCAGGCCCGTTACTCAGAGTTATGACCAAACACCTGCTTCTCGGCCAGACCCTTAGCTATTCCGGAAACCCCCTAACCACCCCGTGGGAGGAGGTCACGCATCTGAATGCATCCGGCGCGGTTTTGGTGGAAAATGGGCGCATCATCGCCACTGGGGCAGGCACCGATCTGGCAACAGAGCATCCCGACGCGCAGGTGACGGATTACGGGGACAATCTGATCCTGCCCGGCTTCGTTGATGCGCACACGCACTACCCACAGACCGCCATGATCGCGAGCTGGGGTAAACGGCTCATCGACTGGTTGAATGACTACACGTTTCCCGAGGAGGCGCGCTTTGCCGATCCCGCCTATGCGCAGGCCGTGGCGGGGACCTATCTCGACCTGCTGCTCGATCACGGGACGACGACGGTCTGCACCTACTGCACTACCGCACCTGCCTCCGTGGATGCCATCTTTGAGGCCGCCGAGGCGCGAGGCATGCGGGTGCTTGCAGGCAAAACCTGTATGGACCGCAACGCGCCGGAGGGTCTGATCGACACGGCCCAACGCGCCTATGACGAAAGCAAATCACTGCTCGAGAAATGGCACGGGCGCGGCCGCGCAGGCTACGTCATCACGCCCCGCTTCGCCCCGACCTCAACCGAAGCACAGCTTGAGGCCCTGGGCGCGCTCTGGGCCGAACATCCCGACTGCCTCATGCAGACGCATATTTCGGAGCAATCCGAGGAAATCGCCTGGGTGAAAGAGCTGTTCCCAGGTTCGAAAGACTATCTCGACGTCTATGAACGCTTTGGCCTCCTCGGGGCAAAGGCCGTACTGGGCCACGCCATCCACCTGGAACCGCGTGAGATCGCTCGGATCAAGGAGGTCGGTGCGGGGCTCGTCCACTGCCCCACCTCGAATACCTTTATCGGGTCCGGGCTCTTTGACATGGGGCTCGCGGCGCAAGGGGTCGGTGTGGGTCTGGCAACAGATACCGGTGGCGGCTCGTCCTTTTCGATGCTCCACACCATGGCCGCGGCCTATGAAGTCGCGCAACTACGCGGTCAGGCACTGCACCCCGCGCAACTGATCTGGCTCGCCACCGAAGGCTCCGCCGCCACGCTGCACCTTTCGGGTCAGGTAGGACGCCTGGCACCGAGGGCCGAAGCCGACATCTGCGTGCTCGATCTGGCCTCCACCCCCGCGCTGGTGCAGCGCGCGGCCAATGCGACCGGTGGATGGGAGGCGATATTCCCGACAATCATGATGGGCGATGACCGGGCCGTGGCCGACATATGGGTCGCGGGTCAACGCCGCGAATAAGGTTACCCCATCAGCCGGGCCACGCCCCGGGACTGATCCTTGATGGCGCGCTCGAGATCAAAGCTCACGACCCGCCCATCCTCGACGATGCGCCGCCCCTCGACCAGCAAGTCCCGCACACGGCGCGGTCCGGCGAGAAGGAATGCAGCGACATCCCAGTTCCCGGCGCTTTCAACGCCAGACATGTCCCAAATGGCGATATCGGCGCGCTTACCCGGCGCCAGTTGCCCGATGTCGCTGCGTCCCAGCACCTCGGCACCGCCGCGCGTGGCGATTTCCAGCGCTTCCATCGGTCCCATGGCCCCGGCCCCACCGACGAGCCGTTGCAACAGCATCGCTTGCCGCGCTTCGTCCACCAACGACCCCGCATCGTTAGACGCTGACCCGTCTACCCCCAGCGCCACAGGCACGCCCGCGTCCCGCATCGCCCGCACCGGCGCGATGCCCGATGCCAGACGGCAGTTGGAACAGGGGCAATGCGCGACACCCGTGGATGTCCGTGCGAAAAGAGCGATCTCTTCGCCGTCCAGCTTGACGCAATGGGCGTGCCAGACGTCATCGCCTACCCAGCCCAAATCCTCGGCATACTGCCCGGGCCGAACGCCGAA
>JBCDKE010000082.1:0-12964 GCA_038747015.1 Pseudomonadota bacterium
CTGTTCCGTGCACCGCAACAGGCCGAGGTTCTGCGCCGCATCGCCGAGGACGGCCGCGCGGGTTTCTATGAAGGCGAAGTGGCCGAAGACATGGTGGCGAGCCTCCGCGCTGTTGGGGGAACCCATACGTTGGACGACTTTGCCAACTGCTCAAGCGATTACACGACGCCAATCTCAGGCACCTACGGTGACCTCGAGTTGGTGGAGCACCCACCAAACGGCCAGGGTGCCACGGCAATCTTGCTGCTCAACATGCTCAAGCATTTCGACGTCGCGGCTATGGATCCGTGGGGGACTGAGCGCGCGCATATCGAGGCAGAGGCGACGAAACTTGCTTATGATGCGCGCAACCGCCTGCTCGCGGATCCGGATCACACGGCGCGGTTGGAACACATGCTGTCCCCTGGAACCGCGGCACGCCTTGCGGCCCTCATCGATCCCAAACGGGCTATGGCCAATCCGTCTGAAGTTTCTGAAGCCGTCCACAAAGATACGATCTACATCACTGTCGTCGACAAGGATCGCATGGCCGTTTCACTGATCTATTCGGTCTTTCACAGCTTCGGATCGGGCATCGCCTCGGACAAGTTCAGTGTGCTGTTTCAGAACCGCGGTGCGGGCTTCACCCTAGAGCCAGGTCACCCGAACGAAGCCGGCGGCGGCAAGCGCCCCATGCACACAATCATCCCCGGAATGCTGCGCAGCGAAGGAAATACAATCATGCCCTTCGGCGTCATGGGCGGGGCCTATCAATCCACTGGACACGCGAGATTCGTCAGTAATTTGACTGATTTCGGCATGGATGCCCAGGCGACCATCGACGCACCACGCGCCTTCAGCGATCAGGGAATCCTGAAAGTGGAACGTGGCTATAGTGGCAAAGTCCGCGCAGAACTGTCCGAATTGGGACACGAGGTGGAGATCCCTGACACCGCTATCGGGGGCGCGCAGGCGATCCTGATGCGCGATGATGGGGTCCTCGAAGGGGCCTCTGACCCCCGCAAGGACGGCTGCGCCCTCGGCTACTAGGCCGAGACCGGGAAGGTCTCCCATTCATCGACGACGGCCCCGTCTTCGACCACGATCACGGGGCCAAATTGCAGCATGACTGCTTCGGACTGGGTCGGGCGCAGGAAAACAAAATCGTCCGGTGCCAGATCAAGCCGTGGCCCGGACAACCAAAGATCCTGGTTGGATGAATGACCAACGGTTGCGTCCGGCATGAGGCCTGGCGGATCCACCGGCGCGGCCTTCCAGTAGCCGCCGTGAGTGTAGATGCCCTTGGCCCGGTTTGGGTTCAACGCCCGCTTAATCCCGTCGAGGGCGCCCACGACTGGCGTCCTGAACGGAGCCACCTTCAGGGCCGGCGTTGCAATAAAGAGTGCCGGTTCGTAGTCGGCCAAGGTATCCGCGTCGAAATCCGAGGGTTTCAGGATAGCCGTACCCAGGCAAACCTCGTTGATCCGTGACGGGTCACGATGGTTCATGAAAGACTTTGAACCACCTGAGTTACGGATCGGCAAATCATCAGCCGACCGCCCGGTGACCGCCCTGATCGTCTCGAGCGCGCGATCGTAAGCAGCAATCCCGGACGCAGCCTCTTTCCCCCGCCACCCGAAAATCGACGGGGTTGAGGGTACGTGGGCATCGTAACCCATGATGCCAGAGAGCCGAAGCAAGGGACGCTCGAGAAGGAGCTTCAACGCCTCGGCGAGCTCCGATCCAGGGTCGAACCCACCCCGCCGCAGACCGATATCCACTTCCAGAACAACGCTCATCTCTTGGCCGCGGGCCTCGGCAAGCGCCGCGTACTCGTCCAGCCTCGGCAGGCTGTCGATGAGCCAATGAACGTTACCCTGCCCTTCATGAAGCGCGGCGGCCGCCACCGGAAGCGGCTTGCCAAGCAGCTGGTCAGCCTGCGGATCCATTGCGAACACCTGACCCAACATGGGCTGGTTGAACGTCATGAAGCGCTGGGTATTTAGCCGTTCCGAAGCCAGCTTTAGCACCGAAGGCACAGGCAGCGACTTTGCCACCAGTCGAAGGTCTACGCCGTGCGCCAAATGGTAGGCGACACGGTCTAAATTGCGAAGCATTCTGGCACGATCGATGACGAGCACCGGGCGCGCAACGCCACCACTGCGAAGCGCTTTTTGCAGGTCCAAGAAATACGGCGCGCGAGGGCCGCTGCGGTCGCGAACTAGCACGTCTGCGCCGCGCCAAAGAGCTTGGACAGATGCGCATTCAGGAAACGGCCACGCGGATCCATTTCAGCCCTGAGCGCCTGAAAACGTTCGAAATCAGGATAAATTTCAGTCAGTTCGCGCGCGCCCAGCCCGTGCAGTTTTCCCCAATGCGGCCGTCCACCATAACGCCGGAAGATCGGTTCGATCTTTTCGATCATCCAATCGTAGTCTTCGCCAGCGCCCGTATGCACTGCCACCGAAATCCGCGGCGCGCCCTGGAATGGGCTGAGCCAAAGGTCATCGCCGGCGGTCCGGCGCAGTTCCATCGGCATGAACACGTCCCGGCGGTTGCGTTCGATGAACGCGAGAACCTCTGAGATGGCCTCGATGCCGTTTTCGACCGGCAGGTGATATTCCATTTCATTAAAGGGCACCCCGCGTTGGCTGGCCAAAAGCTGCCATGACCAACCGACGCGCTCCTCCGGCTGTTCGCGTTTGAAAACCATGTTCTGGATACGGCGCCGCAGGCGCGGGGCGTGTTTGGTCACGTTGCGCAGCATACGGATTTGCCGAACCGTGGCGTCGTCATCGCCCGCATTGCGGTGGAAGTCGGCCGTGTCGGCGGAGACCTCTTCATGCGTGAGCTTGAGCGCATAGTCGCAGAACGGAAGCACATAGGCCTCGAAGTTGCGGTGTCGCGACCAGAGCATTTCCGCGTCGCGCAGGATCTCGGCCAGCGTCGCAACCTCTGCGCGGCGATGTAGCTTGTAGGCAGGTCTGAGCGAGAGCTCGGCCTCGACCAGAATCCCGAGCGCACCCAGAGATACTGAGGCAGCGCGGACGAGGTCAGGGTTGGTTTCACGGTTTGCGTGGACCAAAGACCCGTCGGCCGCGATCAGCTTCACAGAACGGATTTCAGCGGACAGACAAGGAAACTCGGCTCCTGTCCCATGAGTCGCGGTCATGGTTGCGCCAGCGAGGCTTTGGACGTCGATATCGCCGAGGTTCTTAAACGCCAGCGCGCGCGTCTGGAGCGCCTTGGAAATCGCGTTCAGCGACGCACCCGCCTGCACTCGCGCGGTGTTTCCATCGACGCGCAAAACGTCGCCCGGCAGATTCTCAAGTGAAATCAGCGTCCCTGCGGTTTCGCAAACCGGCGTAAACGAATGCCCGGTTCCGCAGACTCTTACGGATCCATCAGTTTCGGAAATGGTTTTCTGAAGTTCGGAAATTGACGCTGGGTAAGCCAATTCTGACGGAATTGCCTGAACATTGCCGGACCAATTCTGCCATTTTGTATCAACGAAATCGCGCATTCCGCAAATTAGGGTCCGCAAACACCCAAGCGCAAGTGCGTCAATTCAGCTGGAAATGAAGCGGGTATGTGCCGTCCTCAAACGGGCCAAAGAGGTCTGGAATATCCGGGTGGTCCACAGGCTGACCAGAGTAGTCCGCGATCAAGTTTTGTTCGGAAACATAGGCCACATAGTAGCTTTGATCGTTTTCGGCGAGCAGGTGATAGAACGGCTGTTCCTTGGCGGGACGGCTGTCCTCGGGGATCGCATCGTACCATTCCTCAGTATTCGAAAACTCAGGATCTACATCGAACACGACACCACGAAACGGATGCTTGCGATGCTTAACAATCTGGCCGAGATGATACTTGGCACGCTGCTTTAACATGGAAATGCCCCTTCCAGACTCGTTACTAGTCACGTGGTCGCTGATTTGTCGATGATTCTCCAGTAATTTGAAGGAAACACTCTGTGAACCTCGCCCTGACAGTGCTGGAGATTGTGGCCCCGGTCTTTGCTTTGGCAGCAGTAGGGTTCATCTGGGTAAAGCTCGGTTTCGAGTACCGGATGGAGTTCGTAACGCGGCTGGCGATGACGCTGGGCATCCCTTGCTTGATCTTCGTTGCCCTTATGGAGACCGAGATCGAGCCAGCCGCGCTATCGCGGATTACCGTGGCGGCAATCGCGACATATGCACTGCTCACCGCGATCATGTTTTCCCTCATCAGGATCGGACGTTTGGACAGCCAGACCTGGGTGGCCCCGATGGTGATGTCGAACACCGGTAATATCGGGCTGCCATTGGCGTTCTTTGCGTTTGGGGATGCCGGTCTTTCGCTAGCCGTAGCGGTTTTCGCGGTGTCGACAGTCTACGCGTTTACCATCGGGATTTGGTTCGTGTCGCGGACCTCGAATCCCCTCAATCTGATCAAGGAGCCCATGGTCGGGGCCACGCTTTTAGGCGCCCTGTTCCTTTGGCAAGGCTGGAAGACGCCGGAGGTCGTGACAAATACGCTGTCTCTGATCGGGCAACTTGGTATCCCGCTGATGCTGATCACGCTTGGCGTTGCCATCGCGCGCATCAGCCCGTCACAAATGGGGCGCGCAACCATTCTTGCCGCGCTCAAGATCGGGATCTGCACCGGGGTCGCTGTCGGGATCGGGCTCTATTTCGAGCTGCCTTCGGTGGCGTTCGGCATCCTCGTTTTGCAGTTTGCCGCCCCTGCTGCGGTAACAAGCTACCTCATTGCCGAGAAATACGGGGCGGACGCCCAGGCCGTGGCGGGGCTGGTGGTGGTTACAACTGCCGCATCGGTGATCACACTTCCGCTTATTCTAGCCTTTGTGCTCTGATCCGGCGAAATCGTGATTTCCCCAATAAGGATTTTCCGATAAACTGCTGGAAAATATAAAACATAGCGAGGCAGGCAGATGAGCAGATCCCTCCGCGCCCTAATTCTTCTGATGCTTCTGGCGAGCTGCGCCGGAGGCGGCTCCGGCACGGCGCCTAACAATTTGGACAACGCTTGCGCGCTCTTGAACGAGCGTTCGGGATATTTGCGCGCGTTAAAGGCGACAGAACGCAAATGGGGTGTCCCGGTGGCCGTGCAGATGGCCACGATTTATCAAGAATCCAAATTCATTTCGAACGCACGGACCCCGTTCCAGTACAAGCTGGGCGTGATCCCCGTCGGCCGCCAATCCAGCGCATTCGGGTATTCGCAGGCCCTGGATGCGACCTGGGAAGAGTATCAAAATCTCGAGGGCGGACAGCGCACCCGGCGCGACAACATCCGCCACGCCACAGATTTTATGGGATGGTATATGGCCCAGACAGAGGAAGAACTCGGAATACCTCTGAACGATGCGACAAACCAATATCTCGCCTATCATGACGGACGCGCAGGTTACCGGCGCGGGACCTACCGTGGAAAGCCTTGGCTGATGCGTGTCGCGAACGAAGTGGGTGACAGATCGGTGATGTATCACCAGCAGCTCAAGAGCTGCAGGAAAATCTAAGTATGCGGCAGGGCGACTGGTGTTTGCCCTGCCGATATCTGCTCAGGGGTTCCAGTTCCGTGTCTCCGCCACAATGTTGAAGAGCCTGTTTGGCACCCGCGCACCGGTGTCGAGCTCTCCCAGAGAAACACGTGTCACCGACCCGCTCTCGTCACGGATAATCCACTGGCGCAGCCTCACGGGATTGTCTGAGAAGACCAGCGTGATCGAACCATAGTCCGGGTTATCCGGGTCGCGGGCCTCAACCAGAGTGAACTCGCCGCTTGCCTCCACGCCCGCGACCTCGTCCGCACGGCTCAGGTTCACATTGCGTGCCAGAATGACGCTCAAGGGCGTTTGGCTCAGCGGATAACGCGTGGGCTCGTCAGAGCGCGGGTCGAAAACGGCTAAGACGCCGCCACCCGCAATGACCATGGCGGGCTCGGGTGGATCATACTCAAACCGCATACGGCCGGGTCGCTTCAGGTAGAAAGTTCCCGAAGTAACCGATCCGTCCGGCGCGTCCTGCCGAAACCGCGCGCGCGCCGCTTCGAGATTGTTCATATACGCGCTGATTTCCGCAAGGGGGATCGCCTGGGCCATCACCGGGCGCGCGACCATCGTCGCGCCCAGACCTGCCATCAATGCCCGCCTAGAGATTCCTGCCATAACACGCCTCATGTCTTGTTGTTGGGCTATACCTAAGCACAGCCCAGCCAGATTCCGAGTGTTATGCGATAGCGGTCGTGTGAAAGCGGTTTACTGCTGCTCAGGCACCAGAATCTCGCGTTTACCCACGTGGTTCGCGGCGCTCACCACGCCCTCGTCTTCCATCTGCTCCACCAGACGTGCGGCCTTGTTATAGCCGATCGCCAGCTTGCGCTGGATGTACGAAGTCGAACATTTGCGATCCCGGATCACAATGGCCACTGCCTGGTCGTAGAGCGCGTCTTCACCGTCGGTGTTCCCGCCCAGGCCGAGGACAAGATCGATGTCGCTCTCTTTTTCGTCAGAGGGACCGTCTACTACGCCGCCGACATATTCCGGAGCACCGAAGGACTTAAGATGATTAACGATCTCTTCGACCTCTTCGTCGCTTACAAAGGGTCCATGAACACGCGTGATCTTGGCCCCGCCCGCCATGTAAAGCATGTCGCCCATACCCAAGAGCTGTTCGGCCCCCATCTCGCCCAGGATCGTTCGGCTATCGACCTTGGAGGTCACCTGGAATGAAATCCGCGTTGGAAAGTTCGCTTTGATCGTGCCGGTGATGACGTCCACCGAAGGGCGCTGCGTAGCCATGATCAGGTGGATACCCGAAGCCCGCGCCATCTGGGCCAGACGCTGGATGCAGGCCTCGATCTCTTTGCCGGCGACCATCATGAGGTCGGCCATCTCGTCCACGATGACGACGATATAGGGCAGTTTTTCAGGCATGCTTTCCTCGGTCTCAAAGACCGGTTCGCCCGTCTCATCGTCAAAGCCCGTTTGCACGGTGCGCGTGAACATCTCGTTCTTGGACAGCGCATCGGCCACGCGGCTGTTGAAGCCCTCGATATTGCGGACGCCCATTTTGGACATCTTGCGATAGCGCTCTTCCATCTCGCCCACGACCCATTTCAGAGCCACGACGGCCTTTTTGGGATCGGTCACCACGGGGCTCAATAGATGCGGGATGCCGTCATAGACGCTGAGTTCCAGCATCTTGGGGTCGATCATGATCAACCGGCATTCCTCTGGCGTCAGCTTGTAGAGAAGCGACAGGATCATGGTGTTGATCGCAACCGATTTACCAGAGCCGGTAGTCCCCGCAATCAGCAAGTGGGGCATCTTAGCCAGGTTCGCGACGATTGGGTCGCCGCCGATATCTTTGCCCAGCGCAAGCGGTAGCCGCATATTGCTGTCACCAAAATCGCGGCCAGAAAGGATCTCACGCAGCACGACTTTTTCACGGTTTGCGTTCGGTAGTTCGATGCCGATTACGCTTCGGCCGGGAACCGTGGACACACGGGCCGAAAGGGCGCTCATAGAGCGCGCGATGTCGTCAGAAAGCCCGATCACGCGCGAGGCCTTGAGACCGGGCGCAGGCTCCAACTCATACATCGTCACGACCGGGCCAGGGCGAACGGAAACGATTTCGCCTTTGACACCATAGTCGTCGAGCACGCTTTCCAACATGCGAGCGTTCTCTTCCAGCGCCTCGTCACTCAGGTGGTGCCGCTGAATTTCGACCGGATTCATAAGTAGAGATAAAGGCGGGCACTCGAATTCCTGCCGTTTGTCTTCGAACTTGAGCGCTGGCTGAGCCTCAGCCATGGCGCGGGTAGACGGACGCTGGGCCTTTTTCGGCGTATGTTGCACGACCTTCTTGGCCTCAGGCACCGGAACACGCGGCAAGGGCGAGGTTGGGCCAGCGGCCATATCATCAATGACCATATCGTCAGCTGCATAGGCACTGAGGTCCAGATCATCGGCTGCTACCTCATGGGCCATCTCTGGCATTTCGCTGTGTTCGAGCACCGCATCATCGGCCGGAGGCGCGGGAATCTGAATATCGTTTTGCGGGACCAATTGGTCCGATGTCATCGGCGGCTCTGCGCGCATCGCATTTGCAGGTGTGGCAGGTGCTGCCAAGAGGGGCGGCGTGCGATCTCGACGGCCAATGGCCTTCGCGATCTTCGAGCGGACGCGATCGTCAGAGGTCGGCGGCACATCGTCGATCTCCACGGCCGCCGCAACTGGCGCTTCCACCAGTTCGGGTTCTGGCATGACCTCGGGAGCGGGTTCCCGACGCGTCAGCGAGGGCACAAGGCTACGGAATCCGCGGGCGTCCTCCACAGGCGCGGGCGGTGTCACGACAGGTTGCTCGCCCTGCTCTGCGGCACGACGCGCACGGATCACCTGCGCTACACGAAGTTTTTCAGCATCATCAGCACGGGTGTCCAAAACAGTGTCTGCGCCAGCGGCCGCGTGTTGCGCACGGAGGTCATCCTCAGCGGCGGCCAGCTCACGCTTGGTAACGCGATGGGCCTGGTAGCTCTGCGCCGCCTGCACCGACGCCGCCGCGCCCATCTGGGCGCCCCTACCCAGAACTTTCATCGTATAGGCGTAGAGCAGCACCAGGCCGAGAACGAGCCAGCGGAAGAAGCGTTGAATTTCGGGCCAAACGAAGCCGAGGACATAGGCCGTCAACACGACGGCCAATGGGCCGGTCACCAAAGACACAGCTTTGATCGCCGCATGAATGTCGAAGGGGATCAATTCCACCAGCACCGCGAGAACGGTGTCACCAAAAAGACCGCCGAGGCCAAACGAGTGGCTCCATCCTTCGGGCGCGACGAGCGTTGCCGCGTAGATCGACGCAAATGCCACTGCAATCGGTGCAAAGATCAAGCGGCCCAACGCGCGTTCCCGTCCCCGGTCAAAAACGACACGGGCGCCCCACGCCATAAAGAGAACAGAAATCAGGATACCGCCCCATCCAATGATCATCATGATCGGTGCGGCCAGCGTTGCCCCCAAACGGCCCATGATATTCTGGACGGGTGCGTCCGTGGCGACCATCCAGTTAGGGTCATCAGGCGAATAGGACACGAACATGAGGGCCGTCATCACACCCACAATCACAAGCATGATGCCTACGAGTTCACGTCCCCGACGCTCCAGCGCTGCTTGGGTATTGCTGTCCAAAAGCGGGTCACGCCCGTGGGTCTGGTATGCCATTTTTTATTCGCCTCGCCCGTCTTCGTTCTTGTCTGTTTTATCGAGGTGGCTTCTGAGCGCGGTAAGACCGCGCGCCATCTCGTCAATTGGGGCGACCAATGCCACCCGGATATAATTTGCGCCGGGATTTTCCCCGTTCACTGTGCGGCTCAGATATGCGCCCGGTAGGGTGCGCACTCCGGTTTTTTGCCAAATATCGAGGGCGGTCTGCTCACCGTCGCCCACGTCTAACCACAGGAAAAATCCAGCTTCGGGGCTTTGGTAGCCGTTAAACCCGGCGAAAATGTGGTCAGCCTTCTCAAATTTGTCGAAATATTGTTGCCGGTTGGCCACAACATGGGCCTCGTCTGCCCATACCGCGGCGCTGACGCGTTGCACTGGGTTGGGCAGCGGGGTCCCGGCCATTCCGCGCAAACGTTTGATTTCGATCATTGATTTCGGGCCAGATGCCACGAAGCCGGAGCGAAGTCCCGGAAGGTTAGACCGTTTTGACAGCGAATGGAAAATCACCACTCGTTCAGGATCGACGCCATATTTCTGCCCCATTTCAAACGCCCCTGGAGGCGGCGAATGGCGGTAAATCTCGCTGTAGCATTCATCTGCAAAGACCTTGAAATCATAGCGTTCGGCCAGATCAAAAAGCCGCTTCCAATAGGCTTCATCTGCCACTGCGCCCTGAGGGTTCGCAGGTGAGCAGACATAGGCCAGTGCCGTGCGGTTCAGAACATCTTCGGGGACACTTTCATAGTCCGGCAGGTGCCCCGTTTCGGCCGTGGCCGGAACGTAGATCGGCTCAGCACCCACAGACAGGGCCGCCACACCGTAGACCGGGTAAAACGGGTTCGGCAGCAGGATTGCAGGTCGCCCGTTCTTCGTATCGGGCGACAATGCGAGTGCGGCATTGAACAGCCCTTCGCGCGTTCCGTTGAGCGCCATGATCTGCGTGTCTGGGTCAGTTTCGACCCCATAGCGGCGTCCAATCCAGGCACTGATCGCCCCCCGCAGCTCGGGTAAGCCATTGTTATCTGGATACTTTGAATACTCCGCGGCGTGAGAATGCAGCATCTCCGGCAGCCAGTCCGGAAACGGATGCTTCGGCTCCCCGATGGTCATGTTGACAGGGGTTCCGCCGGGTTGATGCGTATCAAGTAGCGCCCGCAAACGGGGCCACGTCGCATCCGGGAGGGTTTGAAACCGCTCGGGTGTCATGGTTACTACTATTGCCTCAGGTGGGGTCTTTTGCCCCGTTTCCTTAACTGTAGCTCATGCGGGACTCACCCGTCCAGATGAATTGCGCCCCTAGCCCAGCGCCGCCTCCACAGCAGTGCCGATCCGCAACAGGCGTTCTTCGCTCTGGGGTGGGCCAACCAACATGAACCCACAGGACGGAACACCTGTCGGAAGCGTCAGTGAAGCCGATCCCATCAGGTTGCCGACACGCGTGTTGCGCAGAGCCAGGAGGTTCCTTTCGACGTAGTACTCATGATCGCTCACCAGACGCGCGATTTCCGGTGGCAGGATGGGCGACGACGGCATGATGACGGCGTCAAATCCCGCAGTCTGGGCGTAGTACTCGCCCCGTAGCGCCTCTAGACGCGCCGAGGCAGCAATATAGTCCGGCGCAGAAACTGTCGCCCCGCCCCGGAACCTTTCGAGGATTTCGGCAAACATCTTGTCGGGTGCGGCCTCGATCACGTCCTTCCACAGACCGTAGGCCTCGGTTGGGTAGAGCGCACCGGTTAACGCCATAGCCTCGGCCACCGACGGGACCTTGCGACGCATCACAGTTGCCCCTGCGGCAGTGACCCGATCAACTGCGCTTTCGAACGCCGCTCGAGGAGCGTCTTCGATGGCATCAAACACTATGGTGTCGAGGATCAGGAACCGCGCGCCCCTAAGGGACGCACCGCTGAGATCGAGGGCTCGCGCGCCTTCAAGCGCTGCCAGCAAAAGGCCGGCATCCTCCACTGTGCGGGTCAGCGGCCCCACTGTGTCAAACTTCAGACAAAGAGGCACGACACCTTTGAGGGACACACGGCCTGCGGTGGTTTTGAGACCAACCAGATCGTTCCACGCGGCAGGAATGCGTACAGATCCGCCCGTATCAGAGCCGATTCCCGCGGAGGCAAGACCGTGGGCCACGGATGCAGCCGCCCCAGAAGAGGACCCACCCGAGATCAGATCGGGATTGTGTACATTGGGCGATGTCGCCGTCACCGGATTTAGCCCGAGACCCGAGAATGCGAGTTCGGACATATGCGTCTTCCCAAGGCAGACGAGGCCCTGCGCGGTCGCCGTGGTCAGCACCTCTGCGTCCGCACCGGGCACCCGACCATCAAGCAAGGCAGAGCCTGCTTCGGTCGCAACGCCTGCTGTGTCAAAGAGATCCTTCCACGAGATCGGGACGCCGTCGAGCAGCCCGCGCCGGTGCCCCAGCTTTGCACGCTCACGCGCTGCACCGGCCTCGGCCAGAGCCCGCTCTTCGGTCATGCGCGCATAGATCCTGGAACTGAGCGGATGTTGCTTCGCTGCCTCGAGATAGGCCTCGGTCAGTTCGACAGGGTCGATCCCACCCGCCCCGATGGCTCGCCCCTGTTCTGCCGCGCTCAGTTCATGCCATTCCATCGTGTTCCTCCGTTGCTCACAGAGGTAACCGGGGTGCGACCAACCGACAACGCGCATTTACATCTCCATCCCTCCAGCCATATCTGAAAAGCATGAAAACTGATGTGATCATCACTGGCGGTGGTATCGTCGGGTCCACACTGGCGCTGGCCCTCGCAAAGGCCGGTTTCGAGGTTGTACTGATCGACGCGCTCCCCAAGGCAACCCGCCGCAAGAAGGGCTTTGACGGACGCAGCTATGCCATGGCGCTCGCCACCACGCGGATGTTGCGGGCACTGGGGCTGTGGGACGAGCTGGCACCGCATGCGCAGGCGATCAACGAGATCAAGGTCTCGGACGGGCGCACAGGCCAGACGCCGTCGCCGTTCTTCATGCATTTTGACCATGCCGAGATCGGCACCGACCCGATGGGCTACATGATCGAAGATCGACATGCCCGCGTCGCACTGCTGAATGCCGAAAACGAAGAACCGCGATTCACCCACCTCGCCAAGATGGAAGTGGTGGATCAGAATGTCTCCCCGGCGGGGGCGCGTGTAAAGCTGGCCGATGGCACGGAGATCAGCGCGCCACTGCTTGTCGGCTGCGATGGACGCGGGTCTGGCACCGCTGAACGGGCGGGGATAAAGCGCATTTCGTGGCAATACCGGCAGACGTCACTCGTTTGTGCGTTGCACGTTGAAAAAGACCACGGCGGCATTGCCCACCAGCTATTCCTGCCGGAAGGCCCCTTGGCCATCCTGCCGCTGACTGAGAACCGTGTCGGCGTGGTCTGGACCGAAGAAACCGCACGCGCGGCGGAGATCGCCGGGCTGGGCGATGCGGACTACCTCAGCATCTTACGCCCGCGTTTTGGCGATTTTCTGGGTGAAATTTCTCTGGCAGGCGACCGGTTTACTTACCCGCTGGGACTTTCACTGGCGCATAGTTTTACAGAGGATCGCGTGGCGCTGGTGGGCGACGCGGCCCATGGTATCCACCCGATAGCGGGCCAGGGGCTCAACGCCGGGATGCGGGACGTAGCCGCGCTCGCCGAAGTGCTCTCAGACGCGCGCCAAAGGGGCGAGGATATCGGTAGTGTCGGCGTGCTCGGTCGCTATCAGGAGTGGCGGCGGTTTGATACGACGACGCTTGCAC
>JBCDKE010000083.1:0-12548 GCA_038747015.1 Pseudomonadota bacterium
CTCAACGCGGAGGCTTTCAAGGATTAGCGCGCCGTCGGGGGCGGCCTCGCCCTGGGCCGTCAGCGCGGTTTCCTCGCCAAAGAAGCCCCGCACATCGGGGGCGAGAAGCGGCTGGATATCGCCGCTGACATCGAGTTCGAAGCCCCGTCCGCCGTCTTCGCGTCCAGTAATCTGGGCGCGGCCTTCCAGCCGTTCCTCGTCATTGGTCGCCAGCGCCAGCTGCGCGTCAAAGGCGTCGAAGGGCCCGCCACCAGACACGGTGAGTTCCACCGACGGAAGGCCAGGCAGCGACAGAGCGCGCGCGACGATGCCGCCCTCGGGTTCGCTGATATCGAGGTCGATCGTCAACACCTCATCCTCGGGCGTGAAGCCCAGATCAATGAGCGCCTGACCGGGTTTGTCGTCGGTGCGCAGCGCGTCGAGTTCGATGTCCAGAATGCCGTCGTCGAGGAGCACGGATGCATCGAGCGTTGCGCGCACAGCCTCGCCAAGCACAGCCTCGCCGATATTGATTTCCTCGAGCGCCATGCGGTTGATGATGACGGCCACGGGAAGTTCGGGAATGCGGAAACCGGAGGCTTCGGCAGGCGGTGCCTCGACCTCTTGGGTCTCTGCAGCCTCGGGCAGACGGGTCAGCGTCACGGTGCCTGCGCTGAGCTCTTCGACGCTGAGGCGCGCGCGGAGCAGTGCGAGGCGGTTCCAGTTCAGTTTGAGGTCGGTGAGTTCGAGCCAGACGCCTTGATCGTCGGAGACGCGCAGCGCGGCCATCGTGGCCTCGGAGCTGAGCGCCCCTTCAAAACCGTCGATCTCAACCACGCGACCCTCAGAGGAGAGCTGGTTTTCCAGCAGGTTTTCGAGGCGGCTGCCTTCGTCCTGCGCCGTGGCGGCGAGTGGTGCGAGCACGCAAATGATCGTCAGTAGTCGTCTCAAAACGATTGCCCCAATCCGATATAGAGGCCGAATTCCGTGCCATCGGACGAGTCACCCACCGGCACGCCCACATCGACCCGGAACGGGCCGAAGGGCGTGTTGTAGCGCACACCTACCCCCGCGCCGGCATGGCCTTCGCCGTTGGAGAGTTCCGAGTCTTGGGAAACATAGCCGTAGTCGGCAAATCCGACGACACTGATCGTATCGGAAATATCGCGGCGCAGTTCCAGCGAAAGGCCCGCAAAGCCGAGGCCGCCCGTAAGGTCATCGCCTGTGCCAACGCCCAGCGACTCAAAGCCCTGCCCGCGCACGGTGCCACCACCACCGGAAAGGAACAGAAAGTCTGGGGGCGTTTCATCGATCTCTGGGCCAATCACCGAGCCGAGCTGGCCACGCAAGGCCAGAACGAACGCGTCACCGACGCTTTGATACGCGCGAAAATCACCCGTGATGCGTATGCCGCTTTCGCTATCATCGACGCCGATGAAAGGCTGAATTTCCACAAAACTGTACGTGCCGCCGCGCGAGTTCAGCGGGTCGTCACGCAAGTCGAGCTCACCGTCTATGCCAAGGATAATATGTTTGAACCGGGTGGTGCCGTCGTCATCGGTTGCCTCGGAGAACCTGAGACCGCCAAAGACGCCGACTTCGAGATCGTCATTGACCTGACGCGAGCGGCGCACGATCGCGCCGGCGAGGTCTTCGACCACGTTTTCAAAGTTTTCGCGCTGAATGCCGACGGTGAATTCCAGCGTGTCGTCGGCGCGGCGGAAGCCCGGGATGCGCAGGGTCGTGCCCAGCGTGTAGTCGATCCCGCCGCCGGGACCGCCGATGCCGTCGACGGAGGCGTCGAAGCGCAGGCTCTCGGCCCCGCGGAAGATGTTGCGGTGCAGCCAAAAGGCCTGGAGCGAGAGGCCTTCGGTCGTGTCGATTTCACCACCAAACCCGATCCTGCGCTTTGGCGCGGGCTCGTAACCCAGCGTGAAATCGAGGGTCTGGCCGGGGCTGATTTCTTCGGCTTCTTCGAGCACCACAGAGCTGAACGCGCCGGTATCGACGAGGCGGTTGCGGGCATCGCGCACTGCCTTAGGCGAATAGTCGTCGCCGCTCGGAAACCCGATGATCTGGAGGATGCGTTCGCGGCGGAAATCCGGGTGGTCCTCGACCGTGAGGCGCCCGAAGGTCAGCGGAGGCCCCGGCTCGATGGCGATGGCCACATCGATCTGGTTGTCGCTGTGCCGAGCGGTGATTTGCTGGCCGGTGATCTCGGCCTTGGCGTGGGAGGCCCGTCGCCAGTCAGCCAAGGCACCATTGGCGGCGGTGCCGATGATGGCGGTGCCAGCGGTCGCGCCGGGCACAAATCCCTCCGGCGGCTCGGAACCGGGTGCGCGCGGTGCGATTTCGGCCTGACCGAAGCTGTATTCAGGACCGAGAGTGACCGAGATGACCACGGGACTGAGCGTGGTCGGCACGTTGAGCGGGGTAATCGTCGAGACCTCCTGCCCGGCCACAGTGATCGAGATCGAGGGACCGAAATAGCCCTCTTCGTAGAGCACGGCCAACAGGCGGCTGTAGTCGCCATCGGCTGAGGCAAGAACCTCGGCACGGGTGGCGTCCGGCGCGGCTTGGAGCACGAGGGCTTCGGCCTCGATCCGGGCCTCAAGCTCTTCGTTGGCGGGAGAAACGCGGATGGTCTGGGCAGAGGCGGCTGTGGCGCATCCGAGGATCATGAGCGCCGCAAACACGCGGCGCGGGGCCGCGTTTTTCAGCACCATGTCGAAAACAGTTTTAACCACGCGAATATCTTCCACATCAGGTCGCCTGCCCCATAGTGGCCAGCAAGACACAAACCTCAAGACCATGGCAAGCTTGGGATTGCAACGGAGGCCAGATAGGTTTGTTGCAGGCGCGGCGGGAATCCTATCAAGCTCCCCACTAGGTCCTTCGGGACGACCTTCAAAACCGCAAGAGGATTACGCTCATGGCCAATGCAGATTGGTGGCGTGGATCGGTCACGTATCAGATTTATCCGCGCTCGTTCATGGACGCCACCGGCAACGGGATCGGCGATATCAAGGGCATCACGAGCAAGCTGGATTATGTGGCCTCGCTGGGGGTCGATGCGATCTGGCTGTCGCCCGTTTTCACCTCGCCCATGAAGGACATGGGCTATGACGTGTCGGATTATACCGACATCGATCCGATCTTTGGCACACTGGGGGATTTCGACGCCATGGTCGCGCGCGCCCATGGGCTGGGGCTGAAGGTGATCATCGATCAGGTGCTGTCGCACGCCTCGGACCAGCACGCCTATTTTGAGGAGAGCCGCAAGAGCCGCGACAACCCAAAAGCCGACTGGTTTGTCTGGGCTGACCCCAAGCCGGATGGCTCCCCGCCCAATAACTGGCAGGCGATGTTTGGCGGTGCGGCGTGGACGTGGGACACGCGGCGGCGGCAGTATTACCTGCACAACTTCCTGAGCTCGCAGCCAGACTGGAATTTCCACAACCCGGCCGTGCAGGACTACCTGCTGGAGAGGGTGGAGTTCTGGCTGAAGCGCGGTGTGGACGGCTTCCGGCTCGATACCGCGAATTTCTATTTCCACGACGCGCTTTTGCGCGACAACCCGGCGAACCCGGAGCCATGGGGCCTGACCGCGCCGCGCCCGGTTGAGATGCAGTACACGCTGTTTTCGAAGAACCAGCCGGAGAATCTGGTGTTCCTGCAGCGCCTGCGCGCGCTGCTGGATCGCTATGAGGCGCGCGCCACGGTGGGCGAGATTGGTGACGCCCATGACGGGATCAAGATCATGGGGCAGTACACCTCGGGTCAGCGGCTGCACATGGCGTATTCCTTCGATTTCCTGGGGCCGGATTTCTCCCCCGCCCATTTCCGCGACCGGATCGAAGCGTTCTACACCGATGCGCCCGAGGGCTGGCCGTGCTGGGCGTTTTCGAACCACGACACCCAGCGCCATGTGGGGCGCTTCCTCGCCCATGGCGCGTCGCAGGACGCGGTGGCCAAACAGTCGGCGGCGATGCTCCTGACCTTCAAGGGGTCGGTATGCCTCTATCAGGGCGAAGAGCTGGGTCTGGTCGATACCGAACTGGAATTCGAAGAGCTAACGGACGTGCAGGGCATCGCGTTCTGGCCCGAACCCATCGGCCGCGACAATTGCCGGACGCCCTACCCCTGGGCCAAGGACGCGCCCAATGGTGGGTTTTCGGCGGCCAATCGCACGTGGCTGCCGGTGAAGGAGCCCGCGAAGGCGCGTGCCTTGGATCAGCAGGAAGGCGACGATCAGAGCGTATTGGCGTTCTACCGCGATCTCCTGAAGCTTCGGGCGGCGCATGAGGACCTGCGGGTCGGGTCGCAACAGTTCATGGAGAGCGCCGGGAACGTGCTGGCCTATGAGCGCGGCGACGGGTTTGTCTGTGTCTTCAACCTCTCAACCGAGGCGGCGGAGGCCGAAGTTCCTGATGGTTCCGAGGTGCTCTTTGCGCAGAATGCGGAGTTGGCGGGCGGGCGCGTCAGCCTCGGCGCCAGCGGCTTTGCCATTTTGAAGAAGTAAGTGGTCGGGGGGCTTTGCGGCCCCCCTGCCTTTAGAATTTCGCGCGGATCGTCACGATCTCCCACGGGCCGAGCGACAGGTGCACGTTTTTGCCCGGGGGCAGATCGGCATAGGTCGCGCCGAAGATATCCGTGGTGCGCACCGATTTCGGCGCTTGCGGGAAGCGAAGCACGGCCTCTTTGACGTTGCCGCGGGCCTCGAACAGGCGGAATTCCACCTCATCACCTACCTGCCGGACGGATTCGACCGTGACGCCCTTGGGCGCCTCGATCATCGGCGCGACTTCGGGGCCCGGTGCCACGCGCAGGGGCGCGTTCAGGTCGTAGGCGGCGTGATCCAGTTCGGCCCGGTCGCTGTCTGGCAGCGGCATGAAGGAATAGGTGAACACGTGTCGGCCCTGATCGGCCACCGGATCCGGCGAGGTGGCGGATTTGATCAGCGAGAGCCGCATGACATGGCCGTGGATGTCGTAGCCATATTTGCAGTCGTTGAGCAGCGCCGCCCCGCGGTCGCCGTCGCTGAGGAGCGCCCATTTCTGGGCCGGGACCTCGAAACGGGCGGCGTCAAAGTCTGACATCCGCGAGGTGGAACGCTGAACCGCACCCCATTGGATGTCGTAGAGCGCGGAATCCGCGGTGACATTGGCCGGGAACGCGACCTTGAGCAGAATATGGCTGACATGCCAGTCGATTTCGGTGACGAAATCGATGCGGCGCGATCCTGCGTGGAGCCGGATCGTCTGGACGATCTCGCAGCCGCGCCAGAGGTGGGTGACGCGCACGGCGGCACGGACGGGGCCGTTTTCGACCACCTCGAACTGGCGGGCGTTGGTGACTTCTTCCTGATTGTCTTCGAAATGCGGGTCGATGTCCCAGGCGTCCCAGCAGATCGGGCGGTCCTCGAAAGCGATCAGGCGGTTGCCGTGTTCGCCGGGTGCCAGCGCCTGCCAGCCGGTGGCGAGGTCCTGCACCTCGGCCACGTGGCCATTGGGGAGGACACGCACCCGGATGAGGCCGTTGTCGAGCCACGCATGGGTATTGCCCACCGAGGCCCGGGCTGCGTGGGGCGGGGTTTGCGCGGTCTCGATGGAGCGCGCGGAATAGCCCGGCAGGTCGGCGAACCAGCACAGCGATCCGCCCTCGACCTTTTGCGCGGCCTGGGTTTCGGCCTCGCCGCGCACATGGGCGACGCGAGGACCGCGTGTGGGGCATGTGCTGTAGGCAACGAGACCGCCCTCGTCTGGCATCACGACCTCAAGATCATCCGCCAACCCACTGCGAAGGTGAGAGAAAGTCTCTTTGGCTTGATCGAAGACCTCGGTGATCGAGGTGCCGGTGAGGATGTCGTGGAACTGATGAAGGCAGAGCGTCTTCCAGGCCTCGGTGAGGTCGATCTCGCGGCCCAACATGGCGGCGAGTGCCTCGGCCTCGTGGAGCGCCCATTCGGCCTTGCGATTGGCGCGTTTGATCCAACCCTGGGATGTAAACACGCCCCGGTGGCCTTCCATGTAGTGTTCGCCGCGCCAGGCCTGCATGGCGGGCACCGTGGGGCCAAGGGCGCCGAGCACCTTTTTGACGGTCGACATCTCGAGCCGGGGCATGCCGGGCATGGAGGCGTAGGCGTGCGCCTTGGCGATGAGGTCTTCGGTGGGGCCGCCGCCCCCGTCGCCATAGCCGTAGCAGATCGGCAGATCGCCGCGCGCCATACCTTGCGCGTTGGACCAGGTTCCGAGCACTTCGGAGGCGCTGAGATCGCTTTTGTAATTGGTCGGGAACGGCAGGTACTGCACCGCGCGCGGCGTGGTCAGGATATGGGCCATGACCTTGGTGCCGTCGATGCCCTCCCAGTGGTGGGAGGCCCAGGGCACGCGGTTGATCTGGTTCCAGTTGAGTTTATTCGTCACGAACCACTCGAGACCCGCCATTTTCATGAGCTGCGGGATCTGACCGGGAAAGCCGAACGTGTCTGGCAGCCAGAGCACATCGGTTTCGACATCGCCGAATTCGTCGCGAAAGAAATCGCGGCCGAGGATCAGCTGGCGCACCAAGGCTTCGGGCCCCGGAATGTTGAGGTCGGGTTCGACCCACATGCCGCCCATGACCTCCCACCGGCCTTCTGCGACGCGTTTCTTGATGCCTTCATAGATCTCGGGGAAGTCGTGTTTGGTCATCTCGTAGAGCGCGGGCTGCGAATGCGAGAAGCGGTAGTTCGGGTCGGCGTCCATCAACCTGAGGACATTGGAGTAAGTCCGCTGATTTTTCAGCCGAATCTGGTCGATGGTCCAGAGATAGGCGACGTCCATATGGGCGTGGCCGATACCGTGAACGGTGACGTCCATGGGCACGCCGGCCTCGGCCACCGCGCCACGCAGCGTTACCAGCGCGCCGGGCACAGAGGCGTAGAAAGCCTCGCCCATGGGGTCGCGGGTGTCGAGCACATTGAACCCGGCGTCGAGCGCCGCGATCAGGTCGGGATTGTCGGTATGGGTGGCGGTGTCGTGGACCGCCCGCGCCAGACGCACGAAATCGAGCGTATCGGGGCAGCGTTCCACCAGCGCGGGTGCGCCCATGTGGAGCTGGGCGCGGCTGTTGGGATCCGGGGGCCAGCCCGCCAGCCCCGTCCAACCGTGGAGCGTCAGCGTATGATCACCCGCGCAGCCTTCGGGCAGCGGAATATCGTGGTGATAGCGATCTGCGGAGCCGAGCGGCGTCTCATCCAGATAAACCATCGCTTCGGGATGGTTGAAGATATCGCCCAGCACCCCCAACGGCAGGTGCAGCGCGAGGTGGCGCGCATCCCAGTCTACCGGGATGCGCATTTTCGTTTTCATCAGGAAATTGAGGTCAGCGCGGCCCCAATAGCTGTGATGCGGGATCTCAATCCAGTCAGACGGCGTCTGATGAACGTCGGTATCCACCTCCGGTGCCGCGAGCTCCTTCATCTCGAAGGGGAGCAAGGGCAACCGGCGGCGGTAGACCATGGGCGCGATCAGTTCGAGGCGCGCGCCGATTTTCTCGCGCGTGAGGCGGAGCCTGTGTAGCGCGCGTTGGCGGCGGTCGCGTTCCAGCGTCCCGTCGAGGCCGTCATCCATGGTACTTACCAACCGTTCTTAGGCATGGGCGGTGAGATCAAAGCCCGGCACAGCGCCGCGCATGACCGATGCAGCCTGTTCGGCCTCGGCACGTTTCTGGTCGGGGTCCCATCCCTGTTCGCCCCAGGCACGGTCGAGATCGGGCCACGGGATCGAGTCGATCAGGAGCTGCGTATAGGGGTGCTGGGGGCTGCCGATGACCTCTTTGGGCGGGCCGGCCTCCACCACGTGACCTTTGAAGAGCACCATCACGTAGTCCGACACGTGATAGGCCGTGGCCAGATCGTGCGTGATGTAGAGGATCGAAATCCCGTATTTGTCTTTAAGGTCATAGATGTTGGAGAGGATCGTCGCGCGCAGCGACGCGTCCACCATCGACACCGGTTCATCCGCGATCAGCAGTTTCGGCGAGAGCATCAGCGCGCGGGCCACGATCAGGCGCTGGCGTTGGCCGCCAGAGAGCTGGTGCGGGTAGCGCGAGAGCACGAGCGAGGGGTCGAGACCCACGGCCGCGCAGGCTTCTTCCATCGCGGACTGGGTATGCGCCTCGGATTTCGCCAAACCGAACTGTTTGAACGGGAATTTCAGGGCGTGAGAGACCCGGTAGAACGGGTTGAAGCAGGCATATGGGTCCTGAAACACCGCCTGCACGTTCTTGCGGAAATCGAGGCTCTGAGACGCGTTCATGCGCTGGATGTCCTGGCCTTCGAAGAGCACCTTGCCCTGGCTGGGCGGGTTAAAGCCCAGCATGATCGAGCCCATGGTCGATTTGCCCGAGCCCGACTGACCGACGATCGAAATGATCTGCGGCGTGTCGCCCTGAAGCGTGAACGACATCGGGTGCAGCGCGGTGACGTTGCCGTAATCCTTGCGCACGTTTTCGAACCTCAGGAGCGGCTCTTTAGAGTCACGCTTGGGGGCCGGAGCGTTGCGGTCCGGATTGAGGAAACTGTCGCCCCCTACCAGCGGCACTGAGGAGATCAGGTCCTGGGTATAGGGGTGCTTGGGCGCCTCGATGATCTGTTTCACTGTGCCGTGTTCCACCAGCTCGCCGTCCTTGAGAACCGCCAATTCATCCACGGACTGGGCCATGAGCCCCATGTCGTGACCGATGAGGATCAGGCCGGAGCCGATTTCGGTCTGGATGTCCTTGAGGGTCTGCATGACCTGGCGCTGGGTCACCACGTCCAGAGCCGAGGTCGGCTCGTCGGCGATGATCAGGTCCGGGTTCAGGATCAGGCCCATGGCGATACAAACGCGCTGTTTCATTCCGCCTGAGAGCTCGTGCGGGAACAGTTCGCCCGAGTGTTCGGGCAGGCCCACCGAGACCAGCGCAGCATCGGAGCGGCGCTTGAGCTCGTCGCGGGACATGTTGCCCTCATGGGCGATGATCGCGTCCCACATCTGCGGTTCGACGCGCATGACGGGGTTGAGCGAGTTCATCGCGCCCTGAGGAATGTAGGCCACGGCCGACAGGCGCGCGCGACGCATCTCTTCCTCGTTCAGGGCCAGCATGTCGGTCCCGGCGAGGTCGATGGTGCCCCCGGCCACGCGGCCGGGTTCTGCGAGCATCTGCATCACGGCGAGCGCGGTGGTGGTCTTGCCCGAGCCGGATTCGCCAATGAAGCCCACGCGGCGGCCCTTTTCGATGGTGAGGTTCAGGCTTTTGACGGCCTGCACCACGCCTTTGGGGGTCGGGAACTCGATACTGAGGTCCTTGAGAGTGAGAACGGGTTTCGAGGTCATTTGATCCCTCCAATTAGTAGATTGCGCGAACGGGTGTTTCGCAGAAACACCCTGCCTCGCGCGCGCCGCGTCTTCGACGCGCCGTTCATGACAGCTTCCTCAGGCGTGGGTTCGACACTTCGTCGAGGCCCAGGTTGATCAGGAGAAGCCCGATGAACATCGTCGCCAAGAGCAAGGTCGGCAGACCCCACCACCACCAGAGGTTCTGGATCAGCGCGCCGGCGTTGATGGCCTCGTAGATCGTGCGGCCTAGTGTCGGGATCCGCTGCGGACCGAGACCCAGAACTTCGAGACCCACCGCCGTCACGATGGAGGTCGTGACCGAGGCGATGAAAGAGCCAAAGAGGTAGGGCACCAGGTTCGGCAGCATCTCGCGGAACATGATGTGGAAGGTCGACGCGCCAGAGAGCTGCGCCATCTGCACGTAGCCCGATTGCTTCATCGACAGGACCTGCGCGCGGATCAGGCGCGTGGGCGACTGCCACACAAAGCCCGCGATCAGGAGCGCCATCATCGTCAGGCTCACATCGCCAAAGGACGACTGAAAGACGACGAGGATCAGGAGCGGCGGGATGGTGATCATCACGTCGGCCAGAACGCGGATGATGTCGTCCGTGCGCCCGCCGATGAACCCGGCAGAGAAGCCCAGAAAGATCCCCAGCGTCATGCCGATGAAGGACGCGAGCAACCCGACAAAGAGCGTGTTGGGCGCGCCGATGATCAGGAGGGCCAGGAGGTCCCTGCCCCCGCCATCGGTACCGAGCGGCGATGACCAGATACCCGGCTGACCGCGCAGGTTCTCAAAACCCACGGGCGGCAGTTTCAGCGGCACGGAGCCGGTGAAGACCAGTTCGGGGTCCCAGAGAACGCGGCCGATGAGACCCAGGAAGATGATACCGAGGAGGAGGCCCGCACCCCATAGGAGTTTCGGGTTCATCCACGGATTGTCGAAACGCTTGAGCCGTTTTGCCTGACGGCGTTCCGCGCGGCGGAGAGGTTGTGCCTGGTCCGTCATCTTACGCGGCCTCGTGTCGAATGCGGGGGTCAATGAACGGGTAAAGCAGGTCCACGAGGAACACGCTGAGCGCCGTCATCAGGATGATCACGTAGCTGACGCCCTGGATCACCGGGAAATCCTGATTGAGGATCGCGTCGTAGAGCAGTTTGCCCATGCCGTTATAGGCAAAGATGCGTTCCACCAGCACCTGCCCGGCGATGAGCAGCCCGATCTTGAGCGCGAAGGCCGTGATTTGCGGCAAGATCGCGTTACGGATCATGTAGCGGTAGAGGATATAACGCGGTCTCAGACCCTTGGCCTTGGCGAGGGTTACGTAATCCTCGCCTTGGACAGTGATCATGAGACCGCGCATACCGAGCGCCCAAAACCCGAACGTCACGATGACGATCGACAAAGCGGGGAGAAAGCCGTGGTAAAGGACGCTCTGGACGAATTCCCAGCTCCAGCCGGGTTCAACAAAGATCGAATAGGCCCCTGTCAGCGGGAACCACTGAAGTTTGGCCGCGAAGATCCACATCAGGAGCAGGCCCGACAGGATCGGCGGGATCGAGGTAAAGACCATGGCCGCCGGGATCGCCACCTTCACCAGTTTTGGTGATTTCTCCCACACCATCAGCGCGCCCAGAAGGTTGCCGATGAAGAAGGTGATTAGGAGCGACAGGATCATCAGACCCATGGTCCAGGGCAGCGCGTTCATGATCAGCGTCGAGACCGGCGTTGGGAACGCGGCAGTCGAGAGGCCAAAGTCGAAGACGAGCGCGCCCGACAGATATTTGAAATACTGAACGATGAGCGGCTGATCGATGCCCATCTGCGCACGCAGCTGTTGGAGGATTTCTTCGGAATTCGCAACGGAGCCTGCCCCTGCGGCCATGCGGCCCAGAGCGATTTCGGCCGGGTCAACCGGCGACAGACGCGGGATAATCCAAATGATCGTTGCGGCGATCAAAATCGTCAGGACGAGCGTTGTCAGACGATTGAGTAAGTAATCCCTGGGGATGCGTCCCATCGGATCTTTCCTTCCTGTTTAGTGGACCTTTTTTAGTGGCGGGTCCGTGCAGCGCAGGTTCGCACTGAGGGAGAGTACAGAACTGACAGGTTCCGAACCACGACCGCCTTTTGGCCTTGCGTCGCGGGCAGTTCTGCCCGCGACCAGTCTAGCGGGAGGCGCCTAGGAGGCGCCCGCGCCTATTAGCCTGCAGGCTCCAGATTGTGGATGATCTGGTGCGTGTGGTTCCACCAGAAGAACGGGTGGTTGTAGTAGTTGTCGCTCGACGGCCAGCCTGTCCAATAGGTGTTGTTGAACGGGATGAGTTTGGACGCCTGAGCGAGCGGGATGAACGGCATTTCAGCATCGAGATACTGATAGGCCTCTGCCACCATGGCCGGGACCGACGGGTCGCCCAGCTGTTTGGTCGCGATTTCATCCACGAGGGCCGAATAGGCTTCGGCGCCCGGGCCGCTCCAACGGGAGGTGTTGTTAAAGCCCGGCGAGCGTTCACCCACTGGCACCACGTCCTTGACGGTGTAGCGACCCATGGAGGCCCATGGTTCGTTGACCGAGCCGCAGGACAGCCAGGAATAGGACATCTCATAGGCGCCGAAGGGCAGCACCTCGCCCCAGAACACACCGTTTTCGACCGGTACAGCCTTGGCGTCGATACCGGCGCGCTGGAGCTGTTCGACGATGACGTCGATGGTGCGGGTGTATTCGGTGGAGGCGGAGTTCACGTGGATGTTGACGCTCAGACGTTCGCCGTCCTTTTCGTAGTAGTCGCCGTTCTTGGCCCAGCCTTCGGCCTCGATCAGGGCCTGACCTGCGGCGGCGTCACCCTGCGCTGGCAGGCCGTAACCCGCGTCAACAATGGCGTCGATGAAGGGCGCCATGGAGCCGTACTGCGCGAACATCGTGCGCGACGCCTCTGTGGTGCCCTCATAGGCCACGTTCACGATCTGGCTGCGGTCGATGATCGTCGCCACGGCCTTGCGCATGTTGGCATTGTCCCAAGGCGCAACGGTCGTGTTGATTTCGAGCTGACGCGCACAGGGGTCAGAGGCCGCATAGGGGAAGCCGTCATGCCACGCCATGACATTCGGGTTCTGGGCCTGAACTGCCTCGAAGGTGCCGATGGTCACGTTCTGAGCTGCGTCGAGCTGGTTCGACGCGATGAGCTGGGCGCGGCTCTCTTCGC